>NZ_JAVBIJ010000001.1:319375-638750 GCF_032193765.1 Rhodoferax potami
GTTGAACGGCCTGTTGTTCTACCCTGTTCAATACGAAGGTGAAGAGCTGTCCAAAAACGTGTTCTACACCGGTGCTGCGCCTAACCAGCAAGCCATTCCCGCAGTCGACTACCTGATGAGCAAAGAAGGTGGCGGCGCCAAGCGCTGGGTGCTGTTGGGTACCGACTATGTGTACCCCCGCACGACCAACAAGATCCTGCGCGCCTACCTGAAGTCCAAGGGCGTGAAAGAGTCTGACATCGACGAAAAATACACCCCGTTTGGCCACAGCGATTACCAGACCATCGTGGCTGACATTAAGAAATTCAGCGCTGGTGGCAAGACCGCGGTGGTGTCCACCATCAACGGCGACTCCAACGTGCCTTTCTACAAAGAACTGGGCAACGCCGGCCTGAAAGCCAAAGACGTGCCCGTGGTGGCCTTCTCGGTGGGCGAAGAAGAGTTGCGCGGTGTAGACACCAAGCCTTTGGTCGGTCACTTGGCGGCATGGAATTACTTCCAATCCATCAAGAACCCTGCCAACACCGAGTTCATCAAAAAGTGGTCTGACTACGCCAAGGCCAAGGGTATTGCCGGTCACAAGGACAAGCCTTTGACCAACGACCCGATGGAAGCCACTTACATCGGTATCAACATGTGGAAACAAGCCGTCGAGAAGGCCAAGTCCACCGACACCGACAAAGTGATCGCCGCCATGGCCGGCCAGACCTTCAAGGCACCCAGCGGCATCGTGTCCAAGATGGATGAGAAAAACCACCACTTGCACAAGAGCGTGTTCATCGGCGAGATCAAGGCCGACGGCCAGTTCAACGTGGTCTGGAAAACTCCGGGCCCTGTGAAAGCCAAGCCATGGTCTCCGTACATCGAAGGCAACGACAAGAAGCCTGATGAGCCCGCAAAGAAATAAGGCGTCGGCAGGGAGAGGCTAGCGTTTAGCCAGAGCCGCCACAGCCTTGAAAAGGGCGTGGCGGCTTGTTGTTTTTACCCCGGAGAGATTGGCGTATGCCAAAAAAATTACTTCAGTTGCTCACAATTGCTATGCTTTTGATAGCTACTCGCGCAAGCGCTCTGAGCGCTGACGAGGCAAAAGCTATTGCAATTGGTGAGAGCGATGCGCGTGTGGCGGCATTGCAGAAGGCGGTGGAGAGCGCTGATGCGCGCACCGTGCGCTTTATCCAGGCGCTGTCCGATGATGCCGTCAAGCTCGTGGGCGAGGTTCCGGTGATGGTGATCGATGGCAAAGGCCTCGACCCGGTCACGCTGGCCGAGGTCACCGTGCCGGACACGGCGGAAGACGTGATGAACAACAACCGCATGCGCGGCGAGCTCGACACCGCGCTGGCCGCGGTCAAGCTCTTGTCGCCAGAGGTGGCGATACGTCGTGCCGCCATTCAAACACTGGGTGGCCAGGTCGATACCGGCAAGCTGCCTTTGCTGGAGAAGGCGCTCGCCACCGAGACAGAACCCGCTTTGAAAGAGGCCCTGCAGCAACTGCGCGCTGCCGCGCTGCTGGGCAGTGACAACCCTACCGAGCGTTTGGCCGCTGCCACTGAACTCGGCACCAGCGCCCAAGCCGCTACCAAAACACTGCTCGTAGAGCGCCTGCAGGCGGAGACAGATGGTGCCGTCAAAGCCGCACTGCAAAAAGGCTTGGGTGCCGTGGAGGCGCGTCTGGCTTGGGGCGACCGCCTGGGCGCCATTTTTAGCGGCGTGAGCTTGGGCTCCATCTTGCTGCTGGTGGCTCTGGGGCTGGCGATTACCTACGGCTTGATGGGCGTGATCAACATGGCCCACGGCGAGCTGATGATGATTGGCGCCTACGCCACTTATGTGGTGCAGGTGCTGTTCCAAAAATACCTGCCCGGCGCATTCGACTGGTACTTGCTGGCGGCGGTACCGGTGGCGTTCATGGCATCGGCGCTGGTGGGCGCGGCCCTGGAGCGCAGCGTGATCCGTTTTCTCTATGGCCGCCCGCTCGAAACCTTGCTCGCTACCTGGGGTATCAGCCTGATGCTGATGCAGCTGGTGCGCACCCTCTTTGGTGCGCAAAACGTGGGTGTGGAAAACCCGAGCTGGATGAGCGGCGGTGTGCAACTGCTGGGCAACCTCTCGCTGCCCTACAACCGCTTGGTGATTGTGGGCTTCGCAGTGGCTGTACTGGCTGGCGTGTGGTTTTTGATTGAAAAAACACGACTCGGCCTGTTTGTCCGCGGTGTGACTCAGAACCGCCCGATTGCCAGTTGCATGGGCGTGAACACGGCCCGCATTGACACCTATGCCTTTGCACTGGGCTCCGGTATTGCCGGGCTGGCAGGCTGCGCGCTCAGCCAGGTGGGCAACGTCGGGCCGGACTTGGGCCAAGGCTACATCGTGGACTCGTTCATGGTGGTGGTGCTCGGTGGCGTGGGCCAACTGGCGGGCACGGTTTACGCCGCCATGGGCCTGGGTGTTTTGAACAAATTCCTGGAAGGCTGGACGGGCGCCGTGCTGGCCAAGATTGCGGTACTGGTCTTCATCATCATCTTTATCCAGAAGCGTCCGCAAGGCATTTTTGCCATGAAGGGCCGGAGCGCAGAAGCATGAGCAACATCACCTTACCTACTCCCCAACCCCTGTTGTCCCGCACCGGCTGGGTCGCGTGGCTGGCCGCGCTGATCGTGTTGTGCGCCTTGGTGCCGGTTTTGAACCTGATGGTGCCGGAGGGCAGTGTGCTACACCTGAGCGACTTTGCGGTGGCACTCACGGCCAAGATCATGTGCTACTCGATTTGTGCCCTCGCGATGGGCTTGATCTGGGGTTACACAGGGATCTTGAGCCTCGGCCACGGCCTGTTCTTTGCACTCGGTGGCTATGCCATGGGCATGTACCTGATGCGCCAGATCGGGCTGGACGGCAACTACAAAAGCAACCTGCCGGACTTCATGGTGTTCCTGGACTGGAAAGAGCTGCCATGGCACTGGGCACTGTCCGGCAGCTTCGGTGCCACGCTGTTTTTGGTGGTTGCCGTGCCGGGGCTGGTGGCCTTTGTGTTTGGTTACTTTGCTTTCCGCTCGCGCATCAAGGGGGTGTATTTCTCCATCATCACCCAGGCTATGACGTTTGCGGCCATGTTGCTGTTCTTTCGCAATGAAACCGGCTTCGGTGGCAACAACGGCTTCACCGATTTCAAGCGGATTCTGGACATTCCGATTGCGACCTCCAGCATGCGCATGACCCTGTTTGTGATGACGGCTGTCACCTTGCTGCTGTTTTTCTTGATGGCCCGCTGGCTGGTGGGCAGCAAGTTCGGGCGGGTGCTGCAGGCGGTGCGGGATGCGGAGAGCCGTGTCATGTTCAGCGGCTACTCCACCTTGGGCTACAAGCTCACCATCTGGACCATCTCGGCCATGATGTGCGGCGTGGCCGGCGCGCTCTATGTGCCGCAGGTCGGCATCATCAACCCGAGTGAGATGAGCCCGGCCAACTCAATTGAGATTGCTATCTGGGCCGCGGTGGGTGGGCGGGCGACGCTGATCGGGCCGATTGTCGGCGCCTTTATCGTCAACGGCGCCAAGAGCTGGCTCACTGTGACCTACCCCGAGTTTTGGCTGTACTTTCTGGGGGCGCTATTCATCGGTGTCACCCTGTTCCTGCCCGATGGCGTGGTGGGCTTGATCAAGAAACTGAAGGGAGGGAAGGCATGACTCCCGATCTGTTGGAACAAGGCGCACGCCGGGTCGAAGCGCGCCTGGCCGCACTGGCCGGGCAAACTGCCCAGACAGAGTCCGGCGGCCGTACCGCTGGTTTCGGCCGCCTCGCCAGCCAAGGCGAGGTAGATGTGACCCACGGGCGCATCCTCTATCTGGAGGATGTGAACGTGAGTTTTGATGGCTTCAAGGCGATCAACGGCTTGAGTTTGGACATTGCGCCCGGAGAGCTGCGTTGCATCATCGGCCCCAACGGCGCGGGCAAGACCACGATGATGGACATCATCACCGGCAAAACCCGGCCCGACAGCGGCACTGTGTTTTTTGGCAGCACCATCGATTTGTTGCGCTACAAAGAATCAGAGATCGCACAGTTGGGCATTGGGCGCAAGTTCCAGAAGCCGACGGTGTTTGAGCAACTCACGGTGTTCGAGAACCTGGAGCTGGCCTTGAAGACGGATAAGGGCGTCAAAGCCTCCATGTTTTTCAAGCTGGACTCTGCCCAGCGGGACCGGCTGGCAGAGATCCTGCACACCATCCACTTGGCTGACAGTGTGGGGCGGCAGGCCGGCAATCTGAGCCACGGCCAGAAGCAATGGCTGGAGATCGGCATGTTGCTGATGCAAGATCCCAAGTTGCTGCTGCTGGATGAACCAGTGGCCGGCATGACCGACGAGGAAACCGAGCGCACCGCCGAGCTGTTTTTGACCCTCAAGGGCAAGCACTCGTTGATGGTGGTGGAGCACGACATGAGCTTTATCCGCACCATCAGCGACATCGTCACTGTGCTGTGTGACGGCTCGGTGTTGGCCCAGGGCACGCTGGATCAGGTGCAGGCCGATGAGCGTGTGATTGAAGTTTATTTGGGCAGATGAAAGCCCCCACGCTCCACCGTTGCACGGGTCGCTGCCCCCCAAGGGGGCTAATTTTTCCCTTCGGGGCTGACCGCCAAGCGGCTCAGAGCATTGGGGCGGCCCTGCGAAAAATTGCACAGGTAAGAGAACACTATGCTTGAAGTAAAAAACATCAACCAGTACTACGGCGGCTCCCACATCCTGCGGGACGTCAGTCTGGAGGCCGAGGTGGGCAAGGTCAAGGTCATTTTGGGCCGCAACGGTGTGGGCAAAACGACGCTGCTCAAATCGTTGATGGGGCTGGTGCCCATCAAGTCCGGCAGCATCTCGATGGATGGCAAAGAAATCCATAAGCTCACGCCTTACGAGCGCGCCCGCTTGGGACTGGGGTTTGTGCCTCAGGGCCGCGAGATTTTTGCGCGCCTTACCGTCGAAGAAAACTTGCGTATGGGCTTGGCCTACAAGCCTGCGGGCACACCGATTCCGGCGGAGCTGTTTGAGTTGTTTCCGGTGTTGCAGCAGATGTTGCACCGCCGGGGGGGCGACTTGTCGGGCGGGCAGCAGCAGCAATTGGCGATTGCGCGCGCGTTGGCCGCCGGCCCCAAGGTGCTGATTCTGGATGAGCCCACCGAAGGCATTCAGCCCAGCATCATCAAAGACATCGGCCGGGTCATCCGTATGCTGGCTGACCGGGGCGACATGGCCATTCTGTTGGTGGAGCAGTACTACGACTTTGCCCAGGAGCTGGCGGATAACTACATCGTGATGGAGCGCGGCGCGGTGCTGGCACGAGGCATGGGCCAGAACATGGAAGTTGACGGCGTGCGCGGCCTCGTGGCGATTTAAATGCCGGGTACCAACAGGTCCGGTGCCGCCGCTTCGGCGGGGGGCATGGGCTCTGCGGATTTCATGTAGGCCGGCGCCACACGTTTGCCAGTGCGCAACACCAAGCCACCCGCTTGGCGCTTTTGCTCGCCGGGGGAGCCCCGGTTCACAATCGAGCCGCACCGGGCCTTGAGCTGTTGCACCATGTCCATCAGCTCGGTTGCCGAGTTAACTTTGGCGCTGTGTTTTTGCAGTAGCTGATAGGCGTTGTCGATCAGGCGGGGGTTCAAGGTATCCCGGCCATGCAAGATCAGGTTTTTGACAGCATGGGTCGGGTCCCCCTTCAGGCTCAGGGCCATAGCCGTCTCGGCGTATTCGAGGACCTGGGCTTGTGCCGCACGCAAGCGGTCGGCGTAAGGCGGGTAGGCTGACGCGCTGGCGGCCAGCAATTCGGTGAGCGAGCGGTTGCTGCAAAACCGCCGCCCAATCACATCAATTGTCTCTTCCAGCTCGTTGAGCTGAACCGCCTTGTGCGAGAGCTGGGCCATCAGGGCAATCAGGTTCCCTGCCGACTCGAAATCGAAAGAGGTTTCCCGCACGGTGCCCGTCATTGCGCGCACGGTGTCGACCGCCTTGGCGAACTGGTGCTGCTGGATCAGATTCAGTGCGGCCACCACATCGGCCAAACGTTGCAAACGCGGGTTGCCATCATCGCGGTCGAGCAAGCGCAGCAGGTCGTCATGGCAGCGTTGCAAACCTTTGCGGTCACCCGTCGTAAGCCGGGTGAAGGCCAGCATGACCAAGGTTTGCGCATCGAACATTTTGGAGTCCAGCCCGAGGCGAACCGTCTTGTCCAGCAAACCCTCTGCAGCCACGGTGTCGCCGCTGTAGTAGGTCATCATGGCCAGGTTTTGTACTCGGCTGATCGAGGCCGGCGTCAAGGAGGCCGCCATCTTGTAGGTCTCCAGCGCTTTGTCGAACCGCCCCAGCTCAAACTGGGCGCGGCCCATCACGTCGTAGGCATCTGCGTAGTTCGCATCTTCGCCCAGCAACTTTTCCAAGGCGGTGGTGGCCTGGTTGATTTGACCAGCGTCCAGCTGGGCACGGGCAACCCCCAGCTTGGCCCAAGGCAAGGTCTTGGCGGTGACCACGGCCTTGTAGAGGGTTTGCGCTTCTTGCGGGCGGGACAAGCGCAGCAGCAATTCGGCGCCCACCCGGGCGGCATAGAGCCAGAAAGGTGCGCGTGTTTCAAATCGCTCTAGGCACAGGGCGGCGGCTTCTTCAAAGCGCTCTTCTTCTACTGCGGTGAAGATCTCTTGCAAGGCCGCCTTGCGCGTTCGGGCCGCAGCCAGCCTTTCACTCAGGTGGGTGGCTTTGTGCGGCTTCAGCATGTAGCCATCCAGGGCGGACTCTGCCGCTTCCGCCACTTTGGAGTACGTGGCCTCTGCGGTGATCATGATGAACACCGTGGAAAAAGGCAGCAGCTGGTTGCGCCGCAAGTCGTCCAGCAGGTCCTGGCCTGACATGGCATCGGTCGGGAAGTGCTGCTCGCACAGCACGAAATCAAAGGTCCGGAACTCCAGCTGCCGCCGCGCATCGACCGCGCGCGCAGCCTGGGACACGGATGCGACCCCAAAGTCGCGCAGCTGTGAAACCAGTATGGAGCGTGAAGTGGGGTTCCCGTCAACGACTAGTGCGTTGCAGGTGGAGAGGTCATAGTCAATCGCGGCCATTGCACACATTATGGTGGGGCTAACCGCGATTGACCAGAAAACCTACATGGCCCAGATGCGCGGATCTTGCCCTGCCATCTGCCACGCCTGCGCGCGCCACTGCTGGCGCACCGTGCGCAAGAGCTGCATGGCCGGCTCTACCGTGGGTGCCAACACCCGTACCACCAGTGTGCGGGTGTTGGGGCTGGTTACGCCGCCGGTGGGTGCGAGCGGGTGCTCCCGCAAGGTGTCGCGGGCGAGGTCGATCAGGGCTTCTTTGTCCGAACGCTTCCAGGGGGTGCCACTTGCAAAAAACAAAGTTGCGAGGCAGCGGTGGCCTGCGAGGCCAGTGGGCCCGTCCATCAAGCGTTGGTCGTCGGCACGCAGGCGACCACGCTCCAGCCAAACGCCGGGTATCTCGAGGTGCTGGTCGAGCCAACCGCTCACAAAAGGCAGCTTGGCATGGGGCAGGCCGAGTGCCGTGATGTCCCAGCCTATGCACTGTGCACCAGGTGCGAGGTTCAGTTGCAGTTTGTTGATCGCGTTGCACGCGTCGTAGCAAATGGCCTCCAGGGGGAGCCATTCCAGGCGCGCGTCTTCTTGCAGGTGCAGGCGGGTAGTTTGGGTGGCGACCGGGCCGTCCGAGCGGTAAAACCGGGTCGCACCCGGGGTGGTAACCAGCCCGTGTGCTCCGGGGCCGACCGACACATTCAGCTCCAAGGTGTCACCACCGACCAAGCCGCCGGGCGGATGCACTAGTACGTTGTGGCAGATGGTGTCGCCCTCGGGGTAGAGGCTTTGCAAAATCCGGAGTGGGCCGCTATGGTCATAGCGGGCCACACAGCGCTGGTTCTCGACCTGGTAGTTGAGGCTTAAACGGGCATGCCAAACCATACATCAATGGTTCTGCGAGCCACGGTGCGCCCAGCCGGTGGTGCGCTTTTCAATGGCGCTGAACAGCTCGTACATCACCATGGCCATCGCCCCCACCACCACCAAACCGGCAAAGGCCAAGCCCATTTGCATCGCGGAGCCCGCGCTGATGAGCAAGTAACCAATGCCTTCATTAGCCGCTGTCATCTCGGACACCGTAGTGCCCACAAATGCCAGGGTAATGGCGACTTTGAGCGAGCCATAAAAGTAAGGCATGGAGCGGGGCAGGCCCACTTTCATGAGCACGTCCCAGCGCTTGGCGCCTAGCACCCGCAGCACATCTTCGAGCTCAGGCTCCAAGGTGGCCAGACCGGTGGCAATGTTCACCATGATCGGGAAAAAGCTGATCAGGAAGGCTGTGAGGATGGCAGGGCCCACGCCAATGCCGAACCACACCACCAAAATCGGCACAAATGCCGCCTTAGGCAGCGCGTTAAACGCTGTCATCAGCGGGTACACCGCAGCGTAAGCTAGGCGCGAACTGCCGATTACAAAGCCCAGCAACACACCCACCACAATAGCAATGCCAAAGCCCGCCATGGTCACCCAGAAGGTGCGCCATGCGTGGCCGGCGATGATGCCTTTGAACTCCCAGAACTGCGTCCAGATCCGCCAAGGGCTCGGGAACACAAACTCCGACACATCCAGCGCGCTACAAAGCACTTGCCACAGGGCAATGAAAAACACCAGCAACACCCAGGGTGCCCACGCTTCAACTCGTTTGTTTGTCATGGGCCGCCTTATTGGGTAATGGCACCGGATGCCGCAGGCGCAGTCGAGCGCATGGCGCCGATGTGCCCGCGCAGCTCGTGCACGATGTCGGTGAACTCTTTGGTGTAGGTGATCTCGAGGTCGCGCGGGCGCGGCAGGTCGATCTCGCGTTTCACCACAAAGCGGCCGGGGCTCTTGCTCATCACGTAGACCGTGTTGGCCAGAAACACCGATTCGCGCAGGTCGTGCGTCACCAGAATCACGTTGAACTGCTGCTCGGTCCACAGGTCGCGCAAGATGCACCACAGTTCTTCGCGGGTGAACGCGTCCAGTGCGCCAAAGGGCTCGTCGAGCAAGAGCATCTTGGGTTCATGGATCAGTGCGCGGCAAATACTCGCCCGCTGCTGCATGCCGCCCGAGAGCTGCCAAGGGAACTTGTCCTCATAGCCGCCCAAGCCCACTTTTTGTAGCAGCTTGCGCGCGCGCTCTTCGTATTCCTTGCGTTTGGCTTTGAAGTTGCTGCGGTAGGGCTCTACGATTTCCAACGGCAACAGCACGTTGTCCACGGTGGTGCGCCACGGCAGCAACGACGGCGCCTGAAAGGCCATGCCGGAAATCTTCAGGGGCCCGGTGACAGGCTCGTTGTCGATCAGGATCTTGCCCTTGGAGGGCATTTTCAAGCCGGTGGTCAGCTTCATGAAGGTGGACTTGCCGCAGCCCGATGGGCCGACGATGGCGATGAACTCGCCTTTACGCACCTTGAGGTCGATGGCTTCGACCGCAAAGTGGTTCTGCTTCAGCAGCTCATCGTTATAGGCAAGCCAGACATCCTGAAAATCAACAAACCAGGGGGATGCTGGTGTTGTCATGCTTATTTCTTGGGCAGGATGTTGAGCTCAGCCTTGGAGGGCAAGTAGCTGGCATTCCACACCACATCGGGGTTGATGCGGGTTTTGGTGTTGAACGCGTCTGACACCTGGGACGCCATCAGCGACAGGCGCGGTCCGTTGACCTGGCCAAAGCCTTCCGCGCGGGCATTGGCGCTGTTGATGACGGTATCGATGGCCAGCTTGAGGCGGCGTGTTTCCAGGTCCGCGTTGATGATGCCGTCGCGCGCCTTCACATCAGCAATCGCCGCAGAGGGGTTGGCGATCACGTCTTTGGCGCCCTTGGCAAACGCGGCCAGGAAGGCCTTCACTGCAGCCGGGTTGTCTTTGAGAATCTTGGGCGAAGCGATGATCGCGTTGCCATACAGCTTCACGCCGAATTCGGGGTAAGGCAGGATCACCACGTCTTCTGACTTGACGCCACGCGCTTCCAAGTTCAACAGCGAGGTGAAGGTGAAGCCGGTAATCGCGTCCACATCACCACGGGCGAGCATGGTTTCGCGCAGGGGTGGGTCCATCGCGGTCCACTGCACGCCGCTCACATTGTTGGCCTTGGCAAAAATGGGGAAGGCGCGGCGGCCAGCGTCAAACACGGGTGCGCCGAGCTTTTTGCCGTTCAAATCGGCTGGCGTCTTGATGCCGGACTTTTTGAGCGCCATCACCGAAGCGGGCGTGTCGTTGTAGACCATCATCACGGCGATGGGCTTGTTGGGTGCATCCGGGTTGTTGGCGTGGAATTCCATCAGCGCAGCCAGATCGGCAAAGCCCATGTCATAAGCGCCAGACGCCACGCGGGTCACCGCACCGCCCGAGCCGTTGCCGGCGTCGATGGTCACATCCAACCTGGCATCCTTGAAGTAGCCCTTGGCCGCAGGTGTCAAAAACAAGGCGGAGGGACCCTCAAAGCGCCAGTCCAACTGGAACTTGATCGGCGTGCTTTGGGCCATGGCAGAACCGGCGGCCACTGTGGCGGCGGCAAATGCGATCGCGTGGAGAAACTGGCGTTTTTTCATGGAAATTCCTTCATGGTTTTCGGATGCCAACGGTCAAGCAAGAAGAATGCCCAACTTTGGGGCATTGCTCTTTCCAAGTTCATTCTGCGCGCTGGGGGTGGGTTCTAATGTTGGGGTTTATCTGGGTGTGACTCGCCCCATAACACTTCGATACCTGCGAACCTCCTAATGGGTGTTGGTGGGGGTGCTGCGAGTGGACGCAGTCAGGCCCTCAGCCTTTCAACAAATCTAATAGCGTTCGCGCGACTACCTTTGTCGCTTTGCGCAGGTCGTCCAAACTCACCCGCTCGTCAGCCCGTTTGGCGTGAGATTCCAGCACCGTGCGGGGGCCAGCACCGTAGATGACACCGGGAATGCCGCGCTCAGAGAATAAGCGCACATCGGTATAGAGCGGGGTGCCCATGGCGGGGATGGGTTCGCCAAACAAGGCTTCGCCATGTTTTTGCAGCGCATCCACCAATGGCTTGTTACCTGCCAAGGGACGCATGGAATTGGCCAGCAGCAGGCGCTTGATGTCTACCGAGATGCCGGGCACTTGGGCTGCTGCGTCGGCAATCACTTTTCGGATGGAGGCTTCCACTTCAGTGGGGTTTTCCTCAGGGATCATGCGGCGGTCTAGTTTGAAGACCACTTTGCCGGGCACCACATTGGTGTTGGTGCCACCTTCGATGCGGCCCACGTTCAGGTAAGGGTGGTTGATACCGTCCACATCCGACGTGACCTGTTTGTAGAGCGTGTTCTGGGCGTACAGCGCGTTCAAGATGTGCACCGCGCCTTGCAGGGCGTCCACACCACTTTCAGGAATGGCTGCGTGCGCCATCTTGCCGTGTACGGTCACTTCCATTTGAAGGCAGCCGTTGTGTGCGGTGATCACCTCGTACGAAAACCCGGCCGCCAGCAGCAGATCTGGCTTGGTGAGCCCTTTTTCCAGTAACCAGCCCGGGCCGAGTTCGCCGCCGAATTCTTCGTCGTAGGTGAATAGCAACTCCACACCGCCCTTGAGCGGCAGACCCAAAGATTCGAGGGCTCGCACCGCAAAGGTGTAGCTGGAGAAATCACTCTTACTGACCGCAGTGGCGCGGCCGTACATGTTGCCGTCGGCAATCTCGCCGCCGTAGGGGTCATGCGTCCAGCCTTCGCCGGGTGGCACCACGTCGCCGTGGGCATTCAAGCCGATGGTGATGCCGCCGGCCGAGTAAGGGCGGCGCACCACCAGATTGGTGATGCTTTGCACGCCGGCAGCCTGCACTTCACTGGCGGGCACGCTGTGTTTCTCGGCCTGCAGACCCATGGCGGCCAGCAGCTCGGCGGTGCGGTCTGCGTGCGGTGCGTTGTTGCCGGGCGGGGTGTCGGTGGGCACGCGCACCAGTTCTTGCAGAAAGCGCACTTGCTCGTCAAAGTGCGCGTCAATCCAGGTGTCGAGTTGTTCGTAGGGGGTGGTCATGGGTGTGTATGTTCTTGGGCCAGTTGATGCAGCAGGTGGCTGAGCGCATCTACTGCGAGTTGCATGTCGTCGCTGGTGGTCGATTCCAGCGGGTTGTGGCTGATGCCGGAATTCTGGCCGCGTACAAACAGCATGGCCTGCGGCAGGATGGTGTGCAGCTTCATGGCATCGTGGCCGGCGCCGCTGGGCATGCGGTGCAGGGGTACACCCAGTGCGGTTACTGCGGCTTCCCAGCGCTGCTGCCATTCGGGCGCGCTGGGCGCGGCGCTGGCTTGCATGGTGCGGGTGAGGCTGTGGTGCAGGCCGCGGCGCTCGCAAATCAGGCGCAGGCCGGTGAGCACTTTGGCCTCCAGTGCATCGCGCTGCACATCGGATGGTGCGCGCAAATCCAGGGAAAAGGTGCAGCGCCCGGGCACCACATTGATGGAGCCATTGGGCACTTGCAGCTGCCCCACGGTGCCTACCGAGTCACCATCTTGGGTGGCGCAGTGTTCGACCAGCAAAATCAGCTCGGCCACCGCAGCGGCGGCGTCACGGCGCTGGCCCATGGGCGTCGTGCCTGCGTGGCTGGCCATGCCGGTGATCTCGCCCACATAACGCACGCTGGCGTTGATGGAGGTGACCACGCCCAACGGAATGTCCAGCGCGTTGAGCACCGGGCCTTGTTCGATATGGACCTCCACAAAGCCTTGGTAGTCGGCAGGGTTGCGGCGGATGGCGCCAATAGCGTTCACATCCAACCCCGCTTTCGCCATGGCGTCGCGCATGGCAATGCCGTCTGCGTCCGTTTGGTCCAGCCAGGCGGGGTCAAAGTCGCCGGTGAGTGCGCCAGAGCCCAGAAAGGTGGCTTTGTAGCGCTGGCCTTCTTCTTCGGCAAAGGCCACTACTTCCAGCGCATAGGGCAGGCGCTGGCCCCGGGCCTTGAGCGCTTGCACACAGGCGAGTGGCACGTAAATTCCCAAGCGACCGTCGTACTTGCCACCGTTGCGCACGGTGTCATAGTGGCTGCCGGTCAGCAGGGTTTTGGATGAAATAGGGCCTTGGCGCTCGTCGGATGTGCGCGGGTAGCTATCACTTTCATAGCGCCCCACCACATTACCCACCGCATCGATGGTGGCGCTGTCGCAGCCAGCAGCCAGCATATCTGCTTGGATCTGGCGGGCGCAGGCTAGGTGCGCATCGGTCAGGTAGGTCACGGTGAGTTGGCCGGTCCCCACATAGGCTGCGTCAGTGTGTTGGGCCAGCGCCTCCTGCCAGTCCCACACCTGCTGGCCTTGGGTGGGTGTGTAGCCAAACTTGTCGTTGAGACGGATTTCGGCAATGCGGTGCACATTGCGCAGGCATTCGGCTAACTCAAAGTCCGGGTGACCTTGCACGCGGCGCTCCAGCGTGGCGATGATCTCCGCTTTGGAGAGGCCTGTACCGCGCGGGCCGCGTACTGCAAGGATGAAGGGGAAACCGAAACGCGCGTTGTACTCTGCATTCAGGCGCTGAATTTTGTCGAACTCGGCGGGCGTGCAATGCGTGAGGCCGGCCTTGCTTTGCTCATTGGTGCTCTCGGCAGTGAGGCTTTGGTCCACCATCGCCTTGCCGGCCAATTCGGGGTGGGCCCGCAAGAGGGCGAGCTGGGGTTCGCGCCCTGCCGCGGCCACCACTTGCACCATGCCATGTTTGAAGGCCGCGAGTGACACAAAGGGCCGTTGTTGCAAGGCCGTTTCCACAATCCACGGAGAGTGCTCGTACAAGCCGTTCGAGGCGTTGTGCAGCTTCGGCCAATGGCAGGGTGTTGAGTTGTTCCAGTGTCAGTGTGTTCATCACTCAGCCTTGGTAGGGGTGCGTAGCTTTCCAGTGCCGCGCAATGTCGATGCGTCGTGCCACCCACACGTTTTCATGTTGGGTGATGTGGTCCAGAAAGCGCTGCAAGGCGGTGATGCGACCCGGGCGCCCCAGCAGGCGGCAGTGCATGCCTATGCTCATCATCTTGGGCGCATTCAGGCCATCAGGGTCGCCTTCGGCGTAGAGCGCGTTGAAGGTGTCCTTCATGTACTGGAAGAACGGGTCTGCGTACGAGTAGCCCTGGGGGAGGGCAAAGCGCATGTCGTTGCAATCCAGGGTGTAGGGCACGATAAGTTGGGGCACCACGCTGCCGTCGGTCTTTTGCACCTTCATCCAGAAGGGCAGGTCGTCGCCGTAGTAGTCGCTGTCGTATTCAAAGCCGCCGTAGTCGGCCACCAGGCGGCGGGTGCGCGGGCTGTCTCGGCCGGTGTACCAGCCCAACGGTCTTTCACCGGTGAGCTTTTCGATGGCGGCCATGCCCAGCTGCATGTGTTCGCGTTCTTGCGCCTCGTCCATGTTCTGGTAGTGGATCCAGCGATGGCCATGGCAGGCAATCTCGTGGCCCAGCTCTACCAGTCGTCGGGTCAACTCCGGGTAGCGCTCCAGCGCCATCCCCACGCCGAACACCGTCAGCGGCAGGCCGCGTTGTTCGAACTCGCGCAGGATGCGCCACACACCGGCGCGTGAGCCGTATTCGTAAATGCCTTCCATGCTGATGTGGCGGTCTGGATAGCTGGCCGGGTTGAACATTTCGGAGAGGAATTGTTCAGAGCCTGCGTCTCCGTGCAGCACGCTGTTCTCGCCGCCTTCTTCGTAGTTGAGGACAAATTGCACGGCTACGCGGGCCTGGCCGGGCCATTGGGCGTGGGGCACGTGTTCGCCGTACCCCACCAGGTCGCGGGGGTAGGCTTGGGTGGTGTCGTAGGTGTGATTCATGTCGATTCGTCTGGGGGCAAAGTCAGGCCGGCTTCTACGTGTTGAAGGTGCTCGTCCATCAAGCGCAGGGCCAATGTTTCATCGCGGGCTTCGAGGGCATCCACCAGTGCAGCATGCTCCTCGTGCGAATGGGCTGCCGAGTCGCTGGACTGGTACATCAGTGTGATCAGGGAGCATCTCGAGAGCAGATCCATCAGCATCAATGCCAACACTTCATTGCCCAGCAACTGGGCCATGCGCACATGGAAGTCGCCCAGCACCTCGGTGCGGTTACTGATGGTGCCGCCATGGACGGCATTTTGTTCTTCGGCAATGTGTTGGCGCAGGGCATCGATGTGTTCCGGGTTGGCCGCCGCGATGAATGCACGGACCATGCCGGCCTCCAGCATCCGGCGCACCGCAAACACCTGCCTCGCCTCGGTCACAGATGGCGCTGCCACAAAGGCGCCGCGTGCCGGCTCCATGTGGATCAGGCGATTGCGCGAAAGCTGGAACAAGGCCTGCCGGATCAGCGTGCGGGACACGCCGAACTGGTCCGCAAGCTTTTGCTCGGCCAGTTTGGCCCCGGGGGTGAGCTGGTGGTCCACGATGGCGGCGGTAATCGCCTCCACGATGAAACCGGTGGTGGTGGTCTCCATGAAGTCATGATACCGAGAATGACCAAAAGTGTATACACTTTGCTTTTTCAACAGAAAGGCAGGCGCCATGGGCTTGAGCACGCACGTACTGGACACCATGCACGGCACCCCCGCAGCGGGCATGTCAGTCGCGCTGTACACCACACAAACCACCACGCAGGGCGAGGCAGCAACGCTGGTGAAAAGTTTTGTGCTGAATGCCGACGGCCGCAACCCGGACGGCCCGCTGTATGACAACGCAAACCTGCAAAAAGGCACCTACAGGCTGGTGTTTGATGTGGCCGGCTATTTCAAAGCCCGCGGTGTGGCCCTGCCCGAGCCCAACTTTTTGAACCGCGTGGCGCTGGACTTCGGCGTAGCCCATACCGACCAGCATTACCACGTGCCTTTGCTGGTCAGTCCGTGGAGTTACTCCACGTACCGCGGTTCTTGACCGGCTACATCTGGCCTTCGGTCAAGGTATCCAATTGAAAACGTCCGCTCTTATGCCAGAGCCAGGTGTCCGTGTAGGTAACCCGGCCCATGCGCACCGGTGCGGGGTAGGGGGCGGCTGCACGCACCGAGCGCTCGATATCGGCGATGACCTCAGGGGCATGGCTGGGCGCGCGCATCCAGCGGATGTCAGTGACGTGACCTTTGCGGTCGATATCAACCTGCAATACGCCCACGGCGTAGAGCAGCGGAGGCATTTTTCCGCTGTAGATGCGCTTGGAGTTCTTGGCGTAAAGGTGGCCGGCCGCGTCCCTGCGGTAATCGCGCGGCGTGGCCGCTTGGGATTGCAGTGCGGGTGGCGCTTCAGGAATCACCACCGGGGGAGCAGCTTGGGGGGTTACCACTGCAACCGGGGGCTTCTCGGGTTGCGGGGCAGGTGGAGCCACCGTGCAGGCGCTGAGAATCGCCAACACAGTCACGCTAAGCGCGAGGCGGGTGCTGCTCCAACGGGGTGCAGGCACGAAATGAGTCATTGGGGGCATGGCGGATCTCCTTGTTTTTTGCGCCGTCGTACTGTGCAGCAAATTATGGAGTTGCGGAATATCGGAAGCCCTCAAAAGGTATCTGTTTGTGAGTAATTTGTCCGATTTATTGCGTGAGTTACAGCAGCACCCGGTGGTGCTTGTCTCGGTGGTGGCGACACGGGGCTCTGTGCCGCGGGATGCCGGCGCCTGGATGGCGGTGTTGCCGACCGGGCTGTTGGGCACCATCGGCGGCGGCCGACTCGAGCTCGACGCCGAGGCCGCAGCGCGTGCGCTGCTGGAGGCCCACCATTTGGGGCAAATAGTGGCGCCTGTAGAGAAGCGCATGGGGTTGGGCCCCAGTTTGGGCCAGTGCTGTGGCGGCGAGGTGCAGCTGCGCTACGAGTTGGTGCAAGCAGCGGATGCGCCTGCATTGCGCGATCGATTGGCCCCTGCCTTGTGGCCGGTGGGGCTGTTTGGCGGCGGTCATGTGGGGCAGGCGCTGGTACAGGTGTTGGCCCATCTGCCCTTTGAGGTGACCTGGGTGGACAGCCGTGATGGCGTGTTTCCTGAACAGGTGCCTTCTAACTTGCGCTGCGAGCATTCGGAGCCAGTGCAGTCTGCAGTCGCAGACCTGCAGCCGGGCAGCCGTGTGCTCATCATGAGTTTCAGCCACGCAGAAGATCTGGACATCGTGGCAGCCTGCCTGTTGCGCCAACGGACCCGGGGCGATTTGCCTTACATCGGTCTCATTGGCAGCCGGACCAAATGGGCGGTGTTCAGCCATCGGCTGGCCGAGCGCGGCTTTAGCGCGGCTGAACTGGCGCATGTTACTTGCCCCATTGGCGTGCCGGTGGTCAGGGACAAGCGGCCTGAAATTATTGCGGTCGCTGTAGCGGCCCAACTCTTGCAAGTGGTAGACCCGGCAGAGCTTGATGCGGCTGCGGGCGCTGCCGGACGATTGGAAACCTGAGGAGAACACCGGATGGAAAGCTATTTACTCGATTGGGCCAACTTGCTGTTGCGCTGGGTGCACGTCATTACCGCGATTGCGTGGATCGGCTCCTCCTTTTATTTTGTGTTTCTCGACAGCAGCCTGACGCCGCCGGAAGACGACGACCTCAAGAAACAAGGGGTGAGCGGCGAGCTATGGGCGGTGCACGGTGGCGGTTTTTATCACCCGGTCAAATTCGCCGGGGCGCCACCCAAGTTGCCGGGCAACTTGCATTGGTTTTATTGGGAGAGCTATAGCACTTGGCTCACGGGCTTTGCATTGTTCACGGTGTCCTACCTGTGGAGTGCGGGCACTTATTTGATCGACAAATCAGTCATGGCCTGGCACCCGCATGCTGCGATTGCAGTGGCACTGTCATTTCTGGTGGTGTTCTGGTTGGCCTATGACGGAATTTGCCGGGTTTTCGGCAAGCGCAAACATGGCGATGCCATCGTGGGTGCGCTGGTCGCGGTGCTGGTGTGTGTGGCCTCGTACTTGGCCTGCCACTGGTTTGCCGGGCGCGCTGCCTTTTTGCTGGTGGGCGCCATGATGGCCACGGCCATGAGTGCCAACGTGTTCTTCTGGATCATTCCCGGCCAGCGCACCATGGTGAAAGACATGGCTGCCGGTCGTGCGGTAGACCCGATCCACGGCAAGCGCGGCAAGCAGCGCAGCGTGCACAACACCTATTTCACCTTGCCGGTGTTGTTCGCCATGCTGAGCAACCACTACAGCTTTACCTACAGCCATCCGCAAAACTGGCTGGTGCTGATTGTGATGATGGGGGCCGGTGCCGCTATCCGCCAGTTTTTTGTGCTGCGCCATGGGTACAAGTTGGCCCGTAATCCGCACCCCTGGCCCTATGCGGCAGCCGGTGTAGTGGCGATTTTGGGTTTGCTGGTGTGGCTCAAGCCAACGCCACCCGCTAGCGCCCCTGTTGCTACGAATTCTGTAGCGACTGGCGCAGTTGCTGCGGGCGCTAGCGGCACTATTGGCTATCAAGATATCCAGCCTGTGTTGGAGCAGCGTTGCTACATGTGTCACGGGGCAGCGGTGCAAATGAAAAACGTGCGCGTCGATAGCCCTCAAGCCCTGAGCAGCCATGCCCAGGCGGTGTACCAGCAGGTGGTGGTAAGCAAAATCATGCCGATGAACAACTCCACCAACATCACCGATGCCGAGCGCGACATCGTGAAGCGCTGGTTCGAGGGCGGGGCGAAGACGGAGTAGCCCGGGCCCTTGTGGGCGGGCCTGCTGTTAGCGCTGTGCGGTTGCCAGACGCAAGGCCAGGCCCACAAACACGATGCTGGCCACCCGGTTCAGGATTTGCTGGGCCCGCAGGGAGCGCTTGAAAACCTGCCCGAAACCGGCCGCGAACCACGCGACTGCACTAAAGGTCAGCAGTGCCGCCAGCATGAAGACGCCACCCAACTGCACAATTTGCAGTGCCATCGAGCCTTGGGCCGGGTCGGCAAACTGCGGCAAAAATGCCAGAAAGAAAATGGCCACTTTGGGGTTGGTGATGTTCATCATCACACCGCGCAGGTAGGTCTTGAGGGGCGACATCGCGCTCTCGGTGGCCGTGTCGGCAATGCCGACCGGTGCATGCCAAGCACCCCAGGCAAGGTACAGCAGATAGCCCGCCCCCAGCAGCTTGAGTGCGGTAAACGCGGCCGCTGATGCTGCGAACACCGCGGCCAAACCCAATGCCACCGCAGCGGTGTGAAAAAGCAAGCCACTGCATAGGCCTAGCACCACCAGGAGCCCGGCTTTGCGCCCATGCACCGCCGAGTGGAGCAAAACAAACACGTTGTCAGGCCCGGGCGACAGGGCGAGCAGCACCGAAGCTGCGAAAAAAGTCAGTGTGGTGTCGAGTGGGAGCATGGCGTCGTGCCGCTAATGCGGCGTACAGGTGGAGCACCTGCCATCCTAACGCGCGGCCGTGCTCAATTCCCGATGATGGTGAGCAGCTCTTCGCGGGTACTGGGGTCTGCCATGTACTTGCTGTACAGCGGTGACATGCGCCGCACCATGGGGGCCGGGTCTTTCACCCGCACAAACTGCACGCCTTGCTTGGAGGCCGTCTCCACCGCAGAGGCCACCCGCTTGTTCCACAACTCGCGCATGATGGCGGCCGACTCGGTGCCGGCCTTGCTGAATGCTGCCTTGTCGGCAGGGCTGAGGCTGGCCCACAGCTTGGTAGAGACGACCAGTGCCTCGGGCGAGATGACGTGGTTGGTCACGTACACCGACTTGGCCACCTTGTAGTGCCCGGTGGACTCAAAAGAGGGCATGTTGTTTTCGGCGCAGTCGACTTCGTTTTTCTCCAGCGCTGCCATCACTTCTTTGAAGGGCAGAGCCACCGGGGTCGCGTCCAGCAGCTTCACCATTTCCAGATACACCTCGGATTGCTGCACCCGGATGCGGGCACCCGCTAGGTCCTTGAAGCTGTTGAGCGGCCGGTTCACACAGTAGAACGAGCGGCCACCGCCGTCGTACCAGCCCAGCACCACAAAGCCCGCTGCCTGCAGCTTGGCGGCAAAGCGTTCTCCCAACTTGCCGTCCAGATGCTTGAACATGTGGGCGGAATCGGTGAACAAGAAAGGCAGGTTGAGTGCCTTGAGTCCGGGCACCGCGTCCGACAAAGGGCCGGAGCTGAATTCGGCGAGATCGATCTCGCCGGACTTGAGCATCTGCACTGCCTTGGGCTGGTCGCCCAAGGTGGCGTTCGAAAAAATCTCTATTTGGTACCGCCCTTGGGTCTCTTGGGCCACCAGGCTGGCAAAGCGCTTGAGCGCCTCAGTGACCGGGTAGCCGTCAGGGTGGATATTCCACGCACGCAGTTTGGTTTGCGCATGGCTGCTGGTGCTCACCAGCAACAAGCAGGCGAGGGCAAAACATCGCCATGGCGTGCGTGGCTTCATCGCATCAGCCTTTGGCGACTTCGTGGGCGCCCATGATTTCCAGGGCGCGCACCAAGGCAGAATGGTCCAGGCCGGCCATGTCGTTGGCGGCACACACCTGCATCAGTTGTGCGGCACCTGCGGTCTGGGGCAATGCCAGGCCCATGGCTTTGGCACCACTGAGGGCCAGGTTCAAATCTTTCTGGTGCAGGCTGATGCGGAAGCCCGGGTTGAAGGTGCGCTTGACCATGCGCTCGCCATGCACTTCCAGAATACGCGAGGCGGCAAATCCGCCCATCAGCGCCTGGCGTACTTTGGCAGGGTCTGCACCGGCTTTGCTGGCAAACAGCAGGGCTTCGCCCACAGCAGCGATGTTGAGCGCCACGATGATCTGGTTGGCCACCTTGGTGGTCTGTCCGTCGCCGTTGCCGCCCACCAAGGTGATGTTTTTGCCCATGAGCTGCAGCAGTGGCAACACGGTGTTAAAGGTGGCTTCTTCGGCTCCCACCATGATGGTCAAGCTGGCCGCCTTGGCGCCGACTTCACCGCCGGAGACCGGGGCATCCATGTACTGGCAGCCCAGTGCATTGATCTTTTGCGCAAACACCTTGGTATCGATGGGCGAGATAGAGCTCATGTCCACCACCGTCTTGCCGGCGCTCAGGCCCTCGGCTACGCCGTCAGCGCCGAACAGCACCAGCTCCACATCGGGGGTGTCCGGCAGCATCAAAAAGATGATGTCGGCTTTTTGTGCCACTTCTTTGGCGCTGGCGCAGGGCTTGCCGCCGGCTTGCACCAGGGCTTCGGGCACATCGCCCTTGGTGTTCAAGTAAACGGTGTGGCCCGCAGCCAGCAGGTGGCCTGCCATAGGGTTGCCCATGATGCCGAGGCCGATAAATCCGAGAGTAGTCATAGTGAGATTGCGATGGAGTGGAAAAGATTTCGTTGAGCCAAGGAGGTTGGGTGGGAGTGCGTTCTGCGAAGGTCAAGGAGGAGCCCGCAGGGCGGGGGACACGCAGCAGAACGCGCTCCGACCCAGCCTCGGTGTCCGGAGAAGAATTAGCCGAGGTACCGGTCCCGCAAAGCCTGCGTAGCGTTGCGGAACAGCCCCAAGTCGCTGCCAACCGCCACAAAGGTTGCACCCATTTCCATGTAACGGCGCGCATCAGCTTCGACCGGCGCCAGGATGCCGCTGGGCTTGCCCTGGGCCTTGGCTTGGGCGAATACGCTGGCAATGGCATCCTGCACCTCGGGGTGGTTGGCATTACCCAGGTGACCATAGCCGGCGGCCAGGTCTGAGGGACCCACAAAAATGCAGTCCACACCGGGCACCGCGGCAATCTCGGCAGTCGCTGTCACCGCTTGGCGGCTTTCAATCTGCACCGCCACGCACATGTGCTGGTTGGCTTCCTGAAAGTAGTTGGCAATCGAGTTGTAGCGGTTGCTGCGCTGCGCGACTGACACGCCACGCATGCCCTCAGGGGGGTAGCGGGTGGCGGCCACGGCCTGGCGGGCTTCCTCGGCAGTCTCGACAAAAGGCACCAGGAAGTTATAAAAGCCGGCGTCCAGCAGGCGCTTCATCTCAATCGCGTTGTTGCTGGTCGGGCGCACAAATGGAGCGCTGACGCTGTCTTTGAGTGCCATGAGTTGCGGCACAAAAGTGATCACATCGTTGGGCGAATGTTCGCCATCGAGCAGCACCCAGTCAAAGCCGGCGACGCCCAGCACTTCGGTGCTGATCGGGCTGGCCAACGAGGCCCAGCAGCCGATCAGGCGCTTGCCGGCGAGCAGGTCTTTTTTGAACTGGTTAGGAAAAGGGCGATAAGGGGTGGGGTAGCTCATGGCAGGCCTCGGTGAAGTCGGGTGAATCCGGGGAGTCCGGTGGATCAGGTAATGGGGGCCGGGTTGAACAGCACCAGGGAGTTGTGCAGCTTCCAGTGTTCAGCCCAGGTCTTTTTGCGGCCGCTGGCGACCTCGAGCATCAGGTGGAACAGTTCCCACCCTGTGTCTTCGATCGTGGCGTCGCCATCGGCAATACGGCCGGCGTTCACGTCCATCAGGTCGTGCCAGCGCCGGGCCAGGTCGGTGCGGGTGGCGACCTTGATGACAGGCACTTCGGCCAGTCCGTAAGGTGTGCCGCGACCGGTGGTGAATACATGCAAGTTCATGCCGGCTGCCAGTTGCAGCGTGCCGCAAATGAAGTCGCTGGCCGGTGTGGCCGCGTAATGCAGGCCCTTGTGCTGCAGCTTTTCGCCGGGCGACAACACACCGCTGATGGGTGCGGTGCCCGATTTGATGATCGAGCCCATGGCCTTTTCCACAATGTTGGAGAGGCCGCCAGCCTTGTTGCCCGGCGTCGTGTTGGCACTGCGGTCGGCCTGGCCGCGGCCTAAATAGGCGTCGTACCAAGCCATTTCACGGGCCATGGCGTCGGCAACCTCAGGGGTGGTGGCGCGAGCCGTCATTTGCTCGATGGCGTCACGCACTTCGGTGGTTTCCGAGAACATGACAGTGGCACCGGCGCGTATCAGCAAGTCGGTGCAATAGCCCACGGCGGGGTTGGCAGTCACACCCGAGAAGGCGTCGCTGCCACCGCACTGCACGCCTACCACCAGCTCGCTGGCTGGGATGGTTTCGCGGCGACGCGCGTTCAGCCGCTCTAGGTGCGGCACTGCAGAGGCCAGGACCGAATCAATCATGCTCATGAAGCCCACATGCTTGTCGGCTTGCAGGCACACCACGTCCAACGCTTCGTTCGCTTGCAGGGGGATGCTGCCCGGGGGCAGCAGGCGCTCAGGCTGCAGCTTTTCGCAGCCCAGGCTGACCACCATCACTTCGCCGCCGAAGTTCGGGTTTTTGGAGATGTTGCGCAGGGTGCGGATGGGGATGATGGCATCCGGTGCATCAATGGCCACACCGCATCCATAGCTGTGCTCCAGGCCGATCACGTCATCCACATTGGGGTAGCGCGGCAGCAACTGCTCTTTGATGCGCTGGACCGCAAAGTCCACCACTCCTGCCACGCACTGCACGGTGGTGGTGATCGCCAGAATATTGCGGGTGCCGACCGAGCCATCGGCATTGCGGTAACCCTCGAAGGTGTAGCCCGTGAGCGGCTCGGCATTCCAGGCAGGTGCAGTCGCCTTGGGCAGGTTGTCCAAGGTGCGCGCATCCGGCATATGCAGCAAACGTTCATGCACCCACGCACCCGCAGGTATGTCTTTGAGCGCATAGCCTATGGGCACGTTGTAGCGCAGTACCGCCGCGTCTTTGGCAATCGACGTTAAGGCCACTTTGTGGCCCTGGGGCACGCGGTCCACCAGCGTCAGGCCATCAGGCATCACGGTGCCCGCTGACAGACCACCGTCGTTGACCACGATGGCCACGTTGTCCGCCGCGTGCATGCGGATGCTGCGCGGCGAATCCGGTGGGGATGAAGGGTTCAAGCTCATGAAAGCGTCAGTCGGCTTTGATGTTGCGGGCGCTGATCAGCTTTTGCCAGCGGACGTACTCGGCAGCCTGGTAGCTGGCAAACTGCTCGGGGGTGTTAAGCACCAGCTCAAAGCCCAGTTCCAGCAGCTTGGGGGCCACTGCAGGGTCTTTGATCGAAGCGGTGATGGCATCCAGCATCCGCTTCTTGATGTCCGCGGGTAGGCCTTTGGGCGCTGCCACCGCTTGCCAGGAATTGACGTTGGCTTCCTTGACGCCGCTCTCTTCCAGGGTAGGAACGTCGGGCAACAAGGGGGAGCGTTTGGCACTCGTGATGGCCAGTGCGCGCAACTTGCCGGCTTTGATCTGGGGCAGGGCGGTGTTGATGTTCATGAACGAACACTCCACCTGATTGCCCAGCAGGTCGGTCATCACCGGGCCGCCGCCTTTGTAGGGGACATGCACCCCAGTGGTACCGGTCTGTTGCCAGAACAATTCAGCGGTCAGGTGGTCACTGCTGCCGTTGCCTGACGATGCAAAGCTCATCTTGTCCGGGTTGGCCTTCAGGTAGCTGATGACTTCGGGCACCGACTTGCGTGCAGACGCCGCGGGCACCACCAGCACATTGGGCGCTTGCGCCACGATGGTGATGGGGTCCAGGTCTTTGAGGGCGTCGTAGTTCGCCTTGATCAGGTGCGGCGCAATTACAAACGGCCCGAGGGACGACACCAGAAAGGTATAGCCGTCAGGCTGAGCGCGTGCGACTTGCGCGGCACCGATGGTACCGGTAGCGCCTGCCTTGTTGTCCACAATGAAAGTGAAGCCGGGGCCCAGCTTCTCGGCCATCTTGGTCGAGAGCGCCCGCGCGATCAGGTCGGTAGACCCGCCCGGCGGGAAGGGCACGACCAGAGTGATCGGCTTGGCAGGCCAGGTGTCGGCCCGGCTCCAGGTAGGGGTGGTGGCGGCCACGGCCAGTCCGGCTTGCAGCAGTTGTCGGCGTTGCATGGTGTGCTTTCGGTGGAGTGTTTAGTTTCCCAACACGAAGTTGGGCAGCCACAAGGAGAACGCCGGCACGTAAGTGACCAGCATCATGCAAGCCAGCAGTGCGCCGTAAAACGGCAAGATGGAGCGCATGACCTGTCCGATCGAAATGCCGCCAATCGCGCAGCCCACCGCTTGGGTGGTGCCCACCGGTGGTGTGTTCAGGCCTAACGCGCAGTTGAGCAAAATCACCACGCCGAACTGGGTCGGGTCCATGCCAAATTTCTGGGCAATCGGCAAGAAGATGGGCGTGCAGATCAGCAGCGTGGGCGCCATGTCCAGAAAGGTACCCAGCACGAACAAGGCGAGGTTGATCATCAGGAAGATCATCCATGGGCTCTGGGTGATGGTCCCCATCAGCTCGCCGGTGCGCTCGGGCACGTCATACATCGCCAAGAAGTAGCCGAAGGCGCTGGAGATACCGATCAGGAACAACACCACACCGGTCGTCTTGCTCGCTTTTGCGCAGGACTTGATGAAGTCATTCCAAGACAGCGAGCGGTAGGCCACAGCGGTAATCAGCAGTGCCCAAAGTACGGCAGTGGCAGCTGACTCGGTGGCGGTGAACACACCCGACAAGATGCCCACCAGAATGATGACCACGATCAGCAAGCCCGGCAGTGCGGCGACAAAGCTGTTGAACACCTCACCCCAGCCGGCGAAGGCGCCGCGTGTGGGGTAACCGCGTTTGATAGCCACACCGTAGGCAGCCAGCAGGTTCAGCACGGTGAGTAACAAGGCCGGAATCACACAAGCCAGCATCATGTTCAGCACGCTCACCGATGCGATGCCTGCAGTGGCCAAGGTGTACAAAATCAAGTTGTGGCTGGTGGGCATCAAAGCACCCACAAGGGACGCGTGGGTGGTTACGTTCACCGCGTAGTCGGTGTTGTAGCCTTCCTTCTTCATCAAAGGAATCATCACCGAACCCATGGCGGATACGTCGGCCACAGGAGAGCCGGCCACGCCGCCGAACAGCGTGCAACCCATTACGTTGGACATGCCCAAGCCGCCCCGCACATGACCCACCATGCTGTTGGCAAAGCGCACGATGCGGTGCGCGATGCCGCCGTGCAGCATCAGCTCACCGGCAAAGATGAAAAACGGAATCGCCAAAAAGGAGAACACCTGCATGCCACCCACCATCTTCTGGAACACCACGGCTACCGGCAAACCGGCAGTGATGATGGTGGCGACTGAAGATAGACCCACGGCGAAGCCCACAGGCACGCCGATGATCAACAGCAAGCCGAAGCTCACACCCAAAACAATCAGTTCCATGCCGGCACCACTTCCTTGCCCTGCAGCAGGGCGATCACATGTTCAATCGTAAAAAGCACCACCAGCACGCCGGCGATGATGAGCGGGACGTAGTCCATGCTGGAGGGGATGGGCAGCATGGGCTTCTGGTCGTTCCATTTGAGGGCGGCCCAGATGTAGCCGTTGTAGGCCATCAGTGCGCCAAAAATGCCCACCAGGATGTGGATCACGATCTCCAGCTTCAGGCGCAGGCGGTCAGGCAATAGGCTGATGATGGAGTCCATGCCGATGTGGCCGGCGTCACGTACGCCGACAGCCACGCCCAGCGCGGTGATATACAGCACCAGCAGCAAGGCCAAAGCCTCTGCCCAAGTGGGGGTGTCGTTGAATACATAGCGCCCGATGACCTGGTATTGCACGCAGGCGATGAGCACGATGAGGCCCGCTACCGCAAGCATCAAACTGAGCTTGGATAACGTGGCACAGAAGCGGGTGTACATGGGGAGCTCCGGTGAAGAAAGAAAACCTCCCGGCCCTCAGGCCGAGAGGTGGCACAGACGCGAATTACTTCGTGTCTTGCACGGCCTTCACCAGGCGCTTCATGTCAGGGGTGCTGGCGAACTTGTCATACACAGGGCCCATGACGTCCTGGAAGGACTTTTTGTCCACTTCCACGATCTCGACGCCGGCAGCCTTCACCATGTCGAATTCTTTCTTCTCATAGGCCGCCCAGGCGGTGCGGTTGAAAGCGACCGATGCCTTGGCTGCTGCGCGGACCTGGTCTTGCTCGGCTTTGGGCAGCTTGTCCCAGGCAATCTTGGAGAACAAGAGCACTTCGGGAGCCATCGAGTGTTCGGTCTTGTTGTAGAACTTGGCCGCTTCAAAGTGGCGGCTGCCGGAGCCGTAAGAGGGGTAGTTGTTTTCTGCCGCGTCAATAATGCCGGTCTTCAGGGCGGTCATGACCTCACCGAAAGGCATGGGGGTGGGGTTGGCGCCCATCGCGGCTGTCAGTGCGACCCACAGGTCAGACTGCTGCACGCGGATCTTCAGACCCTTGGTGTCGGCCACCGACTTGATGGGCTTCTTGCTGTAGATCGAGCGCGCGCCGGAGTCGTAGTAGGCCAGCAGCACAAAGCCTTGCGCTTCGCAGTCCTTGGCGATTTCTTCACCGATCGGGCCGTCCAGCACTTTGTGCAGGTGATCCACCGAGCGGAACAGGAAAGGCAGCACCGGGATATTGGTCTTGGCACATACCGAGTTCATCGGGCTGATATTCACGCGCACCATGTCCAGCGCGCCGATCTTCACCTGGTCAATGGTTTCTTTTTCGGTGCCCAGAGCACCTTTGTTGAACACCTTGATGCTGTGCTTGCCGCCGGTGGCTTTTTTGAGTTCTTCACTCATGAACTTGACTGCGGTAACGGTGGGGTAGTCGTCCGAGTTATGGATGTCGGCGGACTTGAACTCTGTGGCGTGTGCTGTCAGGCTCAAAACAGCCACTGCAGCGGCCAGGACGGTAGGTACCAGTTTCATGTTGTCTCCTCTATGGGGATTGGTTTGGGGTTAACGGACGGGAAAACGGGAAAACAAGGGTTCGGGCAGGCCCTGCACGCCAGGCTCCAAGACCAGCAAGGCGCCGTCCAGCGTGGCATCGAAGCCGGGAGCGGGGCTGGCAGGGCGGATGGATGTAACAAACAGGTGGCGCAGCTCAGGCCCGCCAAAGGCGCACATGGCCGGCTTGCTCACCGGCACGGCGACCGACTGCAACAACGTGCCCTCTGGGCTGAAGCGGTGGATCTGGCCTGCGTCGTTGCCGCAGATCCAGTAGCAGCCTTCTGCATCTACCGCTGCGCCATCGGGCCGGCCGGGCAGGGCTTGCATGTCGACCCAAGCGGCTTGCGGGCCCCAGTTGCCGGTGGCGGTGTCGAAAGAGTGTTTCCAGATCTGTTGGCGGCTGGGGTGCGAATCTGACAAATACGCGGTCGTGCCATCCGGGCTGAAGGCCATGCCGTTGGGGGTGATGTAACCCTCCAGCACCGGGCCACGCAGTCCGCTCTCGTCCAGGCCGTAGATGCCGCCGGCGGGGCTGGCAAGCCCCATGTCGCGGACCATGGTGCCCGCCCAGAAGCGGCCGTGGTGGTCGCAGCGACCGTCATTGAAGCGCATGCTCGGGTGCGGATGGGTCACGCTGGCCAACAGGCTGAGGTGCGCGACGGGTGGGTCACTCAAGGTGACTTCAAAAATGCCCGTCTCCATGGCGGCAATCAGAGTGCCGCGCTCCGTCATGGCGATGCAGCCCACGCGCTCCGGCAGTGTCCAGGTGCTTTGGTGGCGGTTGCCCCAGTTCAACCGGTGAATGAACGGGCCTTCAATGTCGACCCAATAAATGCACTGGTTAGCCACGGACCAGACGGGGCTCTCGCCCACTTTGTCGCGGCTGATGCTGATGGCCTCTACGGCAGGGGTGTGAACAGACACAGACACCTCAAGCGGTTTTCTTGGGTGGCAGGTGCGCCGTCATCGGCTCGCCCTGGAACAAGAAGCCGCCGCCTTGGTAAATCACGGCAGGATCGGTCACATCAGGTTCGAGCGTGCGGGCGTAGACCGCCTCGCGGAACGGGTCGGAACTGTCCTGCGGCACATAGCCCACATGGCGGGCGGCGCTGTTGTCGTACCAAGTGACCGCGTTATCCGACATGCCGAAGATCGCGGTGTGCCCCAGCACCGGCGTGGTCAGGCAAGCAGTCACCAAACGGTGCAGGTCGTCAAAACTCAGCCAGCTGGCCAACATGCGGCGGTCGCGCGGCTCGGCAAACGAAGATCCGATGCGCACGCAGGCCGTCTCGATACCGTAGCGGTCGAAATACATGCGGGACAGGTCTTCGCCAAAAGCCTTGCTCACGCCGTACAGGCTGTCGGGGCGGGCAGGGTGGTTCAGGGTGATGGTTTCGCTCTGCTTGTAAAAGCCGGTCACATGGTTGGAGCTGGCAAACACCACCCGCTTCACGCCATGCTTACGGGCTGCTTCGTACAGGTTGTAGACGCCCAAAATGTTGGCTTGCAGAATGGGCTCGAACGGGCCCTCCAGCGAGATGCCGCCGAAATGGACGATGGCGTTCACGCCTTTGACCATCGCATCAACCGCTGCTGCATCGGCCAGGTCAGCCAGCACCACCTCTTCGCCGGCACGGGCAGCGCCGAAATCGCTGCGGTCAGAGAGGCGCAAGACCTCGCAATTGGCCTTCAAACGGTCGCGCATGGCAGTGCCCAAGCCGCCTGCAGCGCCGGTCATCAGCAAAGTGTGGTGTACTTTAATGGTCATGAAATAGAGAGCTGAATTGTCAGTTGTATGTTGTCTGATGTGTTAAATTGTGGTCATCGTCTCAGACCGCGTCAAGGACTTTTCCATGGACCTAGTGCAAACCCCTAGAACAATTGCAGCGTCTGGTGCAACACCGGAGGCGACCGACGTTTTGCGCCCGCGCCGCGCCAAAGGCTTGGTAAATGAAGTGGTCGAAAGTCTGGCCGCCAGCATCCGCGAAGGCGCGATCCAACCCGGCGACAAACTGCCCACCGAGTCAGAAATCATGGGCCGTTTTGATGTCAGCCGCACCGTGGTGCGCGAAGCCATTTCGCGCCTGCAAGCCAACCGCTTGGTAGAGACCCGCCACGGTGTGGGCACCTTCGCACTGGCACCGCAGAGCAGTGGCAACTTTCAGATCGCTGATGTGGATTTCGCCACTGTCGCAGATGTGATTGCCCTGCTAGAGCTAAGGATTTCGCTGGAAACCGAGGCGGCGGGCCTGGCGGCACAGCGCCGCACGGAGGCCAATTTGCAGGCCATGCAAGCTATGCTGGATGCGTTCCAAAAGTCGATCGAAGAGGACTCGGATGCGGTGCCTTCTGACTTCAGTTTCCATATGGAAGTCGCCAAGTCCACTGGTAACCGTCATTTTGCCGACCTGATGACGTACCTGGGCACCATGATCATTCCGCGCACCCGCATCAACACCGCGAGCAGTGCGCCGGAAGGGCGCTTGGCGTACCTGCGGCGGGTGCATGGTGAGCATGAATACATCTTCAACGCCATCCGCAATCAGGACGCGGATGCGGCCCGCGCCGCCATGCGCACCCACTTGGCGAACAGCAAGGACCGTTTGAGAAAATCGCAGGTCGACGCGGTTTAGTTGTATGATGTCCTATATGTAGGGGCGCCACCCATCCTTTCATATCGAGCGCCCCGCTAAGGAGATTGACCATGACCCCGTCTGAAAAACCCTCTGTGCGCGGCACCCCTGTGGTGACTGCGCTGCGCGTCATCCCGGTTGCCGGCCATGACGGAATGTTGATGAACCTGAGTGGTGCCCACGCGCCTTTCTTTACCCGCAACATCGTCATCCTGACCGACAGCAGCGGTAACACCGGTGTGGGCGAAGTGCCCGGCGGCGAGAAGATCCGCCAGACCCTCGAAGACGCTGCCTCTTTGGTAGTAGGCCAATCCATTGGCAACTACAACGCCATCCTGAACCGCATGCGCGAAGCCTTTGCCGCCCGCGACAGCGAGGGCCGTGGCCTGCAGACCTTTGACCTCCGCGTGGCGATTCACGCAGTCACCGCCGTGGAAAGTGCCTTGCTCGATTTGCTGGGCAAATTCTTGGGTGTGCCGGTGGCGGCCTTGCTGGGCGATGGCCAACAACGCAGCAGCGTCGCGGTGCTGGGCTACCTGTTCTATGTGGGCGACCGCCAGAAGACTGACTTGCCCTACATCAGCGAGCCGGATCAGGCAGATGACTGGAAGCGCCTGCGCCACGAGAAAGCCATGGACGCGGACGGCGTAGTGCGCTTGGCAGAAGCCGCCTATGCGCGCTATGGCTTTCTGGATTTCAAGCTCAAGGGCGGTGTGCTGCGCGGCGAGGAAGAAGTGGAGGCCATACGCGCCCTGCATGCCCGCTTCCCGCAAGCCCGCATCACCTTGGACCCGAACGGTGGATGGCTGTTGAATGACGCGGTGCGCCTGTGCCGCGACTTGCATGGCGTGATGGCCTACGCCGAAGACCCCTGCGGTGCAGAAGGCGTGTTCTCCGGTCGCGAAGTCGTGGCCGAGTTCCGCCGCGCCACCGGCCTGCCCACTGCCACCAACATGATTGCCACCGACTGGCGCGAGCTGGCGCATTCGCTGGCCTTGCAGTCGGTGGACATTCCCTTGGCCGACCCGCATTTCTGGACCATGCAAGGTTCGGTGCGGGTGGCGCAGGTCTGCCAAACCTGGGGTCTGACCTGGGGTTCGCATTCCAACAACCACTTTGACGTGTCGCTGGCCATGTTCACCCATGTGGCGGCCGCTGCACCGGGCAAGGTGACGGCCATTGATACGCACTGGATCTGGCAGGACGGCCAGCGCCTGACCCAAGACCCGCTGCAGATTGTGGGCGGACAGATTGCGGTGCCCACCACGCCTGGTTTGGGTGTGGAGCTGGACATGGTCGAAGTGGAAAAAGCCCATCAGCTCTACTTGCAGCACGGCTTGGGCGCACGTAATGATGCGATGGCCATGCAGTACCTGATCCCCGGCTGGAAGTTCGACCCCAAGCGTCCCTGCCTCGTACGTTGAGGCTTGAATTGGCCTCTAGCGCCCGTCGATATTGCGCGAGCAGCTCCTATTTCAGGAGCAAATCCGCGCTAATGCCTTTAGCTACTGCGCAGGTGAGGTCAGTGGACTGCAGCCGCAGCCAGCTGCAGCGCCAGCCGGTTGTGGCGCTCCATCAGCGGGCCGAGATCTACCGTATCCAAGTGGCCCTCGCGCACCACCACTTTGCCGTTGACGACCGTGTAGTCCGCCTGCGGACTGGCACACAGCAGCAGGCTGCCGACCGGGTCATGAACTGCGCCACCGGCAAAGCCCAGCGTGTCCAGGTCAAACAGCACCAGGTCCGCACACATGCCCACTGCAAGGTGGCCGATGTCTTTGCGGCCCAGTACTTGCGCGCCGCCCCGGGTGGCTACGCTCAGGGCATCCCGCGCGGTCATCTCGGCCGGGCCCAGATCGCAACCGAAGAAGGTGCGGCGTTCGCCAGTGGGCAGCACACGCTCCTCGGGTGGCTGCATGGCGCGGCCTACGCGGGCCAGCAGCAGGGCCTGGCGGGCCTCGTTCACCATGTGGGCAGCGTCATTGCTGGCACTGCCGTCCACACCCAGGCCTACCGGCACGCCGGCGTTCAGCATTTTGCGGATGGGGGCGATGCCGCTGGCCAGGCGCATATTGCTGCACGGGCAGTGGGCCACGCCGGTGCGGCTGGCGGCAAACAGGCTGATGCCCTCGTCATCCAGCTTCACGCAGTGGGCGTGCCACACGTCCTCACCCAGCCAGCCCAGGTCTTGGGCATATTGGGTGGGGGTGCAGCCGAACTTTTCGCGGCTGTAGGCGAGGTCGTGGTCGTTCTCCGCCAGGTGGGTGTGCAGGCGTACGCCCTGACCCTTGAAGCTGCGGGCCAGCAGGGCGGCTTCGCGCATCAGGTCGCGGCTCACGCTGAACGGGGAGCAGGGCGCCAGTGCCACATTCAGCATGGAGCCCCAGCTCGCATCGTGGTGCTGCTCGATCAGCCGTTGGCTCTCTTTGAGAATGAAGTCTTCTTGTTCTACCACCCGGTCCGGAGGCAGGCCGCCTTGGCTCTGGCCTACGCTCATGCTGCCCCGCGTGGCCACAAAGCGCATGCCGATTTCGGCAGCCGCGCTAATGCTGTCGTCCAGCCGCACACCGTTGGGGTAGATGTAGAGGTGGTCGCTGCTGGTGGTGCAGCCGCTCATCAGCAGTTCCGCCATGGCGATCTGGGTGCTCACCTGCACCATCTCGGGGGTCAGGCCGGCCCAGATGGGGTACAGCCCGCGCAGCCAGCCGAACAGCTCTGCGTTTTGCACACCGGGTATGGCCCGCGTGAGGCTCTGGTACATGTGGTGGTGGGTGTTCACCAGACCGGGGGTGACCAGATGGCGCTGCGCGTGGATCACCTCGTCAGCTTCCAGCGCGTGTGGCGGCAGGTCGGCCGTGGCGCCCATAAAAGCGATACGGTTACCCTCGATATAAATCGAAGCGTTGCGCAGCTCGGTGGATTGCGCCGGGTCAGCGTGGTCGAAAGTGGCCGAATCGAATGTGGCGATGGCGCGCGCGTTGTGGATCAGCAAAGTGCCCATGAATGTGTTTCTCCGTCAAACAAGTGTCCCACCGGTCAAGGTGGCTCCTGTCGAGGCCGAATCCCGCTGGCCGGCTGCACGAGCCACCAGAGGCGAGCACCACGTTGCCGAGCATCCCGGGCTGTGCTGACGCGCTATGCGCCCCTGAATTTTGCCCCATTTACTTTTGCATCAAGCGATGAATATGCCAAGTACTGAAACCCATCTCCAAGCCCCTGCGCATTTCTCTGACATGGCCCCGCGCGAGTTGCTGAGCCAGCTGTACTGGGCTGCGGTGCGCCAGGCGCTGCCCTCCCACACACTAGGTGCGTACTTGCCTGAGCCGCCCAAGGGGCGCACGCTGGTGCTGGGTGCCGGCAAAGCCGGTGGCGCCATGGCCCATGCGCTGGACGCGTTGTGGCCCCAAGACCTGCCGATGTCGGGTCTCGTCGTTACGCGCTATGGCCACACGCCACCCCTGCCTGCAGACGCCGCACCGGCCCGCATTGAAGTAGTGGAAGCCGCTCACCCTGTGCCTGACGCAGCCGGCTTGGCAGCGGCCCAACGCATCCTCGCCTTGACCGAAGGGCTCACCGAGGACGACTTGGTGATTTGCCTGATCTCCGGTGGCGGATCTTCCTTGCTGACGCTGCCTGCGCAGTGGGAGGTGGACGGCGTGCAGTGCGGCATCAGTCTGGAGCTCAAGCAGCGCATCAACAAGCTCTTGCTGGAGAGCGGCGCCAGCATTCAGGAGATGAACTGCGTGCGCAAGCACCTGTCCGCCATTAAGGGCGGGCGCTTGGCCGCAGCCTGCTATCCCGCCAAGGTGGTGACGCTGCTGATCAGCGATGTGCCGGGCGACGACCCCAGCGTGATCGCCAGTGGCCCCACGGTACCGGATCCCACCACCTGCGCGGACGCGCTATCAATTTTGAAGCGCCTTGCGCAGAATGCATCAGCGCTGGAGGCCGATTTAGTTCTCAAAGCGCTGGAGTCCGGCGTGCTGGAAACCCCCAAGCCCGGCGATGCCGTGTTTGCCAACAACACGGTCTACCTGATCGCCGCGCCCCAGCAGTCGCTCGAAGCTGCCGCCGATCTGGCCCGCAGCATGGGCCTGAATGCCTACATCCTCAGCGATGAGCTGGAGGGTGAATCCCGCGAGGTGGGCAAGGTACATGCAGCCTTGGCCCGCACGGCGGCGCAAAAGCCGGCCTCTGCAGTGCAACCCTTTGCCAAGCCCTGTGTGATTCTGAGCGGCGGCGAGACCACCGTGACCGTGCGCCCGCGTCGAGAAGGCTCAGCAAAGGGCCGCGGCGGACGTGCCGGTGAGTTCTGCATGGGGCTCGCCCTTGGCCTGCAAGCACAGACCAATGTCTGGGCGCTGGCCGCCGACACCGATGGCATTGACGGGGTAGAAGACAACGCCGGTGCGCTGGTCGCCCCGGACACCTTGGAGCGTGCAGCAGCGGTTGGCGTGTCCTTGAGCGATTGCCTGGACCGCAACGACGCGGTGGGTTTCTTTCAGCCGCTGGGCGACTTGTTCACCACCGGCCCGACCCACACCAATGTGAACGACTTCCGGGCCCTGCTGGTGTTGTGAGCGCCGCTGGTGTCAGTGGCAGCGTCATCAAAGGCAAGTAAAGTTCGGGTGTTACCGACACACGCGACTTTTGAGGGAGCTTAAAAAAATGACATCACCAACGACTATTTTGCTGACTGGCGGGGCCGGCTACATCGGCAGCCACACCTATGTGGCCTTGGTGGAGGCCGGTTACCAGCCGCTGATTCTGGATGACTTCTCTAACAGCGACCCGGAGGTTTTGCAGCGCCTGCAGCAAATCACCGGGCGCGAAGTGCTGTTCCAGCGCGGCAATGCCCGCGACCGTGCGACCCTGGAAGCCTTGCTGACGCAGCACCAGGTCCAGGCGGTGATCCATTTCGCAGGCTTCAAAGCAGTCGGCGAAAGCGTGGCCCAGCCGCTTAAGTATTTTGAAAACAACCTTGGCAGCACGATTGCGCTGTTGCAGGCCATGGCCACTACCGGCTGCCACAAGTTGGTGTTTTCCAGCAGCGCCACGGTCTACGGCGACCCCGCATCGGTGCCGATCACCGAGTCGTTTCCGCGCAGCCACACCAATCCCTATGGCCACACCAAGCTGGTGTGTGAGGACATGATCGCGGCCCAGTGCGCCGCGCTGCCTGCCTTGCGTGCGGGTGTGCTGCGTTATTTCAACCCGGTGGGTGCCCACCCGAGCGGCTTGATTGGAGAAGACCCGTCCGGTATCCCGAATAACCTGATGCCTTTTGTGACCCAGGTTGCGGTGGGCAAGCGCCCCCGCCTGCAAGTCTTTGGCGGCGACTACGCCACACCCGACGGTACCGGCGTGCGCGACTACATCCACGTGCAAGACTTGGCCCAGGCCCATGTGGCGGCGGTGCGCAAACTCCTGGCAGGGGCTGACACCTTCACCGTGAATGTGGGCACCGGCCAGGGCTACAGCGTTCTGGATGTAGTGCGCGCTTTTGAGCAAGCCAGTGGCAAGCCTGTGCCCTACGACGTGGTGGCGCGCCGCCCCGGCGATGTGGCCCAGTGTTATGCCGATGCCACCATGGCCAAAGCCGTGCTGGACTGGCAGGCCGCGCAAAACCTGCAGTCGATGTGCGAAGACTCCTGGCGCTGGCAGAGCCGCAACCCCGACGGCTATCGCAAGGCCTGAAACCCTAGGGCGGCAGGCGGACGGCGGCCCTTACTGGAGCATGAAGGTCTCGTACTCCAGAACCTCGAGCTTGCGGCTGAGAATCCAGATGCCGGTCAGCACGGTGACCAGCATCGCCAGCGCAAAGCCATAGCCAAACCATGCCGCGCCCAGGTGCAAGGTGATGCCGGTAAACACCGCATTGCACAGGGGCAGCATGGCGGTCAGCAAAACCACCGCACGGCGCTGGTCGAGGTAAAACAGAATATTCAATATCCCCAGCAGCACCACTTGCAGCGCGGCACCGACCACATCCACATACAGCAGCGGCAGGTACAAGGTGGAGATGCCCAGCGCTTGGAGCACCACGCCGCCGGCCGCAAAGGTAGAGAGGACGGCGATACCCTGGATTTTGGCGATGTCAAACAAGCCACGGCGCACGTGGTAGACCATGTGGTTGCGCATGCGCTCGATGTAGTCCAGCGTGGCGCCCTCGCGGACAGCGTTGTAGAACTTGACGTAGTACTCCACAAAGTCGGTTTCGATCCGCACCAGAAAAATGGCCATTCCGGGGATGACAGACAGGTACGACAAGAAGATCGGGAAGTCGTAAATCACCGAAGCATGCAGGGGCCCGATGACTTGCTGCCCGGTGCTGGGGAAATACCAGAACATCAGCTTGTCGATCCACGCGCCCAGGTTGAATAGGAAGCCGGTGGCCATCAGGCTGGTGTACATGGCGCCGCGCTTCCAGATGTCAAATGCGACAAAGCGGTCCGACTGGTAGTGCCGGTAAACCAGATAGACCATGCCCATCAGGAGCAGGTAGTGCCCCAGAACAAAGCCGAGCAACAAGCCCTCCAGACCTAGCGGCCCCCGCAGCAACAAGGCCAGGCCTAGGGTGGCGCTGTAGCCCAGAAAAAACATGAGCACAATCGCGCGGTAGTGCTTCATGCCGGTAAGGAACACAGTCGCAATCCAGATCGCGGACATGACCCCCAAACCCATCACAAACAGCAAGCGGTAGAGCACCGATTGCTCGGGGAAAAAGATCGCCACGCAGGGCAGGGCCACGAGCATGCTGACGCCCATCACCACCAGAATCAGCCCGTTGAAGTTGGGCAGGATGGAGGCCTCGTCTTTGGCAAACGTGCGGTCCGCCACAAAGCGGGTGAACGACAGTTGAACCAGGCCGGTGCTGATCAGTGAGATCAGAAACAGGTAGGTCACCGTGACCTGAAACTGCGACACACTGACCCGGGGCGACGCCACCCCCGCCCCCGCGCTCAGCAGGCCAATCAGCATGATGCCCACGATGGAAAGCACCCAGGGCCCGGAGCTGATGATGCCGGCGAAAGCGTAGGCCTGCAGCAAACCTGCATAGGTCTGCTTTCGCAGGAGTTTGCGGAGTTCGAAGCCTATGCCTGCCATGCGAAGTTCTTGTCGTAAAGCGACCGGTAGCGGTCAAACATGATGTGCTGTGCGTAGTATTTTTTGACGCGCCGGATACCCGACTCGCGGGCCCGCTGCCATTCGGCCGGATCGCCCAGTAGCTCGAGCGTGGCTTCTGCCATGGCCTGGGGGTCTGCAATCCGCACCACCCGCCCGGATGCGCCCAAGGCCTCATCCTCGCCCGGCAAGCCATACACCAGTTGGCGGCAAGAGCCCACATCGGTACTGACGGTGGGCACGCCCGCGGCATAGCCCTCCAGAATGACCAAGGGAAGGGCTTCGCTGATGGAAGTGAGAACCACCAGCCCGACTTGGGGCAGCAGCTCAGTGAGCTTTTGGAATCCCAGGAATTTGACGGTGTTTTCGAGCCCGAGTTGGGCCACCAGATCGCGGCACTCTTGCGCGTATTCCGGCGACTCGTCTTCGGGGCCGGCGATCCAGGCCTCCACCCCGGGCATGCGGTTGGCGATGATGCGCGCAGCGCGGATGTAGGTCTTGATGTCTTTGATCGGCACCACACGGCCAATCAGGCACAACACCTGGGGCGGGCCATCCGGCCAGTCTTGGCGCAAGGCACCGAACTTCACCACGTCGATCCCGTTGGCGATGTTGGAGGTGCGCTCCTCGGGCGCGCCGTCGAGCAACTGCCGTTGCCGGTTCGCTTCGTACAGCGCCACGATGTCGTTCGCCGCGTGGTACGTCACGTAGCCGAGATGCTCAAAAAAACGGATCCACAACTGCCGGAAGTAGCTGACACGCGAGGGGTCGTGCTCAAACACGCTGCGGTTGTCCTTGATCCACTGGGCCTGGTAGAGGTCGATCTTGCGCTCTTTGACGTAGATGCCATGTTCACTGAGCATGAAGGGGCGCTTGTTCCGGTGCTTGAGCAGGACGCCCAGAATGCCGGCATATCCGGTAGACACCGCATGGTAGATACGCGCTTTGGGCGCGCGGACCGCGACCTCCCGCAGTCCCCAGAACGGCCGGTGGATGGTGCGCACGGTCCAGAAGTAATCGACAAACGAGGGGTCTGTGCTGCGGCTGCGGTAGATTTTTTTGATGTAGTCCCACGACCCCTCGCTGTAGAGAAACATATCTTGGCTGAGCATGCCGCCGGGGCCCGCCTCGTCCATCATGCTGGCGAAGAGGTGCGGGCATTCGGGGTGGCGCAGATCGTTTTCAAACATGTCGTGCATCCGCTCGACCAGCTCCATGCTTTTGGCCGGTGCCTTGACACGTGCGATCGGTGGGGGCGCCTCGTCTTCATACAGATAGGCCGTTTCCAGATGGACGAGGTTGGGCGGCAAGGCGTAGCGCATGTGCCCGTAGTCCTGTTTGCGGCTACCCAGAAAAATGGCGCCGAAGCGGATGTCCGGAAAGCCCAGAATGATTTGCTGGACCCAGCTGGACACTCCCCCGGACACAAACGGGAAGGTGCCCTCCAGGAGAAGCATGACGTCGACCTGCTCTGCCTTGGGCAGTACAGGTTCAGATGTGGGGGAGGTAGTTGCGGTCACTGCGGTGTGGGAAGTTGTCTCGTCCGGTCCAGATGTCTACAACGGCCCGGGTACGGGAGGCGACGTTGAGTTTCTCCAGGCGGAGCATGGATTGTTTGACTTGCGCGAAGTCGCGGCGCTGGTAGGCCAGCTCGGCCACGTAAGGGACGGCAGACACCAAAGGGTGGCCGAGCTTAATCGCGTGTTCAATGGCGGCTTGGGCTGGCGTGTATTCGCCGATGGCCAGCAAGATCCGCCCTTTGAGGAACAGCATCGCGGCGTCTGGCTCGGGCTCCAGGGCCAGGGTGGCGTCGACATATTGCAGCGTTTGGCTGAGGATGTGCTTTTTAAGTTCCCCTTGGGCCAGCGAGGCGTAAATCAGTTCCCAGTGCAGTTCTGCCAGATGTCGCAAGCAGGTGTGGCGTTGCGCGTCGCTCTCCGCCTGGTCGAGTTGGCGACGTTCACGCTGGATGTCTGCGTTGATTTTCTTTTCCTCGGCATCGAGCATGCCAAACGCCACGAGGCGCACATCGTCAGAGTTGTCACTCAGTAGTTCGTCCAGGATGGGATTGGCAACCCGGGTAGGGATCGCCTGCAGTGTCATCAGGGATTGAAGCCGGATGGCGCTGGGCACATGCGAGTTCAGGCGTGAGCGAATGGAGCCTTGCCCGCTGCGGCTGACGTCCTTGGCTTGCATGTCAAATTCGGGCAGGGGCACCGTCACCGGCTCGGGACGGTCTCCATCCAGCGACTCTTTCCGGAAGGTCGTCCAGATGATGGCCAGCATCCCGACCGCACCGATCAGGGGGGCGACAAATGCAAAAAGAAACAACAGCAACCACACGGTCACACGGGGCCGCATGTACTTGTGGGGCAGCAGCACATAACTGCCCGATGCCACGATCGCGCTCGCCAAGGCGTGCAGCGCCAGCATGGCCAGCAACGCCCCCAGCGTGGACTGGTGCAACAGCGGGCTCAAGAAGACCCCCACTTCAATGGCGATGGCCGCCCAGGCCCACTTCAATGTGAACATGCGGGCTTTCTCACGGAGCGAACTGGGTGGTCAGGGCTTGCACCGGGTCTTCCAGGGCGAAGTCGATGGTGTGCAGGCGGACTTGCAGGCTTTGGATGTCGCCATGAAAGCGCAGTTGCAGCCAGTCATCAATCCGCTGGATAAAACCTTCCTTGGCAGAGTCTGATGCAAACGGCATCAGCACCACGACTGCAGGCTGCCCACGGATATGCGTTTGCCAGTACAAGTCCAGTCCGCGTTTCACGCGCACAAACTCGGCCGTGATTTCGGCCCCCAATGCACCTTCAAAGGTCATGATCACCAAATGGCTGGACAGGCCCACCGAGTGATTCAGCCGGCTCATGCGCACCAGCTCTTCTGCGAACAATGCCGGGATGCCCGGAAGCGCCTGCTGGACTTTGTAGGTATCGGGGCCGATCCGGATGTTGTCTGCGTAATAGGCCAGGATCACTGACATCATTTGCAGGTTCTCTACCGTCAGTGAGAAAAACGGAATACGGGTCACGACCAGCACGCCCAATATGGTGTCGTTGCCAGCCACCAGCGGGGCGACCACCAGGGGGCTGTCGGGGTCAGAGCTGCTGATGTCTTCGCCGGCGATGTGCACCAGCGCCCGTGTTTCCAGTGCTTTCTGGAACAGCACATTTCCCGGCAAGAGCGGTAGCGGGTCCCCGATCACCGCCAGAGCCGGGCCCAATTGCGGGTCGGTGTCCGGGTTCTTGATGGCATACAGCGTGGCGGATTCCAGATTGACATACTGCGACAGCAGTTGCAGCAAGCTATTGGCCGCCGGCATGGGGTCATCCTGCGGGGTGGGTTGCATGGCCATTCCCCGCAGGCGGGCCAGGGCATCGCGCAGGGAGCCCGGGCGGATCAGCATCTCTTGTTCAAGCCGATCGTGGGACAGGTTGAGTAGCAGGTGCCTCTTGGTGAGCCGCGAAAGACGCTCGGTCACATACAGGTAGGTCTCTTCCATGCGCGCATTACGATCACGCCACACATCGCTGAACTCGCCGCAGACCATGACCAGCACACCCGCACCGAAGAAAAAGCGGAAGGCGAAGGCATCTTCAACCCGACCCATGGCATTGGCGATCAACCAATTGATGATCAGCGGAATGCTACTCAGCAAGCCCGGCGAAACGCCGTAGCGCAACGCAATCAAGATCGGTGCAAACCAGAGCCAGGGAAAGTGGCTTTGCGCGAGCATCGGGTCGTCGGCGCTGATCCACCAGCCCACGGCAATGCCGATCAGGGGGATCAAAAATATTTCGAGCCACTGGTCACGGGCCAGCACCGGATCGGGTGCCAGCCGATGCGGGCTGATGAGCTTTTTGAGCCAACTGGTCGAGGAGGGTGCTCCCATAAGCGACTTACTTTGCAGGTGCCACGGCGGGCAGTGGCAAGCTGGTCAGGGCGTCGCGCATGACGGCCTGCGCCACGCCGGACAGGGCTTGCCGGCTCCACCCGCTGCTGGCTGCGGTGGTGCTCCAGACGATTTGCCCTGAGCTCAGGTCTGTTACTTTGACGGTAATGCCGACAGCGGGCTCGCCGTCGAGGCCGACTTTGTAGCGCCACTCTTCAACGCTGCCGCTCACCGCGTACCGAACGCCCTGGTCGCGTGCCCACTTCTGGGCTTCTTCGCTGACTTTCCGCTCAGAGGGCTCAAACAAGCTGTCCCGTGACAGGGCTGCGGGGTAGATCTTGAGTTCCGGCACACCACGGCGACGCAACAGGTGCTCCAGCATGGACTCTGCACTCAGCGCCGCTTGCGGCGTGTCGGTATTGTTGGACAAGGGGAGCAAGGCCCAAGAGGCGCCTGCTTCCAGCGTGCCGCGGCCGGTATTGGATTCGATGGAGGTGGCGCAACCGGTCAAGGCCAGCGCAGCGGTGCACAAGAGAGTGTGGAGTTTCATCAGGGTGCTCGTGGTTAAAAGTAATTGCGGTAACGCAGGGTCAAGGTTCTGCCCGGGCCGTTGCTGCTGGCAAGGCCATCGATGTGTTGGAGTTCGATACGTATCAAGTCCCGCCCGAACACCGAGCCCGCCAGGCCGACTTGCGAGGAGTAGCCCTCGCCGGCTTGGGAGTCATGGCGCAAACAGGCATCGACAAAAGGGCGCCAGCCTCGGCTGAATCCGTTTTGCAAGCTCTGCCCGCCCAAGTTTTCGCCCATGCCAAGGCACAGGCCCCAGCTGGTGCTGCTTTCCGGCAAGAAATAGTTGGTGGTGCTGAGCGTGCCTGCACTCACGGCTTGCTGAAACGCTTCCGGGTAGCGTTGCAGCGAATCGGCACTCGGCCCGTCGTCGCGGTCGAAGACTTGTCTGCGCAAGTTGACGCGGAGTCGCCAGTCCGGATAGTCCACCCGCAGGCGGTATCCGGCTTCGAGTTCGAGAGACTGACCACGTCCGAGACCGTCACCGAGTTGGCTGTAATAGCGCTTTACTGCCGGGGTGGCTTGCAGGTTGAGGCGTTTGTCCAGCTGGGCACCGAGGGTGGTGCTCAGGCTGTCTTCTGCGCCTGCAATTTGCATGGCGGGGCTGGCCTGGCTGGCATTGCCGATGTCCAGGCGGGTGCTCCACTGAAGCCCATACGGCAGACGGAGTGACTGGCTGAGTTGCGCCCCATTCATGGTGCCCAGCTCCCGGCGCTGGAACAGGGTGAGCGCCCCGTTTTGCCCGGGGCTGGCCCATTGGAGGCCCAGGTTGTTGAGTTGCTCGGTATCGGTGAGCAGCGTTTGCAGTCCTGCATCGCCTGAGGTTTGCCGGGCTCCGGTCCAGCCCAGGGTTGCAACCAGCCCTTGTTTCACCGGCCACTGGGCATGCTGCCCGACCGAAAAGTTGCTGAAGCTGCCTGCGTTTTCGCTCTTCAGCGTGCTCTCCAGATAGGCCGCCTGGGCGGGCGCGTGCTGGCGCCAACGGTCGTACAAGGCCTCGTCATCCGGGCTGCGCGTGAGTCCATTGAATGCTGTGGTCAGTGCCTCAGCGTGCAGACCCATGGCGCGTTCGATGTCATAGCGGTTGTAGATCGGCAGTGCCTCGCGTTGGGTCTGCAGCAGGTCGTCCATGTCCCGGGTGTCTCCGGTTTGCAGGGCTACTTGGGCCCGACCCCATACGGGCGCTTGGGCCTGCTCACGGAAGCGGCGGGTCATCCACGTCCGCGCATTGACAAATTGTTCGGTGCTGATGGCCCAGGCCAATATCAGTTCGGTCGTCTCCGGGGCGGAAGCGTCGGCGGGTAGTGCCTTGAGGCTGCGGGCCCAGTCGCGGGCTTGTTGCAGTGCAGGATCACCGGGCCGGTTCAAGAGCGAAAGCCTCAAGAGCGTGCGCCATTCGGCGCTGGACATCTCGGCCTCTGTGCGCGCTGTGTCTGCTGGAAACTGCGCCCGCAAGATCAGCCAGGCATGGCGGCGCACGCGTGCGGCCATGCCTGCTTGTTGGTTGCGTTCCAGTGCGTCGGCATAGTTCAGGAGGGTGAATGCATCCTGCGGCGCCTTTGCCACGATGCGTTGGTACCAGCTGAGTGCCTGCCGTGGTTGGTTAAGCACCTGGTGGCCTGCAGCAAAGGCAGGCCAATAGTCCGCATCCCCGCCATTACTCTGGTAGTGCTTGAGGGCCACGGCTAGCTCCGCGGTGCGTTGCTGGTCTATCAAAAACCACAAGCTGCTGAGCCCCACGGTTTTGGACACCGGCTCCATCACCATGGCCCGGCGCAGATCGGCCCACGCGTTATCTGCTTGTTTCAGGCCTTGCGCATACCGGGCGCGTAGCAGCAAAAACTGGCTCGACGACTCGGCATCACTGAGTGCCGCCCCTTGCAAAAGCGCCAGCGCCTCGCCCATGCGGGTCCATTGGGCTTGGTTGGCAAACATCTCCAGCGCCTGTGTCAGCAGGGCAAAGGTACCAAAGCGGCGGTACCCTTCCAACGCGAGGTTCGCGGCCTGGTCTGTTTGTTGTACGCCGGCTAATGCCACGAGGCGGCCCCAATCGTCACTGGTAGCCGATTCACTTTTGACGTAATTGGCATAGGCCCCGCGTGCAATGTCCACGCGCTGCAGGTCCCAAGCCACTTCACCCAACAGGCGCCAGAATTCCGAGGCCTCGGGGGGCACGCGTGCTTCGTGGCTCTGCATAAATGCAAGGGCTTCCGGCAGCCGGTTGCTGCGGACGTAGACCATCACCACATCGAGCACCGCGCCCAGCGAAAAGGGGTTTGCCTGGCTGCGCAAAATTTGCAGCTGCAGCGTGCGTGCGTCATTTCCGTAGTTGCCTGCAAGGCGCGCGGCGTATTCCAGCAGTTGCAGATCACCCCGCTGCAGGTACTGGGCTTCGAAGAACAGGGAGCCTTCTGCAGGCTGTGCGGACTCTTCAAAGAGCTTCAGCACTTCCACCATTTCCGCAGCGCTGAGCGGGCGACGTTTGGCCAGCGTTTGCCATGCGCTCAAGGGGACTTGGAGGTCTTCCATCTGCCATGCGAGTCGGGCCACATTGGCCAGAGTCTCTGCGTCCCGGGCGCCTTGTTGGAAGATATAGGCCCACTGCTGCGCGGCAATCAGCGGCTGTTGGGTCCACTCCGCAACTTTCGCCAAGCGAAGGCGCCATTCCCGGTTCGCGGGAGCCATCTGCACCGCTGCACGGGCAATCTGCAGAGCCGGTTGCAAGTCCCCGGTGCTGAGCAGCACACCATAAGACAGGGCCATGTCTTCGAGGTTCAGGTTGCGCAGGGTCAGGCCCGTCGCTTTGCCGTCGTCAGGTCTATAGGACTTGGGTGTGATGATCTCTGGCGCCCTGACAGGAGCCGGCTGGGCAGGCTGGACAGGCGAGGGAGATGGCGACGAAGGGGGCGCGGGTGTCGCGGGTTTAGGCTGCAGGGGTTCTGCGGCCTGGGGGCGCGCATCTTGCGCGAGCGGGGCATTCGAGGTCCAGTTGGTCTGCAGCAGCAACTCGGGGCGCAGCACCGCGATGCGAAGCTGGGCACCCGGGATGGCGCGGCCCGAGAGGGCGCGCCGCGCCTCTTCGGTGCTACGCCAAAAGCCAGCCCGCAAGGTGAATTGATTTCCGCGCTTCTCCAAGCGGAGAAAGGGCAAATTCCGGTGCTGCTCGTAGAGGCTTTGCAAACCTTTCAGCTCCGTGCTACTGGCGATTTGCAGGGATTGGTAATCTTGGCCCGGTGTCGGGTTTTCTTGGGCCCACGCAGCGCCCCAAGCAGGGTAAAGCGCAAGGATCCAGGCATGGCGCAGGCTCAAGGTTGCGCTCCTTGCGGCTGAAAAATCAGGGCTTTGGCATAGGCGTTGGCCTCGTTCGGATAACCCGCCGCCAGGGCAACATGTGCCAGGTAGCGCAGCGTGACCCTGTCTTGCGCCAGTGCGCCCAGGTGTGTGTTCGCAGCGCTCATGGTGCGGGCGTACAAGCCGCCTGCCATCAGGGTGTCTACCCCGGCCATGAACAGCCGCCGCTTGTCGGTGTACGGTTCTGTTTGCTGCTGTGCCATGAAGTAATACCTTGCCGCTTGCTCATAGTTGCCACGTGCCAAGCCGCGCACGGCATAACGTTCCAAGGCATCAGGGCCACTGGATTTCTGGGTTTTTGCGATGAACTGCAAACCCGCATCTGGGTTGTCGAGCGTGAAGGCCAGATCTGCAAACTTCTGGGCCATGCTCTCTGTCATTGGGTCTGCGAGCGCCGGATCCAGAAACGCGGGCAGTCCTTGGCGGAGTTCAGCCAGTTGCTCGGCGTTGGTGCTTTTTTGCAAGCGGCGGTCATAAGCGCTCAGCAAAATTGTGCGGGCAGCGGTGCGTTGACGCAGGTCGCCCTCTGCTGCGGCTGAGAGCAGCATCAGTCTCAGGGTCGGCAGGTCCAGTTTCTGTTGCTGCACGCGTGCGAGCAGCAAGGCAACATCGAGGTTGCCGGCACTGGCCCGGTACAGGTTTTGAATGTAGGACAGTGTGAGCTCATCGAGCGTTTCTTGCTCGTAAAGCTTGGCTACCAGTTCCTTGCGCGGAAACACGACAGCCAGAAGAGTCAGCACCATGAAGCCGATGAGTAGCAGTTGCCAACCCGTCGCCAGCTTCAGGCGTGGAATCTCTCCATCAATTCCTGCATAGCGCTTCGAGCGATGGGGCAACATGTTCAGTGAGTTCAAAGTGAGAGAAGGAGCCTTCCTGGCGGAGGGGCGTTAACTTGCGGTTGCCCAGGCGCACATCGCAGTCCTGAACATTCTTCAGGGTGAATTGCAGTGGCACATGGCCGCTCAAACTCCAGCGCACGCCGGTGGAGGCGTGTTGCACGTCGGTCACCCGGGCATTGGCAGACACTAACAGCGGCCGGTTGGTTGGTGCGCCGGGCGACGCTACCCAGGACACCGAATCTGTATGCAAGTGGACATACCGGTCGCCACTATCCGCGGTGTAGCCGGCAATTCCCCGGCTGGACTCGAGGTCCGGCAATGGCACCGCGGCAGGGAGCCGGAGGCTGCGCAGTGCACTCGCACCCCGGATTTGCCATCCTTGAGGGGTTCTGGCGATCGACAAGTCCTGAAAATCCATCACCTTGCGCGCATAGTCGGCAATGTGCACCGGCGTGACTGGCTGGCTCAGCGCGTACTGGAAAATTTTGTCCAGGGTTTGTACGCCGGCACGCTTGGTCGCCAGATACGTGTGAAAGTAAATATTGATGGGCTTGAGTCTGCGCGGGGACTCGGTGAGTTGGAAGGTTTCAATCACCCGCTCAAACTCGTAATACGGACCCAGCCAGTTGTTGGTGTAAACGTTTTCGTTCTGGTTGGGTGCAAAAACCTGAAAACCACCGGCCCGCTGCAGGCCCAGACCCTCGACGTAAGTGAGGCTCGGGTTCGAGCGTGTGGCTACTGTGTCGCCGCCATTCATGTTGACAATGCCCGCGGCCGCTACTGCGCGCAGCGCTTCGCTGGTCGGGATGCAGTCGCCGGTCCAGAGGAATACTTCCACCTTTTTCCCGCGCGGGGCCAAGCGGCGCTCAATGTAGGCGATGGACCCATCGACCTCGCGTTTCACATCGAAGCGGTAACCGGGGATGCGCAGGTTGTAGCTGTCCGAGCCTTCACCCGCGCTGGCCTTGTACCAGAAGAAGGGGTGGGAGTAGCTGTGGGATGCGATGGCCACATGGGGCGCTGCAAAGATCTCTTTGGCCACTTTTTCGGCAAGCGGCGAGAGACCGGGGTACAGGCCGTCCGGTGCAATTTCAGCTTCAATGACCGAGATAGTCATCGGCAGCGCGTATTTGCGCACCACACGGTCACGGACCATTTCACCGGCGATGGGGTTGCCCGGCGTTTCGGAGCGGCTGATAAAGCCATCGCCGTCCATGTGGATCATGAGCATGCGTTTGCCGGATTCGGTGGTGGTGTCCGGGATGGGCATCTCTGGCAGGCGCAGCGCCTGGCTCAAGAAGTCAAACGGGTTCACCACCCAGCGGCTGCCCAGTTCGCCGGGCAGAACCGAGGTCACAAACGGCGAGCTCACAAAGCCACCCCATGGGGTGATGGCCGCTGCTTGCTGGGTGCGATCGGCCTGCATCAGCACCAGCAGAGGCTGTGCGCCCTCGACAGTCATCCCCGCAAAGCTGTCAAGCGCAGGCGTTGGCGCCCGCTCAAACCCCATGATCCCGCTTTGTTGCACCACGGTGATCGGGGCAATTGCACCGGAGGTGGGCGTGAGGGTGATGCCCAAAGTGCTGCGCAAATTGCTGTCGAGCAGGGTGCCCGGCATGTTGAGCCATGCCACGGGTACCGTGTCTTGCACTTGTTTGCGCAGCCAGCCCGACAAGCGCTGCTGCTCTGCGGTGGTGGCTGGGACCGTTTGCCAAATCACTATGCCCGCATACCGCCCTTTCAAGGGGTGGTCGGGTAGCTGGCTGGCGTCGACAAACTCCGGCACATAGCCCAGATAGTTCAGTGGCAGCGACAGCATGCGCACGGGATCGAGGTAGCGCAGCGAAGCCTCATTGACCGGTGTGCTGTGTACGACCAGTACCTTTCGCGGCATGGCTTCGACGCTGCCAACCCCAATGCTGGTGAGGTCGGGCGTAGTCACCCAAGGGGTAAAGCCGAGAGCCCGGATCTGCTCCGCGGTGGTGCGGGCCAATGCCCTGTCGTTTGCGGGCACGTAGTCGATCGCGAGGACCGGCAAACCATAGGTGTTTTTGACGGTCGAGAGTTGCCCCATTAACCATTCGCGGTCTGCCCCGGGCACCGGCCGGAAGCGGTTTTTTCCGGCATCAAACCCTTGAAACAGGGACTCTGCCGCCACCATGTCCACGAGTGAATGGGTCTTGCCGAGGATTTCGAAGCCGCGGTTGAAAATCAGCTTGGCTTGGGGATACCGTCGTTTGACCTCGCGCACCAGTTCAACCATGCCCGCTTCTTGTAAAGAGCGGCTTTCGGGCGTTTTGGAAAACAGGTGGTAAGAGTCCAGCGTGTCGAAAAAGAAACTCCGGTAGCCGGCGGCCCACAAAGGCTGGATCACGCGTTCTGCAAAGAAAACAGGCCACCCGGGCTGGGCTTGGTCAATCAGCCGGCTGCCCCAGTCTTTGTTTTCACCTTTGATCCAGGCCGCAGGAATGGCGGCGGCATAGGGTCGGCTGGGCTGTACTTCGCCCACCGCCACATAAGCTGCCAATTCGGGCGGACCATTTTTTATGGAGCGAGGCTCCGGCACATGGCCGGGATCCACCACCACCCGGTCAAACGCGCGCAGGAGTTCCCACGGTGGAGAGGCACCGTAATAAAGAGCCACGGAAGGACTGGCAGCGCTGGCTTGAGCCGCACAGGCGAAAGCAGCCAGCAAGCGGAAGAAGAGCTTTTTCATTTTTTAGTGTGGCCTTATCGAAAACGTAGGCCATCAGGCTGAGGTAACGCACAGACCGCTTGAGCGAATCTGTAGTCGTAAACCCCTAGATGTGTGACGCGCGCAATCTTACGTGTCGTTACAGATTGTTTCTAGTTTTTTTAGGGTCGCAGAGTGCGGTTTTTCACAAAGTTGCGGTTTTTTTGCGAGGCGGCGTGCGCCAAACCATTGATCTGTCTCAAAGCGCAGCCCGGCGTCGGCGGGCATAGTGGTGCCATGCTGTCACCCTCATCTACTCCTCCCCCTTCGTTTCTGGCCAGTGCACGCCTTGAACGCTGTGCGGCGGGCACCGTCCTGTTAAGTCGCGGTGACCCGACGGTGGCGGCTTGGTATCTGGAAAGTGGTCTGGTGCTCACGGGAATCAGCGGTGAGCCGGGTAGCCGCGACGAGCTGCTGGAGCATCAGCTCGGTCAGATGCAGGGCCCCTGTTGGCTCAACCCGACAGCTGCAGTGCTATCGCTGCCCGCCGTTGTGGACGTGGTTGCCCAGACGGAGGTGGTATTGCGCAAGATGCCGATGGCTGAATTCCAGGCAGCCCTGGCCGCCAACCGCCAACTCAGCACCACCATGCTGACCGGCTTGGCCCAGGCGCACCGCGAACAAACCGAACTGGCGGTGAGTCGCCTGGCCAAGGGCGCCGAGGCGCGTTGCGCCGAATGGCTGCTGCAACATGCCGAATCGAATGACAAGGGTGGTTGCGCCGTGCAGCTGCAACAGCGCAAACGCCTGATTGCTGCACAGCTGGGCATTGCACCCGAGACGCTCTCCCGCGTGCTGCGCCACCTGCGGGAACGCAGCCTCATCAGCGGCTCAGGCCGCACGGTGAATCTGGTAGACCCCAGCGGTTTGCGAACGCTTGCCGGGGTGTAATCGCCACTTACATTTCGCAGCCTTTGCTCGCAGGCGCGACTGCGAATAGTTGCTACATTGCAGCGGTCTTTTCTACCGATGCACTTATGCGCAACTTGCTCAAGCTCTGGATCTTCCTTTTGACGTTGGGTATCTGGCCTGTTGCCACGGTGGTGTTCGTGGTCACCGTGGCATGGTCTTCCCCGGGCAACGCGGGCTGGCAACTCTGGCTACTGCCAGTCGGCATGGGCATCGCCATGTGGGGCGGAGCCCGGGCATTGAGCGAGGGCGGGGTCCGCTGGCCGGCATTCTTGGTCGCCCACTTGCCGTTCGCTGCGTGGTTGGTCTGGGCCCGCTACGGCGGGTGAGGGGCAGGCCCCAAACCTTCGTGCTCAGTCCTTGAGCGCTTTCAACACATTCTCAGCCGTGGCCGGCGCCGTGAGTTGCACGGTGGCACCCGGGCCTTTGGCTTGGGCTACCGCATCGCGCAAGGCTTCAAACACGCTGATGCCCAGCATGAAAGGTGGCTCGCCCACGGCTTTGCTGCCGAACACGTTGTCTTCCCGGTTGGGTTCGTGCCAAAGGTCCACCTTGAAGTGCTCGGGCACATCCGCCGCGGTGGGAATTTTGTAGGTGCTGGGCGCGTGGGTGCTGAGGTAACCCTTGTCGTTCCAGACCAGTTGCTCCGTGGTGAGCCAGCCCATGCCTTGCACAAAGGCGCCTTCAATTTGCCCCACGTCGATGGCGGGGTTGATGCTGCGGCCCACGTCGTGGAGGATGTCCACTTTGAGCACCTTGCTTTCGCCGGTGAGGGTGTCGATCACCACTTCGGTGCACGCTGCACCATAAGCGAAATAGTAAAAGGGCCGGCCGGTCAGCGTCGTCTTGTCGTAGTGGATTTTGGGGGTGCGGTAAAAGCCGTCGCTCCAGAGTTGGATGCGGTTGGCATAAGCCATTTTCACCACGTCGTCGAAGCTGCGGGTGGTGGTGGGCGAGAACACTTCGCCATGCTTGAAGCGCACGGCCCCTGCACCGCAGCCATCGAGCCCGGCCACAAAGGCGGCCAGGTTGTCGCGCACATTGCGGGCGGCAAACTGGGCCGCGCGGCCGTTGAGGTCGGTACCCGCACTGGCTGCAGTGGCCGAAGCATTAGGCACTTTGCTGGTGTCGCTGGCGGTGCTGAGCACCCGGGTGAAGGGAATGCCCAATTCGTCCGCCACGATCTGGGCGACCTTGGTATTCAGGCCCTGACCCATCTCGGCGCCGCCATGGTTCACCTGCACGCTTCCGTCGGTGTACACATGCACCAGCGCGCCAGCTTGGTTAAACAGCGTCGCCGTAAAGCTGATGCCGAACTTGACCGGCGTAATGGCGATGCCGCGCTTGAGCACCGGGCTGGTCTGGTTCCATGCCGAAATAGCCTCTACCCGCCGTCGATACTGCGCAGATAGCTCCAATTTTGATAGCAAGGGATGGAGGATGTTGTCCTCCACTTTCATCTGGTAGTGGGTGGTGTCGCGCCTCTGGTCGGTGCCTGCAATGGCCTCATCGCTGTAGAGGTTGCGCATGCGCACATCCAGCGGGTCGAGGTTGAGCGCACGTGCGATGTCGCCCATCACCGCCTCAATCAGCACCACGCCCTGCGGGCCGCCGAAGCCGCGGAAGGCGGTGTGGCTCTGGGTGTTGGTTTTGCAGCGGTAGGAGGTGATGTCCACATCCTGCAGGTAGTAGGCGTTGTCGGTGTGGAAGATGGCGCGGTCCGCCACCGGGCCGGACAGGTCTGCGCTGAAGCCGCAGTTAACAGCCATTTGCAGTTTGAGGGCGGTCAGGCGGCCGGTATCGTCAAAGCCCACGCTGTATTCATACGCAAAGGGGTGACGTTTGCCGGTGACCATGAAGTCGTCGTCCCGGTCCAGCCGCAGCTTCACGGCGCAGCGGTTTTTGGCCGCCGCAATGGCAGCCCACACGGCCAGATGGCCGGCCTGCGTTTCCTTGCCGCCGAAGCCGCCGCCCATGCGCCTGCATTCCACCTTGACGGCGTGGTTGTCGATGCCCAATGCGTGGCTCACCCAGTGCTGCACTTCACCGGGGTGCTGGGTGCTGCTGTAGACCACCCACTGGTTCTGCTCCTGCGGCAGCATATAGGCAATCTGGCCCTCCAGGTAAAAGTGTTCCTGCCCACCAACTTCCAGCGTGCCGTGCAAGGTGTGGGGCGCGCTTTTCAGGGCCGCATCCGCATCACCGCGCCGCACGTTGACCGGCGGCAGCACAAAGCTTTGGGCGCGGATGGATTCCTGCACCGACAGGATGGCCGGCAAGGGCTCGATCTTGAGTTGCACTTTCCGGGCGGCATGGCGGGCCTGCATCACCGTTTTGGCAAGCACCACGCCCACCACTTGGCCGACGAACTGCACGGTGTCCAAGGCAAACACCGGCTCGTCGCCGGCAAAGGCGGCCAGCATGGGGTCGCCGGGAATGTCCTCCGCCAGCACCACGTCCACCACGCCGGGCATGGCGCGCGCTGCCGTGCTGTCCACGCCCAGCAGCTTGCCGTGCGCGTGGGTGGAAAGGATGGGCGCGGCATACAAGGTGCCGCGTACCTCGGGCAGGTCGTCGATGTAATGCACCGCACCGGCCACCTGGGCCACGGCGCTTTCATGGAACTGGTTGACGCCGGCGGCCGGGCCGCGGGGGGCGGGCACGGCGGCGGCGACCTCGGGCGAGAGCGTAGGCATGAGCGTTGAAATCATAGGGGGGGCAGTCATGCGGCTTCTCCTGTCAGCACGTAGCTATCTAGATTGATGGCCGTGAGGCCCTGGCTTTCCAGCCAGTAGCGCTGTAGCAGGTTGCCCAGCACCTCCACCCGGTAGGCGCTGCTGGCGCGCATGTCGGAAATCGGGCTGAACTCGGACCGCAGGGTGGCCTGGGCGGCTTTCACCGTGGCGGGGTTCCAGGGTTTGCCCAGCAAGGCAGCTTGTGTCTTGAGCGCACGCACTGGCGTGGCCGCCACACCACCGACCCCGATGCTGGCGTGGGTGACAATGTCGCCTTCGATATGCAGGTTCAGCGCGAGGCAGACGGCAGAAATATCGTCTTCAAAGCGTTTGGAAATCTTGTAAACGCGTGACCGCTCGTGGGGCACGGCCTTTGGCACTTTGATCCAGGCCAGCACTTCGTCCGGCGCCATGACGTTCTGGCGGTAGCCGGTGTAGAGGTCTTCCAGGCGCAGTTCGCGGTGCACCGCTTTGGCCTTGTTGCCTTTGCCGCGCCAAGCCATCAGCACCACGCTGGCGCCCAAGGCAATTAGCAGCGGCATGGAGTCCCCGATGGGCGAGCCATTGGCCACATTGCCGCCTAGCGTACCTGCATTGCGCACCGGAAGGCCGGCAAAGCGGCTGGCAAAAGTGGCCAGCTGCGGCCGGTCAGCCACCAGGGCGGCAAACGCATCCGTCAGGGTGACGGCGGCGCCTATGGCGATGTGGTGCGGATACTGCTCCACGCGTCGCAGTTCAGCCACTTGGGTCACATCCAACACGCGCGGAAAGTCCTTGTGCATTTTGGTGACCCACAGGCCTACATCGGTGCAGCCAGCGACTATTTGCGCTTGCGGATACTGGGCCCGCGCCGCCAGCAAGGCGGGCAGGGTGGTGGGGGATATATAAGAAGAATCGACCTTTAGCGCCCGTCCATCCTGCGCAAGCAGCTCCAATTTTGATAGCGTTTCGGCTTCGCGCAGGTCTACGGCGGGTTGGCCCAGCATGGTCTGGGCAGCATCCAGGATAGGGCGGTAGCCGGTGCAGCGGCACAAATTCCCGCTCAGTGCGTGCAGCGCGTCGTCCCGGGTGATGGGGGCGCCGGCATGGGCATGGTGGCGGTACAGGTCAAACAGGCTCATCACAAAGCCGGGGGTGCAAAAGCCGCATTGCGAGCCGTGGCATTGCACCATGGCTTCTTGCGCAGGGTGCAAGCGGCCGTCGTCGGCGGCAATGTCTTCCACCGTCCACAGTGCCTTGCCGTTCAGGCTGTGGGCCATCTTGATGCAACTGTTTACTGCCTTGGTCTGCAGTTCGCCGTTGACCGATTCGCCCACGACGACGGTGCAGGCACCACAGTCCCCTTCGTTACAGCCCTCTTTGGTGCCCGTGCAGTGCAGGTCTTCGCGCAGCACCTCGAGCAGGGTGCGGGTGGGGGGAACGCCATGCAGCGTGACGATTTCGCCGCGGCGTACAAACTTCAATGGGGTGGTGGTCATGCGTGTTTCCTCGTGCGGGAGGGTAATCCGGGTGTTGTTCCGTTTCCATACGCATTAGCATATGGGTCCAATTGAACGCTGTGTATGAGAGACCAATCCCTTTTCGACAAGATAGACCTTCATTTGATCAGGGTCCTTCATACCGTGTTAACCGAGCGCAGCGTTTCGAAAGCCGCCATCCGTCTGGGCATGCACCAGCCGGCGGTCAGCGCATCGCTCAAGCGGCTGCGAGACTTTGCCGGTGACCCCTTGTTGGTGCGCTCCGGCTCCGGCATGGTACCCACCGATACGGCGCTGCGCATGCTCGAGCCCAGTGCCAGCATTTTGCGTGCCGCCGAGATGTTGTTCTCCGATGCGCGAGGGTTCGAGCCCGATGCCGCTCGCAATACCTTCCGCTTGGCCGCCAGCGATTATTTGGACCCCCTGTTTCTTCCGCGCCTGGTCGCACAAATCAAGGAGCAGGCGCCTTTTGCGGAAATAGAAATCCACCCGCTGAGCGGTGCCTCTGACTACCGCACCCAGTTGGCGCAGGGTGATATTGATGTGGTCATCGGCAACTGGCCCCAACCGCCGGACGACCTTCATTTGGGCCGCCTTTTCGGGGACGAAGTGGTGTGCCTGGTGTCTAACAAGCACCCCGCCGTGCGCCGTGGCTGGGACCAGACCCAATGGCTGGAGGCCGAGCACATTGCGCCCGGCGCCACCCACCCGGGTGCCAAAGGAGTGATTGACGAGCACCTGAGCGGCCTCGGTTTGCAGCGGCACATTGTGGCCCGTTGCCCCCATTTCAGCCTGATTCCGGGCATGGTGGCATCAACCTTGCTCGTGTTAACTACCGGCCGCCAGTACTGTGAACGTTTTGTGGACACCCTACCGGTGACAATAATGCCTTGCCCTGTGCAGTTCCCCCGCATGATGTACTACCAGCTCTGGCACGCCCGCACGCACACGAGTGCGTCCAATAGGTGGCTGCGCGAGCGCATCAAGTCGGTGGCGGCCGAGCTTCGCAAAGAATAATTAATACAACCCGTTCGTATGGAATCTTCTCCTCCCATGCCTGTCGTCCCTCGGCTGCAATTGACAGGCATCACCAAAGCCTACCCGGGCGTGATCGCCAACAGCGACGTATCGCTTACCGTGCTGCCCGGCCAGACCCACGCCGTGCTCGGCGAAAACGGTGCCGGCAAGTCCACCTTGATGAAGATTATTTACGGTTCCATCAAGCCCGATGCCGGCCAAGTGCTGTTCAACGGCAAGCCTGTCAACATTCGCAACCCCAAAGAAGCGCGGGCGCTGGGCATCAGCATGGTGTTCCAGCACTTCAACCTGTTTGACACCATCACAGTGGCGGAAAACGTGTGGCTAGGTCTGGACAAGGCGCAAAGCCTGGAGCAGGTTACCGCCAGCATCACCGCCAAGGCGGCCGAATACGGTCTGGACATCGACCCCAGCCGCCCGGTGCACACCCTGAGCGTGGGTGAGATGCAGCGGGTGGAAATCATCCGCGCCTTGCTGACCAACCCGCAGTTGCTGATCTTGGATGAGCCCACCTCGGTGCTGACCCCGCAAGCGGTGGAAAAGCTGTTTGTGGTGCTCAAAAAGCTGGCCTCAGAGGGCTGCAGTATTTTGTATATCTCACACAAATTGCACGAGATCCGCGAGTTGTGCAACGCCTGCACCGTGCTGCGCGGCGGCAAGGTCACCGGGGTGTGCAATCCGGCCGAAGAATCCAACGCATCTCTGTCCCGCCTGATGATCGGCGCGGAACCGCCGCAGCTGGAGCATCGCCCCCAACAAGCCGGCTCGCCAGTACTCACCGTTAAAAACCTGAGCCTGGCCCGCGAAGACCAGTTCGGTGTAGATCTAAACGGTATTTCGCTCACGGTGCATGCGGGTGAGGTGGTGGGCATTGCGGGTGTGTCCGGCAATGGCCAAAGGGAGCTGCTCTACGCCCTGTCGGGTGAAGACGTGCGCGCGCCCAAGGGCAGTGTGAGCATGGGTAAGGCCGATGTGTCTTCCATGCACCCCGGCGGCCGGCGCAAGCTGGGCCTGCACTTTGTGCCCGAGGAACGATTGGGCCGTGGTGCGGTGCCTACCCTGAGTCTGGCGCAAAACATGTTGCTGACCCGCACCGAGTCCATTTCTGCGCCCAAGTTCGCCGGCGGCTGGATCCGGGTGCGCCAGTTGGAAGACCATGCCGCGCGCATCATCAAGGCCTTCAACGTCAAGGCCAATGGCCCCACGGCTGCGGCGCGCTCGCTCTCCGGCGGTAATTTGCAGAAGTTCATTGTGGGCCGCGAGATCGATGCAGCGCCCAAGCTGTTCATCGTGTCCCAGCCCACCTGGGGCGTGGACGTGGGGGCCGCAGCGCAGATCCGCGGCGAAATTCTAGCCCTGCGGGATGCCGGCTGCGCAGTCCTCGTGGTGAGCGAAGAGCTCGACGAATTGTTTGAGGTGAGCGACCGCCTGCACGTGATTGCACATGGTCGGCTGTCGCCATCGGTGCCGGTGGCGGAAGCCACGGTCGAAAAGATTGGGGAATGGATGAGTGGATTGTGGGAAGGCTCCGGCGCAGCCGCTGCTGTGGAGGTGGCCCATGGCTAAAGCCGGATTGAAACTCGAAGCCCGGCCCCAGCCGTCCAAAGCTTGGGGCTACGGTTCGCCGGTGCTCGCGCTACTGGTGACGGTGCTCATCGGTATCGTGCTGTTCATGGCACTGGGCAAAGACCCGGTGCGGGGTCTGTTGGTGTTTTTCTGGGAGCCTATCAAGAGCGGTTACGCCCTGGGTGAACTTGTGGTCAAGGCGACCCCATTACTGCTGATTGCGCTGGGGCTGGCGGTCTGTTTCCGCTCGAATGTGTGGAATATCGGAGCCGAGGGGCAGTACATCATTGGCGCGGTGGCGGCCAGTGGTGTGGCCTTGCTGGCCGAAAAAACCACCGGGGGCTGGATTGTGGTGCCCGTGGTGATAGCGGGCATTGCCGGGGGCATGGCCTGGGCCGGGCTCACCGCCTTCTTGCGCGACAAATTCAACGCCAATGAAATCCTGGTTAGCTTGATGCTGGTGTACGTGGCGGTGCAGGTACTGGGCTATCTGGTCTACGGGCCCTGGAAAGATCCTTTGGGCTACAACTTTCCGCAAACCAAAACCTTTGAGGCGGCCACCCGCATTCCACGGCTGTTTCAGGGCTCCCGCATGACGATCGGCGTGGTGTTTGCGGTGGTGGCCGTGGCTGGTATTTGGATTTTTCTGTTCCGCACACGTGCCGGGTTTGCCCAGCAGGTCGGCGGGTTGGCGCCTGCCGCTGCCCGATATGCCGGTTTCTCATCACGCAAAGCGCTGTGGACCGCCTTGCTGGTATCCGGCGGCATGGCGGGCTTGGCTGGCGCGCTGGAAGTGGCAGGCCCCATCGGCCAGCTCACCCCCTATGTGCCGGCCGGCTACGGCTTTGCGGCCATCATCGTGGCCTATGTGGGGCGCCTGCATCCGGTGGGTATGATGTTTTCGGCGCTGCTGATGAGCATGTTTTATATCGGTGGCGAGCTCGCCCAGTCCCGTTTGGGGCTGCCCAAGTCTCTGACAGGTGTGTTCCAGGGCTTGCTGTTGTTCAGCCTCTTGGCTTGCGATACGTTGGTGAATTACCGCCTCAAATGGGTCTCCGCTGCAGGAGGTAAAAAATAATGGATGCGTATGCACTGCTGATCGCAGCAACTCTGAATGCCGGCACGGTGCTGGCCATTGCCTCGCTCGGCCTGTTGATCAACGAAAAAGCCGGCATCGTCAATCTAGGTGCCGAGGGCATGATGCTGTGCGCCGCTATTGCCGGCTTTGCGGCGGTGGTGCACACCGGCAGCGATGTGGCGGGTTTCATGGCCGGTATTGCCGCAGGTGCGGTCATGGCAGCCATCTTCGGTGTGCTGGTGATCTGGCTCAACACCAACCAATACGCCACCGGCTTGGCCCTGAGCCTCTTCGGCGCGGGGTTCTCTGCGTTTGCAGGGATTTCGTATGTTCAGGAAAAAATGCCCGATCGGCCCAGCTTCGCGATTCCCGGCCTCTCGGACATCCCGTTTGTGGGCCCCGCCTTGTTCAAACACCACCCGATGGTGTACCTGACGGTACTGTTTGCACTGGGGTTGATCTGGTTTTTGTACCGCACCCGTGCCGGTTTGATTTTGCGCAGCGTGGGCGAGAGCCCTGAGTCTGCGCATGCACTGGGGTACCCGGTGCGCGCCATCCGCTTAGGCGCCGTAGTGTGCGGCGGCGCACTGTGCGGTTTGGCGGGTGCGTATATATCTGTGATTTACACCCCCTTGTGGGTCGAGGGCATGGTGGCCGGCAAAGGCTGGATCGCGTTGGCTCTGACCACTTTTGCCACTTGGCGCCCGGCACGGGTGTTGCTTGGAGCCTATTTGTTCGGCGGCGTGACCATGTTGCAGTTTCATTTGCAGGGTATCGGCGTCGAAGTGCCCAGCCAGTTCTTGACCATGTTGCCGTATCTTGCGACCATCGTGGTCTTGGCTCTTATTTCGCGCAATCCGCGTTGGATCCGGATTAACATGCCGGCCTCTATTGGCAAGCCGTTTTATCCGGGTTCCTGACGCGCGAAAGTTTTGGTTGGATCTCTCGTTTTTTTATAAGGAAGTGACATGACAGATTTGCAAAAACGCTCCTTGCTCAAGGTAGCGGCCCTTACAGCCGTTGCTGGCGCTGCCTTGGTTGGCTGCGGCAAGAAGGAAGAGCCGGCTCCCGCGCCGGCACCGGCTCCAGTTGCCTCCGCACCTGCGCCCAAGCCAGAACCTTTGAAAATTGCGTTCGCCTACGTCGGCCCTGTGGGCGACGGCGGCTGGACATTCGCACACGACAATGCCCGCAAGGCGCTCGAAGCCGAGTTCGGCGATAAGATCGTCACTTCCTTCGTGGAAAACGTGCCTGAGTCTGCGGACGCTGAGCGCGTGATCCGCGAAATGGCCAGCAGCGGCAACAAGCTGATTTTCGGCACGACCTTCGGCTACATGGAGCCCATGCTCAAAGTTGCGCCCGAATTCAAGGACGTGAAGTTCGAGCACGCTACCGGCTACAAGCAAGCCGACAACATGCGGACTTACGACAGCCGCACCTACGAAGGCGCGTACATGGCGGGTGTGATCGCCGGCAAAATGACCAAGACCAACACCTTGGGTGTGGTGGCTTCGATCCCAATTCCTGAAGTGATCCGCAACATCAACAGCTTTACCTTGGGCGCTCAAAGCAGCAACCCCAAGATCAAGACCAAAGTGGTGTGGGTGAACGGCTGGTTTGATCCACCCAAAGAAACCGAAGCTGCGACTTCCTTGATCAACGGCGGTGCCGACGTTCTGTTCCAGAACACCGACTCTGCCGCTGTCTTGAAGACCGCGGAAGCCAAGGGCAAGCGCGCTTTCGGTTGGGACTCTGACATGACCGCCTACGGCCCCAAGGCCCACTTGGCATCTGCAGTGATCAACTGGGGTCCTTACTACATCAAGGCCACCAAAGACGCCCTGGAAGGCACCTGGACTGGTAACACCGGTGTCTGGTGGGGTGTGAAAGAAGGCGCGATCGATATCGTTTCCGTCGCCGAAGACGTGCCCGCTGAAACCAAAACCAAGGTCGAAGAGATCAAAAAGGGCTTGGCCGACGGTAGCTTCTCTATCTGGAAAGGTCCTCTGAAGGACAACGCTGGCAAGGAAATCTTGAAAGACGGCGAAACCGCTGACGACAAGTTCCTGTCCGGCGTGAACTTCTACGTCAAGGGCGTGGAAGGCAAGGTTCCCGGCGCCAAATAATGGTGACCCGGTAAGTGAAAGGGCCGCCCTGTGCGGCCCTTTTTTGTTAATGGCTGCTACATAGTTGCATCTTGGACAGCATGGAATCTTTGACAGAAGCCCGTATGTGGCACCCGGTCGCGCAAAGCACCGCTTTGCAAGCAGCCCCCTTGGGCGTGCAGTTGCTCGGTCAATCGGTAGTGCTCTGGCGCGATGACGCAGGCACCGCCCACGCGTGGGCGGATCAATGCCCCCATCGCGGTGCCAAGCTGTCGTTGGGGCGGGTGTGTTCGGGGCACTTGGAGTGCCCATATCACGGCTGGCAATTTGCGGCGGATGGTGCCTGTATCAAGGTGCCGGCGCTTCCCGGCTTTGTGCCACCTGACGGCCATGCCGCTCGCGTGTTCGGCGTCGAAGAGCACTATGGGCTCCTGTGGGTGCAGCTGGAGGCGGACCCGACCCGTACGGTGCCGCCGTTTGCGGCGGAATCCGATGGCGGTTTGCGGAAAGTGCTGTGCGGCCCCTACGACGTGGCCACCAGCGCGCCGCGGATTGTGGAAAACTTTCTGGACATGGCGCACTTCGGTTTTGTGCACGAAGGTTGGCTCGGCATGCGCGAAGCGACCGCGATTGACGACTACACGGTAGAGCCCACCCCCACGGGTTTGCGTGCCACCCAATGCAAAGCCTGGCAGCCCCAAAGCAATGTGCACTCTACCGCCCCTGCACAGGTCGAGTACACCTACGAAGTCGTCGCACCGTATACCGCTGTGCTGACCAAGGTGCCTGACGCCGCCAGTGTGGCGCTGCAGGGCTTCCGCGAGTCCATCGCATTGTTCATTTGCCCGACAACACCGGAGACCAGCCGCGTCTGGTTCCGCTTGGCCATGGCCGACTTTGAGTCGCCGGATGCCAAGCTACAAGATTTCCAGCACACCATCTTCATGCAAGACAAACCGGTGCTGGAATCGCAAACCCCCCAATGCCTGCCCCTGGATGTGCGCGCCGAAGTGCACACCGCGGCAGACAAAGCCTCATCGGCATACCGCCGGTTTCTCAAACAAGAACGTATTACTTTTGGAGTCTGCTGATGACCAATTTTCCTGCCGTCAAGAGCGTATCTGCTGATCGCATGCCCGCCCTGTTGCGCGCCATGCCCAAGGCGGAATTGCACATGCACATCGAAGGCTCGCTGGAGCCCGAGCTCATGTTTGCGCTGGCCAAGCGCAACAGCGTGCCTTTGCGCTTTCCCAGCGAACAAGCGCTGCGCGACGCTTATGTGTTCAACAACCTGCAAGAGTTTTTGGACATCTACCACGAGGGCACCATGGTGCTGAAGACCGAGCAGGACTTCTACGACATGACCTGCGCGTATCTGGCCAAAGCGCAGGCTGACAACGTGTTGCACACCGAAATCTTCTTCGACACCCAAACCCACACTGGCCACGGCCTGAGCGCCGATGTGGTCATCAACGGCCTGTACCGCGCCTGCGCGGATGCGCCTGCCAAGTTCGGCATGACCGCCTCGCTCATTTTGTGCTTCCTGCGCCATTTGAGCGAAGAAGAAGCCTTTGAATGCCTGGAGCAGGCGCTGCCGTTGCGCGACAAGATTGTCGGTATCGGCTTGGCATCCAGCGAAGTGGGGCACCCGCCCGAGAAGTTTGCCAAGGTCTACGCCCGCGCTCGCGAGTTGGGCTTCCGGTTGGTGGCGCACGCAGGTGAAGAGGCGCCCCCTGCCTACATCTGGAGCGCGCTGGATGTGCTCAAGGTCGAGCGCATCGACCACGGCGTGCAAGCCATCCATGACGCGGCCCTGATGCAGCGTCTGGCCGCAGACAAGATGCCGCTCACCGTGTGCCCGCTGTCCAACCTGAAGCTGCGCGTGTTCCCCACACTGGCACAGCACAACATCGGCACCATGCTGGACGCCGGCATCATGGCTACTGTCAATTCCGACGACCCGGCGTACTTCGGCGGCTACCTGAACGAAAACTTCACCCAGACATTTGCCGCCCTGGGCCTGAGCGCCCAGCACGCGTATGCGCTGGCACGTAACAGCTTTGATGCCAGCTTTATCGATGCATCCCTGCGCCAGAAGTACGTGCAGCGCTTGGATGGGGTGTTTGAAACTTTCCGCTGAGCACCCGCCAAGCGCGCTCGCCTGCTCCCGGGCGGCGTTTGAGTGCCAAATAGGCCTCTAGCGCTCGCTATGTCTGCGCGGGTAGCTATCAAATAGATAGTATCTGCGGCGCTGTATACCGTTTGCAGTGCCGCACGGTAAAATCCACCCCAAGGCCCGCTGCTCCGGCGGGCCTTGTCTTTTGTGTTCCGGAGCCATGTAGAGGACTACCATGTACAAAAACCTCGCTGCCACACCTGTGGCCGCTTGTTGTTTCTCTCTTTCTTTCGCTGTGGTTGCGTAACGGCCATGGCATACCAAGTCAAAGAAATTTTCTACACCCTGCAGGGCGAAGGCTCGCACGCAGGGCGCCCGGCCGTGTTCTGCCGCTTTGCGGGTTGCAACTTGTGGTCCGGCCGGGAGCAAGACCGCGCGACTGCCGTCTGCAAATTTTGCGATACCGACTTTGTGGGCACCGACGGCACGCTGGGCGGCAAGTTCAGCACCGCAGAGGCGCTGGCCGAGCGCATTGCGGCGCAGTGGCCGGCCGGCGACTCGGCCCACCGCTTTGTGGTGATGACCGGCGGCGAGCCGTTGCTGCAGGTGGACACCGCACTGATCGACGCGCTGCATGCGCTGGGATTCCAGATCGCGGTAGAAACCAACGGCACGGTGCTCGCACCCGAAGGCATCGACTGGATTTGCGTGAGCCCCAAAGCCGGCTCGCAGTGGATCCAGCGCCAGGGCCACGAGCTCAAACTGGTGTGGCCGCAGGCCGGCATCACCCTGGAGGAGTGCGAGGCCGCCAGCTTCACCCACCGCTACCTGCAGCCCATGGACAACCCGCAGCGCGCGGCCAACACCGAGACCTGCATCACCCAGTGCATGCAACGCCCGGCCTGGCGCCTTTCGTTGCAAACCCACAAGATCACAGGCATCCGATGACCCAAGCACCCGCCATCCCGCTCCCCCGCAGCTGCGAGGTCAGCCAGAAGTTTTTCTTCGATGCCGCCCATACCTTGAAGCGCACGGTGGACGACGCCGAAGAGATCGCCGGTAGCCGCCGCATCCACGGCCACACCTACCACTCCGAAGTGACGGTGACCGGCAGCGCCGATGCCGACACCGGCATGGTGGTGGACCTGGGCCACTTGCGTAACGCGATTCAGGTGCTGCGCCCCCAGCTGGACCACCATTTGTTGGACGAAGTCGAAGGCCTCGGCCCAGCCACGCTGGAGAATTTGGCGGCATTCATCTGGCGTGCCATGGCGGCTGAGTTTCCGGGCTTGTCGCAAGTGCGCGTGTGGCGTGACGGCATCGGCGACAGCTGCACGCTGCGTGCCCACTAAACACAGCACCATGAACGCTTATCGCGCCTCTCTTCTCTGGTTCGCCCCCCGCAGCGAGGGCGTGGCCCGTGCCCTCTACGAGCAGGACGGCCTGCTGGTCGTCGGTCCTGATGCGCAGGGGCGGCAAGTGGTGCAGGCGATCGGTGCTTACGGCACGGTATCGAAGCAGTATCCGCAAGTGCCGGTGCAGCATTTTCCCGGCCGCATCATTGCGCCGGGGTTTATTGACCTGCACATCCACTACCCGCAGATTGATGTGATCGGGTCGCCCGCCAGCGGCTTGTTGCCTTGGCTGGAGAATTACACATTTCCTGAAGAAAATCGCTTCTCCGCGCCCGGCCATAGTGCGCAAGCAGCTACGTTTTTTGTAGCAGAGCTGCTGCGCAATGGCGTCACCACCGCGCTCACTTTCGCCACCTCGCACCCCGAATCGGTCAACGCCTTGTTCACCGAGGCGCAAGCCCGGCACATGCGCCTGATCACCGGGCTGGTGCTGATGGACCGCCATGCCCCGGACTACCTGGTGAACCAGGGGCAGGGCAGTGTGAGCGGTACCGAGCAAAGCCTGCGCGATACCGAGTCGCTGATCCAGCGCTGGCATGGCGTGGACCGCCTGGGCTACGCCATCACCCCGCGCTTTGCGCCCACCAGCACCGATGCCCAGCTGCGCGGCGCGGGCGAGTTGGCCAAGCAATACGGTGACGTGTGGATTCAAAGCCATGTGGCTGAGAACAAGGACGAAATCACCTGGGCGCGCGAGCTGTTCCCGGCGTCCCGCTCCTACCTCGCCACCTACGACGACTTCGGCCTGATGCGCGAACGCGCCATCTACGCCCACTGCATCCACTTCGATGACGACGACCGTGCCCTGATGCGCGACACCGGCGCGGCCGCGGCCATCAGCCCGACCAGTAATCTGTTTCTGGGCAGCGGCTTCTTCGATTACGAAGGTGCCGACCGCGTGGGCTACCAGTACGGCCTGGCCAGCGATGTGGGGGGCGGCACGTCGTTCAGCCCCTTCCACACCATGCTCGCGGCCTACTACGTGGGTCGCGAGGGCCGGACCAAGCCGGGCCTCTCGCTCTCACCCCAACACCTGTGGTGGCAGCACACCGCCGGCGCCGCAGGCGCATTGGGGCTGGACGGCGCGAATGGTGGGCCTGCGGTAGGCAACCTGCTGCCCGGTTGCGAGGCCGACTTTGTGGTCCTCAACCCCCAAGCCACGCCGCTCCTAGCTCGCAAGACAGCGTTGGCGTCCAACCTCGATGAGCTGCTGTTCAGCCTGATCGTGCTGGGCGACGACCGACTGGTTGAGAAAACGGTGATTTCTCAGGAGTTGAGCGATGGCTCGGTGCGCTAGCGGGGTTGTTTTGATCGCTGCAAGTTTGCTCGCCGGTTGCAGTACCGGGGGCTTTCTTGCGCGAGCCCAAGAGCTTTGCAACAAATACCCTACCCCGGATGCGCGGGCGGAATGCGAGCGCCGCGACAAACAAGTGCAAGCCGCAGTTCAACAGCAACAAGCCCAAGAGGCCTCGAAAAAGCAGCGCCCGGAAAGCGAGCGCCGCACTCCGGACGAAAACTTGTGCTTCGTCAGAAAAGCAACTGGAGAGCGCGTCTGCCCCAATTGACGCAGCACTCGCGGTTTCATGTCGAGGTGCACTGCACCACCCCCAAGGAATTCATGCATTCAAAAAAAGATGCCACCCCGTTGACACGGTTTCAGGTGGTTTTGGTCATCCTCGCTCTGGCGTGCGGGGGCTTCGGTATCGGCACTGGCGAGTTCGCCATCATGGGCCTGCTGCCGGATGTGGCTGCCACGTTTCAGGTCACTACGCCGCAGGCGGGTTATGTCATCAGCGCTTACGCGATGGGTGTGGTGGTGGGTGCGCCGCTGATTGCGATTGCCGGGGCCAAGGCGTCGCGCCGTTCGTTATTGCTGATCTTGATGTCGGTGTTTACCGTGGGCAACCTCGCCAGTGCGATGGCGCCTGATTTCTTGAGTTTTACGGTGCTGCGGTTTTTGACGGGTCTGCCGCACGGTGCCTATTTCGGCGTTTCTGCCTTGGTGGCGGCATCGCTGGTGCCGGTGCAGATGCGAGCCCAGGCGGTGGGCTACGTGATGATGGGTCTCACGGTCGCGACCCTTTTGGGTACGCCGGTCATGGCCTATTTCGGGCAGTCGCTCAACTGGCGGGTGCTGTTTCTGTCGGTGGGGGTGATCGGGGCTATCACGGTCACGCTCATCTGGCTTTACCTGCCACGCGACAAGCCTAGCGAAGGTGCCACGGTGATGCGCGAGCTGGTGGCGTTCACCCACCCGCAAGTGTTGCTGACGCTCACCCTGGCCGCGACTGGTTTTGGCGGTATGTTCTCGATCTTTTCTTACATTGCGGGCACTGCCACCGAAGTCGCGAACATGCCCGCGGGCATGGTGCCAGTCATCATGGCTCTGTTTGGTGTTGGCATGAATGTGGGTAATGTCGTGGGCTCCAAACTGGCGGACATCGCCTTGATGGGCACCATCGGCGGCATGTTGATCTTCAATATTGTGGTGATGACGCTGTTCAGCGTGACCGCAGCCTCTCCTTGGATGCTGTGCTTGTGTACCTTTTTGATTGGCTGCACTTTTGCTGCCGGCCCCGCTATCCAGACCCGGTTGATGGATGTCGCCGCAGACGGGCAGACCCTGGCCGCTGCCTCGATGCATTCCGCCTTCAACATTGCCAACGCCTTGGGCGCATGGTTGGGTGGCTTGGTGATCACCTTGGGCTACGGCTATGCCGCTACCGGTTATGTGGGCGCGGCGCTGTCGTTCCTTGGCCTATTGGTGTTTGGTGCATCGGTGGCGTTGGAGCGGCGCAGCACCCGTGCGCTTTGCCAAGCTTGATCCAAGGCTTGCCAGCACTGCCCTGAGCTCAGGGCTTCACAATCCCCGAGAAATTCATGCCCTGCAGCGGGCCGAGCGGGTTGTGGGTGACTTCCAGTTCATTGACCCACGGCTGGCCACCCCAGGCCCGGTACACGACCACGTCGTCCACCATCAGGATGGTGGCGCTGAATCGCCAGCCGGTGGTTTCGGTGCGGCGGCTGAAGTTGGCCACGTCCTTGAAAAAGCCCCCGGTGCGCGCCTTGGTGATCTTGGAGATGATCAACTCGATCCCCCGGCAATTGCTTCGGGCGGCCACGCAGGTCAGCACACCGGGGTCCAGGTCGTCCCGGGTCAGCATGGTGTTGGGGACAAAGAATTTGCGCACGATGTCTGCCTGTGTCAGGTGCGTTGCATTGGGGTGATTGGCGGGGTTGAGGTTGCCGGTCTCTATCAGGTGCCAGTTGCTTTGCATGGGTACCAGCACCTCGACGGCCAAGCGCGCTTCGTCAAAACTGGTGAAGGTGCTGGAGTCGGTTTGCTCACTCGGCAGCATGGTGGTGCACCCGCTGCACAGCGCCATGAGGGGGAGTAGGGTGATGAAGCGCATGACGCACAGTAGTTGTCCCGCCGGGGCCTGTCTGTTCAACAGCGCACCCTGTGCCATCGGTCAAGCGTCGAATGCTAGACTGGACCAAACCACTGCATGCTATGAAAAACGATTCTCTGATCCACTGGCATTCCATGTTCATGGGTGTGGCGCTTCTGGCCGCCGCCCGTTCCAAAGATTCCCGCAAGCGCAATGGCGCCTGCATCGTCGGGCCGGACAACAAGATTTCCGGCGTGGGCTACAACGGCTTGCCCCGTGGCTGCGATGACCACGACGAGCATTACTGGCAGGACGACGACACCGACCCGCTGAACTCGCGCCACAGCTACATCGTGCATGCCGAGCAGAATGCGATCCTGAATTGCACTTCCTTGCCGTTGCATGGCTCCACCATCTACGCGACCCAATACCCGTGCCCGCGCTGTGTGCAGTCCATCATCCAGGTCGGTATCAAACGCGTGGTGTACCTTGAAAAGAAAGCGCACCAGGAGCGGGTGAACGCAGCCTCCGAAAAAATGCTCGGCGATGCCGGAGTGGAAATCGAGTCTTTGCAAACCTTGCAGCCGGAGTCGGCCGATTGGTCGGCCCAACTGGCGCAGTTTATTGAAACCACCACCACCTCTTCCCGCTGAACAGGGCGGGCGAAAGATACAGCTATGAAATGGGAAGGCAACCGCGAGTCCGACAACGTGGAAGACCGCCGCAGTGGCGGTGGTGGCAGCTTCAGGGGCGGCGGTGGCGGAGGGCTTGGGCCTTTGGGCGCGCTGCTGAGCGGGCGCTTGGGGGTCGGCACCATCGTGATTGCCTTGCTGGGCGGATGGGTGCTGGGTATCAACCCCTTGACGATTTTGAGTGCCCTGAGCGGCGGTGGGGCGCCCACGGCGCAGGTGCAGCAGGCACCTGCCCAACGCCCACCGGCCGATGACAAGATGGCCAAATTTGTGTCGACCGTGCTGGCCGATACGGAAGATGTCTGGGGCGAGGTCTTCGCCAAAGGGGGCGGCACTTACCGCAACCCCAAACTGGTGCTGTTCCGCGGCGCTACGCCGACCGCCTGTGGTCAAGGCCAGAGCGCCATGGGGCCCTTTTATTGCCCGGCCGACCAAAAGGTTTATATCGACCTCGGTTTTTACGAGACCCTGCAAAAACAACTGGGCGCGCCAGGCGACTTTGCGCAGGCCTATGTGATCGCCCATGAGGTGGGTCACCACGTGCAAAACCTGTTGGGTATCAGCGCCAAGGTGCAGGAGGCACGGGGTCGCGTCAGCGAGGCGGAAGGCAACGCCCTGAGCGTGCGCTTGGAGCTGCAGGCCGACTGTTTTGCTGGCGTCTGGGCGCACCATGCCAACAACGCCCGCCAGCTGCTGGAGGACGGCGATGTGGCCGAAGCCATGAATGCCGCCGCCAAAATCGGTGACGACGCTTTGCAACGCGGCTCAGGGCGCGCAGTGGTGCCGGAGAGCTTTACCCACGGCAGCAGCGCACAGCGCCAGCGCTGGTTCGACAAGGGCCTGAAAACCGGCAGCGTCAAGGGCTGCGACACGTTTTCTAACCGGACTATCTAGCCCCCACGCTCCGCCGCTTTGCGGGTCGCTGCCCCCCAGGGGGGCGGATTCCCCTTGGGGCGGCCCGGCGGGGAATCTAGCCCCCACACACCACAGGTGTGCGTGGTAGGAATTGGGAACTAGAGGATAATCGGGGTTTGCCCTGACTTCCTTTGGGCGACCCGCTATCGGATGGATAGCACTCTTTATGGCTATGCCTTACCGATTTGATTACTGAATTGACTCCCACTCCCGTGACCTCCAACGAGCTCACCGCGGACACGCCCACCATGGCTTTTGCCCAGCTGCAGCTGGCCAACCCGCTTGCCCGCGCCGTAGCGGAAATGGGCTACACCACCATGACGCCGATTCAGGCGCAGGCCATCCCCGTCGTGCTGACCGGGAAAGACGTCATGGGCGCCGCCCAGACAGGCACCGGCAAAACTGCCGCATTCGCACTGCCTTTGCTGCAGCGCCTGATGAAGCACGAAAACGCTTCCACCTCTCCCGCCCGCCACCCCGTTCGCGCATTGGTGCTGTTGCCTACCCGCGAGCTGGCCGACCAGGTGGCTCAGCAGGTCAAGCTGTACGCCAAGTACACCAACCTGCGCAGTGCCGTGGTGTTTGGTGGCATGGACATGAAGCCCCAGACCCTGGAGCTCAAAGCCGGTGTGGAAGTGCTGGTAGCGACCCCCGGCCGCTTGCTGGACCACATCGAAGCCAAAAACGCAGTGTTGAACCAGGTGGAATACGTGGTGCTGGACGAAGCTGACCGCATGCTGGACATCGGCTTCCTGCCGGACCTGCAGCGCATCTTGAGCTACCTGCCCAAGACCCGTACTACTTTGCTGTTCTCGGCGACCTTCTCGCCCGAAATCAAACGCTTGGCCAACAGCTACCTGCAAAACCCGATCACGATTGAAGTGGCGCGTTCCAACGCGACGGCTTCCACCGTGGAGCAGCATTTCTACCGCGTCAACGACGATGACAAGCGCCACGCCCTTTTGCAGATCGTGCGCAGCAAACAAATCAAACAAGCTTTTGTTTTTGTGAACAGCAAGCTCGGTTGCGCCCGCCTGACCCGCGCCCTGGAGCGCGATGGACTGCGCGCTGCTGCCTTGCACGGCGACAAGACCCAGGACGAGCGCCTGAAAGCGCTGGAAGCCTTCAAAAAAGGCGAAGTGGACTTGCTGGTCTGTACCGATGTGGCCGCCCGCGGCTTGGACATCAAGGACGTGCCCGCTGTGTTCAACATGGACATTCCGTTCAACGCAGAAGACTATGTGCACCGCATCGGCCGTACCGGCCGCGCTGGCGCCTCCGGCCTGGCGGTGAGCTTTGTCGGTGGCGGTAACGATGCGCGCTTGGTGGCTGACATCGAGAAGCTGATCAAAACCAAGATCGAGCTCGAAGCCGTGGAGTTCGACGAAGACCGTCCGGACATCCGCAGCCAGGGCCGTATCAATGACGGCCGCCGCATGTACGCAGAAAACGGCGAGCAAGCTCGTGGCCCCCGTAGCGAAGGCCGAGGCGACGGTCGTGGTGACGCAGGCCGTGGCCGCAGCCATAGCAACGAGCGTGATGATGCCTACCGCACCCGCGCTCCCCGCGAATACGGTCGTCCGGCTCCTGCGCCCCGCGATCCGTTCTTTGACAAGCCCTACGAGCCCAGCGCACCTGCGGCTGAAGCGCCTTCCCCATCGTGGGAGTCGGCGGCCAAGCCGGCCAGCCGTGGCATCTCTGCCAACATCAAGCCCAAGCGCAAGGTCGCGGCACTGTTCAAGTCCGCCTAACGGTCTGGGTGGCTCTCAGTCCCCGGGTTCCTGGGACTGAGGGCATTTCACCTGAATCAGCTCGGTCGCAAGACCGCCTGCGGGTGCAGCAGCAACCCGCAACGCGCTCAAGCACCCGCCCCACACGCAACCACTGTCCAGGGCCCATACATCCGGCCGGTGGAGCCAGCCCAGTGTGGACCAGTGGCCAAACGCCATGACCTCACCGGTGGTCTGGCGGGCGGGGGCATCAAACCAAGGCACATAGCCTGCAGGTGTTGCCTCTAGGCCGCCGGAGTGTTTGAATTCCATGACACCTTCCGGCGTGCAATAACGAAGCCGGGTCAGCGCATTCACGATCACACGCAACCGGTCCGCACCGATGAGGGTGTCGCTCCAAGCGTCCGGGCCATTGCCATACATCTGCTGGAAGAAAAGGTGCGCATCCGACGCTTGAAGGGCGGCTTCCACCTCTTGGGCTAATGCTATTGTTTTGATAGCTGTCCACGCAGGTAATACGCCGGCGTGGACCATTAATATGCCTGAATCACCCACTTTTTCGTAAATGGCCAGTTTCTGGTGCCGTAGCCAGTACAAGAGCCCGGGCGCATCGTCGGCTTCCAGCAAGGGGGCGAGGGTATCGCGCTTGCCGGGTTTGCGGACCCCATAACTCACCGCGAGCAAATGCAGGTCGTGGTTGCCCAGCAAACAGCGGGCTGCGCTGCCGTAGCCCATTAAGCGGCGCAGTACCGCCGCAGATTCGGGGCCACGGTTCACCAGGTCGCCCAAAACATAGAGCGTGTCGCGGCTGGGAGAAAAGTCGATGGCTTGGGTGAGCCGTTCCAGAGCGGTGTCGCAGCCCTGAACATCCCCGATAAGGTACATTGCCATGGTCTCGATTCTCGCTTGCATCCATGGATTTCTTACTCATTCTGGTTCTCACCTTGCTCAACGGCGTATTCGCCATGTCGGAACTGGCGCTCACAGCCAGCCGCAAAGTCCGTTTGCAAACCATGGTGGAGGCTGGAGACAAGGGGGCCAAGGCGGCCTTGGCCCTGCTGGATAACCCGACCCAGTTTTTGTCTGTGGTGCAGGTGGGTATTACCTCCATCGGCATGCTCAATGGCATTGTGGGTGAAGCGGCCTTCAGCGACGGCGTGGCGCATTGGTTGGAAACCCAGTTTTCGCTCTCCACCCGGGTAGCCGAGATTTCGGCCACTGCGCTGGTGGTGACCGGCATTACGTTCATCACCATTCTGTTCGGCGAGTTGGTGCCCAAGCGCATCGGGCAGCTCTATCCCGAAACCGTGGCACGGGCTCTAGCGATTCCTATGACCTGGGTGGCCACGGGGGCCAAACCTTTTGTGAAACTGCTGTCTTACGCGACCCACGCCACCCTGCGCCTGCTCCGCCTCAACGCCACCGACAACCGCGCGGTGACGGAAGAAGAAATATCCGCCAGCCTTGAAGAAGGGGTGGATGCCGGCATCATCGAGGAGCACGAGCACCAGATGGTGCGCAATGTGTTCCACCTTGACGACCGGCCGTTGACTAGCATGATGCTGCCGCGGGTCGATATTGCGTGGATAGAGGCCGGTTTGAGCGTTCCCCAGGCGCTGGCCTTGGCGGGTGACACCCGCGAAGGTAACGGCCACTCCTGGTATCCGGTGTGCCGCGGCTCTTTGGACAATGTGGTGGGCCTGGTCAGCGTGTCCCGCTTGCTGGCCATGGGCGACACCTACACCGGTACCGTGGACTCATTGGCCGAGCAGGCGGTGTTTGTGCCCGAGACACTCACTGGCATGGAGCTGATCGAGCAATTCCGGGTGCGCTCGGCCCGGATGGTGTTTGTGGTGGATGAATATGGCGTGGTGCAGGGCCTGATGACCCCGCATGACCTGCTCGAGGCCATCACCGGTGAACTGCAACCAGACGCCAAGGAAGAGGCCTGGGCCACGCTGCAAGAGAATGGCCAATGGTTGTTGGATGGGCTCATGCCGGTGGGCGAGCTCAAAGCCCGCCTGGATATTCAGGATGAACTCCCTGATGAAGAGCGTGGCCGCTACAACACGCTGGCAGGGCTGCTGATGGCGGTGACCGGTCAACTCCCCCAGCCCGGTGCCCGCATTACTGTGGGCGAGTGGGTGTTTGAAGTGCAGACCCTCGAAGGCCGGCGTATCGACCAGGTGCGCGCGTTCAAAGAGCCCCTGGCATAAGTTTGGTATCCCGGGCGCTTAGAGCCGCCCGGTGAGCCGGTAGGCCACCCAGCCCACGTATTCATTGAGCACCATTTGCCAGTCGGAGACGCCGGCTTGCATCGAGTAGCGTGTCCACCGCGGGCTGCTTTCGGCGCGGAAGTCGACCGGGTAGGCCGTCACATTCCACCCCGCTTTCTCAAAGGTGGCCTTGGCCCGCTGCATGTGCCAGGCAGAGGTCAGCAGCAGCCAGCGGTTTTGCGGGTTGATGCCCGGTAGCTCGGCCGTCAGCACCGCGTTCTCATACGTGTTCCGCGAGACCGACTCGTAACGCACTTGCCCGTCCGGGACCCCCAGGCTGTCATAGAACCTGAGTGCCCGCTCAGCCTCGCTGGGCCCACCCCCGTTGGGGTCGCCTTCTCCACCCGTATAGATCACTGTCATTCCCGGATTCTTGAGCGCCAGCGCTGCAGAGACAGACAGGCGTTCGCCTGCGTCATTGGTCAACGGGTGGCGGTAGTCGGCCTGCAGGTGCCCCCGGGCCGTACCACCGCCCAAGACCACGATGCCGGCGTACCCGGAGATGTCTGTTTCCGGGGGGATCTCGGCATAAGGCGCTTCCAGCGTCCGGATCAGGAGTTCCGGCAATGGCATCCAGCCGATCAATGCCACCAGCACCGCGCTCCAGCCCAGGGCCGGTCGCGCCAGCGCCGGGCGTCGCTTGGCGAGCACCCACGCACTGATCAACACCAGGAGAACCCAGAACAAGGGCTGGGTGATCCACGCCACGATCTTCGAAAAAATAAACATGAAAACTATCGCGAGAAGGAAGTGATAGAAAAGTTTGAGAAAAAATTTAAATCAAAATCAACACTAAAAGTGGAATTTTCGGTAAATTCGCCAAATAGATTTTCAGGTGCTAAAAACATGAAAAAAACAATTTTGACAGTTGAGGACGGCGATGGCATTCGCCGGCTGATTCGCATGACGCTCGAATATATGGGCTTTCTGGTGCTGGAGGCCAATGGCGGTGAGCAGGGCCTCGAAATGGCGCGTGAACACAAGCCCGACCTCGTGCTGATGGATGTCCGGATGCCCGGCGTTTCCGGGCTGACGGCCTGCGAAGTCATGCGCGCAGACCCCCAGCTTCGCAACGTGCCGGTGGTCATGTTGTCGGCCGCCGGTTCGGAGGACGACATTTCAGCCGGCATGGCAAGTGGCGCCAAGGCTTATCTGGTGAAGCCCTTTCAGCCTGTGGAGCTGATTGAGCTGGTGACCCGCCTGATTGAAGAGGCGGCCCAGCTAGAGCCTGCAGCCGCCGGCGCGGCCCACCGCTAACTCACAAGGCTCTTTCATGTTTTCCCCAGCAGCGCAATGGAATATGGCCGGGCCCCGGCGCTGCCCTTTCGTTCTCGTCAACCCTGCGCCCAGCTGCCTGCAACTCCCCCCCGAAAGGACTCACTCCCATGGCACTCGTTAAAAAAGCCGTTAGCGCACCGCATGGCGTCGCTGCAGATACCAACTCCGCCCGCGCATCCGCCGCTGTCACCCGTGAGGCTGAGGCCCAACGCAAGCGCGCCCGCACGCTGGCCAAGCAACAGCAAGCGGCAGAGCGCATTGCGGCGGCCACCACTGAGATGTCATCCGGCATCACCGAAGCGGCCTCTGCCGCCGAAGAGCTCAAGCGCGCATCCGACCAGATCGCCACCGGTGCCGAAGAGGCAACAGGCGCAGCCCAGGAGTCGCTGGCCGCATTCAAGCAGGTAGAAGGTGCCGTGACACGCCAGTTGCAAAACGCCAAGGCCAGTGCGGCCCGCGTGGAGTCCTCTCAGGCACTGATTGCCCGCACAGGCACCGAAGTGACCAGCCTGGTGGCTAATGTGGGGGTGTCGGCACAGCGGCAAGCGGCATCGGTGGGCATGGTGGCAGAGCTGGAAAAGCAGGCCGCCAATATCGGGGACATCGTCAAAGCGGTTGCCCGGATTGCAGACCAGACCAATCTGCTGGCACTCAATGCCGCGATTGAAGCCGCCCGCGCCGGGCAGCACGGCAAAGGCTTTGCAGTGGTGGCGGACGAGGTACGCACCTTGGCCGAGACCTCTGAGAAGAGCGCCAAACAAATCCAGGATCTCGTGGGCCAGATTCAGGGCGAGGTCAAAGTGATCGCCGAAGGCATTGGCCAATCAGCCAAAGCGGTGGAAGAGGAAGTGCAAAACGGCAAAGTGATCACCAGCCAGCTGGAGCAGATCCGCAAAGACACGGTGGAAATCGTGGGCGCCATCAGCGAGATCGCCACCGGTGCCCAGCAGTCTGCGACTGCAACCGTGCAGGCGCTCAAGGGTTCTGAAGATATTGCCGCGGCCGCCGAAGAGCAGTCCGCAGCCGCAGAAGAGGCCGCCAAAACGGTGGCAGAGCAGGCGCAGGCCCTGTCGCAATGCGAGCAAACCGCCCAAGGTCTGTCGGAATTGGCCGAGGACCTGAAGAACTCGACCGATGTTGCCAAGAGCGCCGAGGAAGTGGCCTCTGCCGCAGAAGAGTTGTCGTCCGCGGTGCAGGAAATCAGCCGCTCGGGCTCCCAGATCATGGCCGCCATCGACCAGATCCGCAAAGGTGCCGAGGTTCAATCCGCCGGAACCGAAGAGGCCTCTGCAGCCGTGACCCAGATCGAAAAGAGCGCCCAGTTGGCGGTGGAGCGCGGCACCGCCGGCACGGCCAAAGTGAAAGCGATTCGCGAACTGCTTGCCAGCAACAAGACCTCGGTGGACGCGCTAATTGCCAACGTGTTGGCCAGTGCAGACTCCAGCCGCCAAAGCATTCGCCAGGTGAAAGAGTTGGAGCTCGTGTCCCGCCGTATCGACAAGATTGTGGATGCGATCACCACGGTGTCGATCCAAACCAATATGTTGGCTGTGAACGGCTCGATCGAAGCGGCCCGGGCCGGTGAATTCGGCAAAGGGTTTGTGGTGGTTGCCACGGATATTCGCAACCTCGCCCAAGACTCTGCCGAGAACGCCGACCGCATCAAAGACCTGGTCAAGGCGGTGCAGGACCAGATCGGCGTTGTAGGCCGTGACCTTGAAGAAATCGTGTCGACTGCGGTTAACGAGGTTGAAAAGGCCAAAGCCACCACCGTCAATTTGCTCACCATCGAGAGCGATATTGCCGAGGTGGGCAACAACGTGGGCGAGATTCTGGCCGCTGCAACAGAAATAGGAGCGGCAGTCGCACAGGTGAAGAGGGGTGTGGAGCAAATCGCGGGTGCTGCGCAAGAAGCTGCCAAAGCCTCGGAAGAGGCGGCCTCCGCAGCCAAGCAACAAGCCCAAGGCGCCGAAGAACTGGCGGCTGCTATCGAAGAGATCTCTTCACTCGCTGACGAACTCCAAAGCGCTTGAACCGGAGTAACGCGTTATGAGCACTCCCAACAGTTCCATGCAGCCGCCCGGTGCGGCTGTGCCGGACGAAGGCGACAACGCCTCCGGGATCCGGCAGTACGTCACTTTCATGGCGGGGGACGAGGTCTTCGCGGTGGAAATGGCGCCGGTGCAAGAAATCATCCGTGTGCCTGAGGTTGTGCGGGTGCCCATGGCGCCTCACACCCTGGAGGGCCTGGCCAACCTGCGGGGCCATGTGTTGCCGATCGTGTCCTTGCGCCGCGCGCTGGGATTTGCCGAGCGGGTGTCTGACGACTCTTCGCGGGCCGTGGTCATCAATTACGGCGAGCCTTTGGGCTTTGTGGTGGACCGGGTATCCAGCGTAGTTGGGGTAGACCCCAGCAAAATGGAAGGCCTGGACGGCGTCGGTTGCACCGTCGATGCAGACCTGCTATCAGGCATCATCAAAGACGTGGGTGGCCACGCCATGGTGATGGTTCTGAACTTTCAGAAACTGATCGACCAGGAGTTTGCCCACATTGCCCGCATGCAGCGCGACCAGCAAGCCGCTGGCATCAGCAGCATGGGCTCTGGCACCACGGCCACTGCGCAGCACCTGGCCAGCGAAGACGAGTTGCACCTGGTGAGCTTTGATGTAGCGGCTCAGGAATACGCGATTGCGATTTCGGATGTGCAAGAAATTGTGCAAATCCCCGAGACCATCATCAAAGTGCCGCGCTCTCAGAGTCATGTACTGGGGGTGATGACCTTGCGCAACCGCCTGTTGCCGCTGGTCTCCTTGCGCAGCATGTTTGCACTCGACCGCCGCGCGTCGGATGAGTCCAGCCGCATCGTGGTGGTGTCGGTGCAGGGCGCATCAGTCGGCGTGGTGGTAGACAACGTGAACGAGGTGTTGCGGGTCCCGCAAAAGCTGGTGGAGCCCATGCCGCCCTTGTTGGCCCGCGAAGGCGATATGGCCGATATCACCGAAATCTGCAGCATCGACGGCGGCAAGCGCTTGGTGTCCATCATCTCTACCGACAACCTGTTTCGCCACTCTGCCATCAAGGACGCCCTGGCCAACCTCGATGCCGAGGGCCAGCGCCTGACAGACCGCCACCAGAACACGGGCCCGGATGATGAGCAGGTCGTGGTGTTCCGCCTCGGCACCGAGGAGTTCGGTGTGCCCATCGACAGCGTGCAGGAAATCGTGCGTGTGCCCGCAGAGCTGACGCATGTGCCCAAAGCACCTGCTGCGGTGGAGGGGGTTATCAACTTGCGTGGACAGGTCTTGCCGGTGATGGATTTGCGCCGTCGGCTGGGGCTGAACGGGGTGGCCCGTAATGATGGCCAACGCATCGTGGTCTTCATGATCCACAACGTGCGTACCGGTTTCATTGTGGATTCGGTGGCCGAAGTCCTGAAGGTGCCACTGCACGCGATCGAGCCGGCACCCCGCATGTCTGATGCGCAAAGCAGCCTGCTGGCCCGCATGGCCAACCTCGAGAAGCAGAAACGCATGCTCCAGCTGCTGGAACCCTCCCACTTGCTCGCCGACGCCGATCTGAACCAGGTTGCGGCGATCAGCGCCTGAAGAAAGAGAGAGATACCGCCATGATCAAACTGCTCATCGTTGACGACTCCGCACTGATGCGGCGCCAATTGACGCAGTTGTTTCAAAGCGAAGGTGACTTCGACATCCGCCAGGCCCGCAACGGCCAGGATGCGGTGGAACAAAACCTGAGCTTTGAGCCTGACGTCGTGACTCTGGACATCAACATGCCCGAGATGGACGGTATTACCGCCCTCTCCTTGATGATGGCCCAGCGGCCGGTGCCGGTGATCATGGTCTCGTCTCTCACCGAGAAAGGCGCACTGGCCACCTTTGAGGCCCTCAACCTCGGGGCGGTGGACTATGTGGCCAAGCCCGGTGGCACGATTTCGCTCACGCTGGACGACATCCGCAAGGACATGCTGGCCAAAGTGCGGGCAGCAGCCCGCTCGAAACTGCGGAGCAAAGCGACCTCGGGCGCAGAGCCCAGCTCATTGCGCGAGCGCATGGCAACCGACCGGCAGGTGGTGGCTGAGCGCGCGAGCCAGTTGGCGGCCAGCAAGCAAGACGGGGTGGTGCTGGTGGGGGTCTCTACCGGCGGCCCCCGCTCACTGGAAGAGGTGTTGCCTTTCTTCCCGGAAGACTTTCCTCTGCCGGTGCTGGTGGCGCAACACATGCCGGCCAGTTTTACCGCGCCTTTTGCAGGCCGCCTGAACGCCATGTGCCCCCTGGAGGTGCTGGAGGCCGATCGCCCCATGCCGGTGGTAGCCGGCAAGATTTACATCGGCAAAGGGGGTGCAGACATGGTGCTCAGCAAACGTGGCAACACCCTGACCGTGGCGCCCAAGCCGGAGTCGCCCGAGCACATGTGGCATCCGTCGGTGGAGTTGCTGGCGCGCAGTGCGCTTGAGCATGTGGCTCCCTCCAAGATCATCGCAGTGCTGCTCACCGGCATGGGCTACGACGGTGCCGAGGGGTTCGCAGAAATCAAACGGCGCGGTGGCAGCACGATTGCCGAGTCCGAAGAAACCGCCGTGGTGTACGGCATGCCCAAAGAACTGGTTCAGCGCAAAGGCGCAAGCCTGGTTCTCCCCTTAAACAAAATTGCAGCGCAGGTCAAAACCTGGGTTGCACGCACCTGAGGTACACACGATGGGACTGATCAAACAAACTCCAGCGGAGGGCGTCCGCGGGGACACCCGGACCTCCGCGCGTGACTGCCCCAGCTTGTGCAAGCAATTGCTCGCCGCTGACCCCGAAGCGCGCCGCTGGGCTGCGCGGGATCTGGTGGATTGCCCCGATTGCTCGGAGGCCCTGGTGGAAGCTTTGCAAGTCGAGCCTGATGCCTCGGTGCGTGAGGTCATGCTGACCAGCATCACCCGCATTGGTGACGGTACCGCTGTCAATGGCCTGGTGGCGTGCTTGCGCTCTGAGGATGCGGGCCTGCGGAACGAAGCCATCGAAGCCATGAAGCAACTGCCCGATGCGGTGGCACCGATCATGCTGGGCCTGTTGATGGATGAAGACAGCGATGTGCGCATCTTCGCGGTGAACATCCTGGAGTCCCTGCGCCACCCCTTGGTGGAGAACTGGCTGCTGCAGGTGATCGATGTGGACGACCATGTCAACGTCTGCGGCACCGCGGTGGATTTGCTGGGTGAGGTCGGTGGCGCAGCCTCACTCGAATCTCTGTTGCGCCTCAAAGTCCGGTTCGCTGATGAGCCTTACATCCAATATGCCGCTGATCTCGCGATCAAACGCATTCAAGAGAACTGAGCACCGTATGGCAGACGCCTCTATCTCCGAAGACGACTTCCAGAAATTCCGGGAGTTCTTCTATCGCAAAACCGGCATCCAGTTCGACATGTCCAAGCGCTACTTTGTGGACAAGCGGCTTCTGGAGCGAATGGCTGACACCGGCAACGCCACCTTTCGCAGCTACTTCACCATGCTGCGCTTTCAGGCCAGTGGGGTCGAGTTGCAGACGCTCACCAACTCCATGACGGTGAACGAGACCTACTTTTTCCGCGAGGAGTACCAGTTCAAGTGCCTGGTGAACTCCTTGTTGCCGGACTTGGTGTCGCGCAAGAAAGACGATGGTCCGCTGCGGATCTGGGTATTGCCTTCCTCTAGCGGAGAAGAACCCTATTCGATTGCGATCTACCTGCTGGAGCGCTGGGCCGGCATCCACAATTTTGATGTGGAAATCGTGGCGTCGGATATCGACACCCGGATCCTCGAGCAGGCCCGCCGTGGTTTGTATTCGCCGAGGTCGGTAGGGCAGTTGCCCACGGCATACCGGCAAAAGTACTTCCGGCAGATGGGGGAAGACTTTCAGATCTGCGACGACTTGCGTGGCGCCGTGGAGTACACCCGGGTCAACTTGTCGGACCGGGCGGACACGCGTGCCTACCGCAATTTTGATGTGGTGTTCTGCCGCAACCTGCTGATCTATTTTGACGATGTGTCCCGCAAGGCGGCTGCGGAAACCTTTTACGACGCCCTTAAACCGGGGGGATTTATCTGCCTCGGACATTCCGAATCCATGAGCCGGATTTCTTCGCTCTACAAGGTGCGCAAGTTCCCCGAAGCGATTGTTTACCAGAAGCCAACGGAGTAAACCCCATGAAAAAAATACTGGTAATTGATGATGCCGCTACGGTGCGCATGTACCACCGCAATATCCTGGAGAGTGCCGGCTACGAAGTGCAAGAGGCGATCAACGGAATTGAGGCCCTTGAGAAAGCCATGCAAACCGCGTTTGACCTGTACCTGGTCGACGTCAATATGCCCAAGCTGGACGGCTACGGCTTTTTGCGCGAACTCCGCCGCCAGGACATGCCGCAAGTGCCCGCCATCATGGTGTCGACCGAGTCCGCCTCTGCCGACCGGCGCCGGGCCTATGCAGCGGGAGCCAACCTGTACCTCGTCAAGCCCACACGGCCTGATCAGTTGGTGGCACACGTGGCCTTGCTGCAAGGGGATGCGCTATGAATGAGTTGCTTGCACAGTTTTTGTCCGAAGCGCGCGATGCGTTGGAAGGCATCGGCGGCAAGCTCATGGAGCTGGAGCGGGCACCCGACGACGAAGAGTTGATGACCCAGCTTTTCCGGGTGGTGCACACCCTCAAGGGCAACAGCGGCTTGTTTGATTTTCCGGAAATGAGCCGGGTGCTCCATGCCGGCGAAGACCTGATGGATGCGGTGCGCCACGGAGAGGTGCGCTACTCGCAAACGCTGGCAGACCGCCTGCTGGACGCCATGGACTTTGTGGGCTTGTTGTGTGATGGCATTGAATCCGACAAGCCGGTCTCTGCTGACATGGCCGCCGAGGCCGTGCGCCAAGCCAAAGCCCTGCGCGCACTGATCAGCCCGGATGCAGAAACATCCGCGCCGGCGGTGAGCGAGGCGGGTGCAGTGCAAAGCGGCAGCGTGGCGCCCGCCTTCCCCCTGGCCGAGCAATTGGCCCGGGTGCCTGAGGCCGCACGGATGCAGGCGTGGGCCCAAGCACGGGATGGTGCGCCCCTGTTGTGGGTGCGCTATGTACCGTCCGAAGAGTGCTTTTATCAGGGGGATGACCCTCTGCACCAGGCCAACCAAACCCCTGGCTGGCTGTGGACCGGCATGTCGGCCCGGGCCGCCTGGCCCGCATTGGCGGAGTTGGATGCCTACCGGTGCATGCTCGATTTTGATGTGCTGGTGGCCGCTGATCGTGGCGAGGTCGATGCGCACTATCGCTATGTGCAGGACCAGGTGCACATCGTGGAGGTGCCTGCACTGTGTTTGCTGATACCGCAAGGCGACTCCAACGGCGGGCCGGTGTACGAAGATTTTGTGGAAGACGCGCTCGCGCTGATCGACCACCAGGACCTGACAGGCTTCAAGCGCGCGGTGGACACCATGATCCAGCTGTCGAGCAGCAGCCTGTGGTTGTCGTCTGCGTTGCGGTGGATGCAGCTTTTGTTGACCGCCGCACAGCCTGATACCGCCGCGTTGCGCCGATTGGTCTCGGCCGTGAACACCTTCGAGAACCCGGACTGGACCGAGCCAGCTGCCGATCCGGTGGCACCCGCCAAACCCGCGGCGCTTGCGCAATCGCCGATTCACAACAATGTGCATGCGATGGCGCTGAAAAATGTGATCGATGTGCAGCGCGAGGTGCTGGCGCTGCCCGACGATGCCGCGTGGCTGCCCGGACGCATCAAGGCTGCCGTGGCGTCCCTCAGCGGTTGCTTAAAAGCCTTTGGCCGGCAGGGCGAAGTGCCGGCGCTGGAGGCCTTGGCTGCCACTGCACTGGCAACACAAACCGCAGCCCCCTTGGCCGCTTGGCTGGACCAGACTTTTCCGGAAGAGGCCGCAGTGGCCGACGTGCCTGCAGCTCCTGTGGCCCCTGTAGCGGTAGCACCTGCTACGGTCGCTCCCGCCATGAAGGTCAGCGCACCAGTGCCGGCGGCCCCTGCGCCTGTGGTGGCTGCCGTGGCGGCACCTGCGATGGAGCCGGAGCCCGCAGAGCCCGAATTGCAAGAGGCGGATGTGCGAGTGGGGCGTCGCCCCGAAGAGGCGAGCCCGAAGAGCCTCAAGGTGGACCAGGTCAAGATCGATCGCCTGATGAACCTGATCGGCGAGATGGTGGTGGCTAAAAACGCGATGCCTTACTTGGCCAATCGCGCGGAAACCGTGTTTGGCGTGCGCGAGCTGGCCCGGGAAATCAAGGGGCAGTACGCCACGATCAACCGGATTTCGGAAGAAATGCAAGACGCCATCATGCAGATCCGCATGATGCCGGTGTCTTTTGTGTTCCAGCGCTTTCCGCGCCTGGTGCGAGATATCTCGCGCCGTTTGGGCAAGCAGGTGAACCTGGAGCTCGAGGGCCAGGAAACAGCGGCTGACAAAAACATCATCGAGTCTTTGGGCGACCCCTTGGTCCATATCGTGCGTAACAGCCTTGACCACGGCTTTGAAATGCCCGAGGTGCGCACCGCAGCAGGCAAGCCGGCTGCCGGTACCTTGCGTATTGCCGCCCGCCAGGAGGCTGACCGGGTGGTGATTGAAATCACCGATGACGGCAAAGGCATCGACGCCCAGGCCATCAAGCTCAAGGCCTACCAAAAAGGGCTGATTGACGAGGCCACGATGGACCGCATCAGCGACCAGGAGGCGGTCAACCTGGTGTTCATTCCTGGCTTTTCGACCAGCGAGGTGATCTCGGATTTGTCGGGCCGCGGTGTCGGCATGGATGTGGTGCGCACTGCCATCGAGCAGGTGCACGGCAATATCGTGTTGGAGAGCACCAAAGGGCAGGGCACCCGCATCCGCCTGTCGCTGCCGCTGTCGATGGCCGTGACGAATGTGATGACCGTGGAGTCGAACCAGCAGATGTTCGGTATTCCGATGGATGCGGTGGTCGAGACCGTGCGGGTGCCGCGCGCTTCGGTGCGCACCATTAAGCAACGCAAGGCAACACTGTTGCGTGGGCGGGTGGTCCCCTTGCGTGACCTGAACGCCGTGTTGGGCCTGGCCGCACCGCCAGTGACCAACGACAGCGACGAATATGCCGTGCTGGTTGTCCGCGTAGGCGACGAGTCGCTGGGGCTGGTGGTGGATGACTTCCATGAGACAGCCGACATCATCCTCAAGCCGCTCTCCGGGGTGCTTAGCGGATTGCGGGCGTACTCCGGCTCGGCCTTGATGGGAGACGGCTCCGTCCTGATGGTGCTCAACACCAAGGAGATGCTCTGATGACTATCGAATACCGTGACACCGAGGTGGTGTTTGCCGAGATCGTCGGTGTGGAAGACGCCGAAGTGCTTCTGGCCTGGCTGCAGGAGCGCAGCCCGGTGCAAGCCGATTTTTCTGCGTGCACACACATGCACCCCGCCAATATTCAAGTGCTGATGGCCGCCGGTGTGCAGGTGGCCGTTTGGCCTGTCGCTGCGCCACTGGAGAGTGCCTTGCGCAGCGTGTTTTCAGCCGGTTCGTAAGGAGAGAGTGATGGCAAAAACAATTTTGATCGTGGACGACTCGCTCACGATGACCATGAGTGTCAAAAGCAGTCTGGAGATGAACGGTTTTGTGGTGCAGACCGCCGCCGACGGTGTGCAGGCGCTGACCAAGCTGAAGGGCGGGTTGAAGCCGGACCTGATCATTACCGACATCAACATGCCGAACATGGGGGGCTTGGAGCTGATTCGCCAGGTCAAAACCCTGCCGGGCTACCGTTTCATCCCCATCCTGACGCTGACCACGGAGAGCGACGCCAGCAAGCGCGATGAGGGCAAGAAACTGGGGGCCACCGGCTGGTTGGTCAAGCCGGTGTCCGGCCCTGATCTGGTCCGCGTGGTCAAGCAGGTCGTGCCTGGCGCCTGAGCCCGGTTGCTCGTGCAGGAGACACCATGTTGCAAGCTTTTGACATACCTTGGCTTCACCGCCTGTGGATGACCGGCCTCGTGTGGGGCAGTGTCGGTGTGGCCATGTACTGGCTGGCCCCTTGGGGCCTCGCCCACACTGCAACGGTTTTGGGTGGCTCCAAACCTTGGGAGTATTTAGCCGTATCGCTGCTGGCCATCGCCTTGGCCGGTGGCTTGAACCTGGTGGTACACCGGGCATGGCAGCACGCCCGCAGTACCAGCCGGGGCGTGGGAGCCCAATCCCGGATGCCGCCGGACACGGCCGCTGCCGAGCTGCGCCACGTGGCGCCCTACCTGGAGGTACTGGCCCAGCAGCTCGATGGCTCGGTGAGTGACACCGAAGAAGGCGTCATGAACGTCATCAAAATTGTGGATTCGGTGTATCAGGTCTCGGGCCAACAGCTCGAGCGGATACAGGCGTCTGAAGCCAACGGGGCCGAGCTGTCAGAGGTGGTGCGCGAAAAGATCCAGGTCGACCAGCAACTCGGTGCGATTCTGGAAATGTTCGTCCAGGATCAGCAGCGCGACATTGAAACCAACCTCGGACGGCTCAAGCGCCTGCAAGAGGTGAAGGCTTTGACGCCCTTGGTGGATGTGATTTCCAACGTCGCTCGGCAAACCAACTTCCTGGCCATCAACGCTGCTATCGAGGCCGCCCGTGCCGGCGAAAGCGGCCGTGGTTTTGCGGTGGTGGCAGCCGAAATCCGGGTGCTATCCAACCGGACCGCCGAGGTTGCGGTGGACATTGCACGCCGCATCAGCTCTGCCACCGACGGGATCGATCAAGAGCTGGAAAGCGTGGAGAGCCATACAGACCGGCATTCCTCAGCCGGCAACATGCGCAAGGTGCTGGACGACATCAACGCGATGCAAGCGCGCTTTGCAGAGGGCTCGGCGAGTTTGCTGGAAATCGTGGAGGGTGTGCGCAGCGGCCATATGGAGATCGTGCACAAGCTCTCGGAGGCGCTGGGTCAGATCCAGTTCCACGATGTGATCCGCCAGCGTATCGAGCAAGTGCAGGGCGCCATGCATGAGCTCAACAGCCATTTGCAGAGCGTGGCCGATCAGATGCACGACAAGCCTTGGGACCGCGAGGGCATGGTGTCCCTCACCCAGCAGCTGGAGCAACAGGTGTCCCGCTATGTGATGGCCAGCCAGCACCTCGCGCACAAAACCGCCACTGGTGGTGAAGCGCAGGTCAGTAACGACGGTTTGCCCAAGATCGAGCTCTTCTAAATGCAACAAGCCCGCGTACTCGTGATCACCAACCGCAAAGGCGGTACCGGCAAGACCTCGATGGCGGTCAACCTGGCCAGCGAATATGCCGCCCGGGGCCGCCGGGTCTTGCTCATCGACCTCGATAGCCAGAGCCACTGTGCGATAGGCCTCGGGGTTCCGCAAGTGCGGGGTGCCGCTTCCGCCCAAGGGTTTCTGGCGGGGCACAACACCTTGCGGCAGGCGCTGCGCCCTTGTCCGGTGCCGGGCCTGGATCTGGTCCCGGCAGACCCTTTGTTCAACCACGGGGGGTCGGGGGATACCTCGAACGCGCTGGGTTTGGCGCTGGCCGCCGAGGGTTTGCTGGCGGACTACGACTTGATTGTGCTGGACACACCGCCTTCGCTGGATGGCTTGTTGCTTAACGCCTTGTGCGCTGCCGACCGGGTGTTGGTCCCCTTTGTGCCCCATTTTTTGTCCGGCGAGGGGATCCGGCAGTTGGCGCGTGTGATCTTCCGGGTCGCCGGCCGCGGCATGAACGACAACTTGAAAGTGCTGGGTTTTGTGCCGGTGATGCTTGATGCGCGTATTGGCTTGCACCGTGAGGTCTGCGAGGACTTGGGCCAGCAATTCGGGCGGAACCGTCTGCTGCCCGGCATCCGGGTGGATATCCGGGTGGCCGAGGCGTTCGGCCGTGGCAAGCCGGTGCGGCAGCACGCCGCGCACAGCAGGGCGGCTCAAGACTATGCCGTTGTGGCCGATGCGATTGAGCGTTTGTGGACCCCTGTTTAAATTTGTTTGTTTTTCATTAATTGATCGAATTTCAATTGATCTTCCAGCTTATTTATGTAAAAATGATTTAATTGAATTTAATCAATATTTCTTTTTATATTTGTGCGAATTGCATGTAGGTCATGAAAAATGCAACCGGAGAAAGTTGATATGAACGCTGAACGCGACGTTTTAACCACCCAACAGGCGGCGAAGTTGTTGGGGCTCTCCACCACCTCGGTGCAAAAAATGGTGATCAACGGGGAGTTGGATGCCTGGATCACCCCCGGAGGGCATCGCCGGATATTTCGCAGCAGCGTGGAGCAACTGCTCAACGCGCGCAATGTCGGCCTGGCCGGAGTGACCAGCGCGCGGCCTTTGCGGATCCTGCTTGTCGAGGATGACGCGGTGCAAATCGCGTTCTTCAAATCGCTGCTGGCACGCATAGGGCATACGGTCCAGCTGACCATCGTTAACGAAGCCAACCAGGCTCTGACCCATGTGCGCGCCATGATTCCCGATCTGGTGGTCACCGATCTGGTGATGGAGCCGATGGACGGCTTTACCCTGATCCAGGCATTGGCCCAAGAGCCGGACCTGAAGGGGCTCAACATCATCGCGCTGTCTGCCATGTCTCCGCAGGAGATGGAGGGGGACACCCGGCTACCGCAACAGGTGGTGCGCTACCAGAAACCTTTGAGCGCGGACCGGTTGTGCGGCTATCTGGATGCACTCACGGTGCACCTGCTCGGGCGCGCATCAGTGGACGGTCGCTAGGCGCTATAAAAATAAGAGCATGGTGCGCGATATCTACCTGAGCAGCAGCCATTTATGATGAAAAACTACCATCTGCAGTGTGGCGCCGAGTCGGGCGCGATGTGGATCGACCCGGACGCTCTGTTGTGCGCACAGCCGGAGGTGCATGCCGAGGCCGACAGTTTGCGCCGCCAACTGCAGGAAATGCAAAGCGCTCTGGAGGGTTCGGACGAGGCGGTTTTCATCTGGCACCCCAGTACAGAGCCCGAGCCACTGAACGCGCGTGCCATGCAGTGGTGGGAGCAGGCAGACATGGCAGAGCGCGCCGGCTTGACGGCATGGGTCATGGACCTGCCGCATACGCCGGGTAGCTCGGCCGAGTGCCGCGTGGAGTGGCTTTCCGGCGGCCGCAAGGTGTTGCAGGTCCGGTGCGTAGCTCAAGACACCGGCGTAGTAAGCGGTCACCGGCTGTATCTGCGCGACGTGACCGAGGCCCACGACATTGACCGGATGAAATCAGAGTTTCTCTCGGCAGCCGCCCATGAGTTGCGCACACCCTTGGCTAGCATTTTTGGTTTCACCGAATTGATGCTGGTCCGGCAGCTTCACCCCGACAAACAGCAGGAGCTGCTGGGCACGATTCACCGGCAGTCCCGCTCTTTGATCGACCTGATCAATGAGTTGCTCGACCTTTCGCGCATCGAGGCTAGGCGGGGTAAAGACCTGCGGATCGCCTCCTGCAGTGTGGCTGCACTGGTCGACGGAACCCTTGCTGGCTGGCACTACAAGGCCGACCAGCATGCCCTGGTGTGCGAGCTTCCGCATGGCTGTTGCGTGGTGCAGGCCGACCTTGAAAAGACCCGCCAGGCGCTACTCAATGTGCTGTCCAACGCCGTGAAATATTCCCCCAAAGGTGGCCGCGTGCTGTTGGACTCCTGCCTGCGCCGCGTGGGCGAGCAGCAGCAAGTGGGCGTGCGCGTCACGGACCAAGGCATCGGTATGACGCCCGCGCAATCCGCACGGGCCTTTGAGCGTTTTTACCGCGCCCACCCGCTAGGGGACATCCCGGGTACCGGCTTGGGTTTGAGCCTCGTGAAAGAAATCATGCAGCTCCAAGGTGGCGATGCCGAGTTGGACAGCGTGGAGGGTGTGGGCACCGAAGTCACTTTGTGGCTTCCCTTGCAAGAACCCTCCGGAATGCACTGAACGCCATGCGCAAGATCGACAGCAACAGCGAACTCATGACCACCCGCGAGGTGGGCGAAGTGCTGGGCGTGGCGGTGCGCACGGTGCAGCTGTGGGTGGAGTCGGGCGTATTGCCGGCATGGCGTACAGCCGGTGGGCACCGTCGTATTGCCCGCAGTGCGGTCGAGCGCCTGACCCGTGAGCGCTCGGACATGCTGGTTCCGGTGGTGCATGGCCAGCCTGCTGCCGGCGACCGCCCTTTACGGCTGTTGGTGGTGGAAGACGATGCCGACCTGCGACAGCTCTTCTCCATGGTGGTGGAGGGCTGGTCCTTCCCAGTGGAGCTCAGTACCGCGAGTGATGGATTCCAAGGCCTGGTTCGCATCGGGCAGTGGATGCCAGACATGGTGGTCACCGACCTCAACATGCCGGGCATGAATGGTTTTGAAATGGTGCGCTCCCTGCGCGCCGGCGGCGTCAGCTTCGCCGGGCTCCAGGTGGTGGCGGTGACGGCCCTGAGCCCGGGCGACGTGGCGGACCGCGGTGGCCTGCCCGAAGGCACAGCGCTGTTCCAAAAGCCGGTCGATTTTGCGGCGATCGAGCTGCTCGCCCGCAACCGGCAGCTGTCCCTCTAAGCCCTTTCAGGGCATCCGCCAGAAGGCTTTTCAGGGCATCTGCTGGCGCACTTGCCGAGGCTTGTGCTGCAAATGCCCTGCGGGGTTTACAGGTCCACAGCCAAAGGTATCCACAGGCTCGCCGTTGTTCCGTGTCCCAACGCGCTTTGCAACACGGCGCGGCCTTTGTGCAGCTCGGCGATTTCTTTGACCAAGCTGAGTCCCAGCCCGGTGCCCGGAATGTTGCCCGAAGCATCAGCGCGGTAGAAGCGCTCAAAAGCCCGCTCCAACTGGTCGGGGCTCATACCGATGCCCTGGTCCCGCACGTTGATGACGGCATACTCCACACCCTGTGCCACTTCGGTGCGCACGTCGAGGGTGACGTCGCCGCCTTGTGGTGAGTATTTGAATGCGTTGGCCAACAGATTGGTCAGGGCCTGCTGCATCTTTTCCGGGTCCATCAACACTTGCAGCTCCGGCAGGGGGGCCAGCAAGACAGGTCGGTCCGTGTCCTTGAGCATCAGCCCCTGAATGCAGCCTTGCACCATATCGACCAGGGGATGGGGCGTGATTTGCATGTCCAAGCCGCCGCGCGATTCGATACGGGCCAGGTCCAGCAGCTCGTTGAGCATTTTCACCAGCAGACCCGATTGCTTGTGGATGGTGCGCAGCATGTCGTTCTGGCGCTCTTCATTGAACTTGCGCCGTGTCAGCAGCTCGGAGAAGCCAAAAATGCTGACCATCGGTGTCCGCAACTCGTGCGCGGCAGCGGTCAAAAACTCGCTCTTCATGCGGTCCACCTCGTCTTCATGGGTGACATCGCGGAAGTAGAGAATCGTTTCGCGGCGCCCGGCCTCGTTGCGCCGTGAGCGGGCCTGCACCACGCGCCGCTGGGGGCGTGCGAGTTGGAGTTTTTCTTCCCACGATGCATCGGGCTGGTCGCCCCGCATGGCCGGCAATGGCTTGTTTTCGTCACACAAGGCCAGCAGCTGATGCTCGAACTGCGAAAGGCTGACTGGTGCAGAGCCATGTTTGCCCAAGCCGGTCATGCGCTCGAACGCCGGGTTGGCAAACACCAACTGATCCTGCGCGTCAAACATCACAAAGCCATCCGGGCTCAGGCTGAAGATCGCATCCAATTGCGCGCGTCGTTCGGCCATTGCTTCCTCGGCCCGTACACGCGCCGTGATGTCCGACACGATGCCGACAAAGTGCGTCAAGGTGCCTTTGTCCGACATCACCGGCGACAAGGAGACTTCAGCAATCTGGATCTCGCCGTTTTCGAGTTCGCGGTGGATGGTGACATTCGCGTTGCGGTGTTCGCGCACTGCCTCGGTGAGCTCCCGCACGCCCGGATCGTCGGCATTCTTGCCCCGCAGCAGTGCCAGGCTCTCACCCAGAATGTCCCAGCGTGGCAAATCCACGAATTTCTGGAACGCATTGTTGATGTACACAATGGGTTGGTGTTCCATCTTGCCGTTGGTGATGAAGACGGCGTTGTGGCTACTGGCCAGTGCGCGCTCATACAGCTCGGAGGTTTCTTGCGCCGCGCGCTCGTCGGTCAGGTCGCGCACGATGCAGGCATAGCGCAGGGTCTTGTCGTTTTTGACTTCGCCCAGGCAAATTTCTACCGGGAAGGGCGTGCCGTCCGCCCGGGTTCCCATGAAGTCATGGCGGGTCACGCGGCTGATGCTCAGCACATGCTCCATGCCTTGGCCGAACATCTCGTGCAGCGCATCGGCATTGAGGCCGGGCACACAACACTCGATAGAGCTGCCCAAAATTTCTTCCTCCGAGCGACCGAAAATACTGGTCGCTGCCGGGTTGGTGGTGGTGACTCTTCCGTATTCGTCCAGCCCGATGATGGCCTCTGCCGCGGTGTTCACAATCGCCTGCACCCGGTTGACCTGTGCTGCCATACCGCGGCTGGCCTGGTTGATGGCGGATTGCAGTTGGCTGACCTCGACGCTGGAGCGCTCGAGCGCGATTTCTTCCCCCATGCGCAGCGGAATTTGGGCTGCAAATTCGGTGAGCTCGCGCACCGGTGCCAGTGCCCGGGCAATGATCACCCGCAGGCACAGCATCACCAAACCCATCAAGCCCAAAGCCACCCACACCGACTGCAGCCACAGGCGTTGCAGTTCTTGGGTGCGCTCGTGCAAGCTGTAGTCCACCCGCACCCACACGTTGTTGAAGGTATTGTCTTTGTCGACCTGCTGCCAGGCGGTGTAATAGTCGCCTGCAGGGCCGCTCGCGGGTAGCTCTTGGGTGAGTTGCGAGCCGGTTAATGGTTTGCCGGTGTTGACATGCACGCCGTCGGGCGAGCGCGTGGCTTCGAGCAGGTTGATGCCGTCAGGGCGGTACACGCTGATGCGCTCAATGCCGGGCAGCTGAATCGCATCAATGGCATTGGCTTGCAAGTTTTGCTGCCGGTCCGTCACCAGCGCTGCAGAGCTGCTGCTTGCCACCATGCGGGCCACCGACGTGGCATGGGTGTGGGCAAGTCGCAGTGTTTCAGCGCTGATGCGTTGGTAGGCATACACGCCATACAGTGCTGACAGGATCAGCATGACGGCGAGTGTTCCACCCATGATCAGGCTGCCGATCCGGTAGGGCGGAGCCCACCGGCGGCGGCTGATGAACGTGAGGCCTTGCAGGGATTGCATAGCAGCAGCGGGTGTGGTTCAGGGGACCAAGCGGTCGACGGTATCCAGTAGCTCGATCGGGCTGAAGGGCTTGACCAGATAGGCGTCGCAACCGGCTTCATGGCCACGCTCCACATCGGCTTTTTGGCCTCTGGCGGTCAGCAAGATCACCTTGGTCATGGAGCCCAGCATCGGGTCCGCCTTGACCTTCTCGCAGACCTGGTAGCCGTCCAGCGAGCCTGGCATCATCACGTCGAGCAAGATGAGCTGGGGGCGCAACTTTTGGGCGACGAGCCAAGCGTCCTCCCCGTTGTCGGCCTCGTGGAGGTCGAAGTCTTCACATTCCATGGTCATCATGATCAGCTTGCGGATGTCCGGCTGGTCGTCGACGATGAGTGCTTTGCGTTTCATGATGCGTCTTCCTTCTTGCGACGTTGCATTAACTGGGCCAGATCCGCGGCGTAGCGCTGGGCCTGTTCCATATCCAAATTGGCTTGGCCGCGCTGCGGCGCGCCGGTGGGAAATTCAATCATCACGCGGGTGTCTTCACCATCCACGATGGACATCCGCATGTTGCCGCCATGCAAACCGATGATGCGGTTCACCAGGGGCAAGCCCAGGCGGCCGTTCGCCTGGTTGGGGCTGCGCGCAGCGAACAAATCGCGCGTTTCAATGCCCTTGTCTTCCGGGGCCACGGCCCCTTGGTTACGCACACTCACCAAGATGTGTTCGCCGGTCAGCGTGTAACTGATTTGCACCGCACAGTCCACGCCGCCTTTGACTTCACGGCGCGAGTGCGTGAGTGCATTGTCAAAACACTCGGTCAAAGCGCGCTTGATCAGGCGGGCATTGCCATAAATAGGGGGGAGCGTGTTGTTAGGCGGGCGGACTTCAAATCGCACTCTGGACTGCACCGCTTTCGGGCGGAGGTCTTCCAGGGTTTGGGTGACCAGGGCCCCCAGGTCCATGCGATCGTCCATTTGCATGGCCTCTTCGCCAAAGACCGCCAGCAAGTCCGCCAGCCGGCGCAGCCGCTCTTTGAGCTCGTCGGCCGCCATTTCGATGCGGTTCCCAGCTTCGCTCTCGGGCAGGGAGCCCAACATGCTGGTGAGCTTGCGCATGGGGGGGCCGACTTCGTCTTGCAGCAGTTCAATGATCTGTTCGAGACCCATCCGGCTCTGGATGCCAGGGCCGGCCGTGGTCGACTCTTTTTCTTCAGGCAAGGCGACAAATGCAATGTCAAGGCCCGAAGGGCCGGCCATGAACATGCCCTTGAGTTTTTTACCGTCTGCAACCCCCACCTCAGCTGGGTAGGGCAGCTTGACCTTGCCCAAGGCGATGGCTTGCGCCAGGTTCTTGATCACGATCCGGCCACTCATGGCCTCAACCGGTTTGTCCGGGTGGAGGCGCGCAGCGCGGTTGGCGTAGGTCGCAACTCCGTTGACACCGAAAGTGATCAACGCAGTGGGCATTGCGTCGAAGAGCGCATGAACCGAAGGTTGATGGAAGTTGGTTGCCATGGTGTGGTTTCCGAATAAGCGTCTTGTTTTTCGTCAATGTATCAAATTTATCAAAAAAAGCAAGAAAAACATTCGTTGTTACTTTTTTGATGATTTGGCACACTGAGTCCTAGTTGTTTATTTTGATTGAATTGAATATTTTCAACAAATAAAAGATATTTGGCGTATTATTGGGGTGTTGTGATTTCGAGGAGTGATCTCATGCGTTGTGTGATGCCCTGTGATGTGGAGTTTTCAGCGGAGTCGGCTGCAGGTCAAATGATTTCGTCCATCATGGTTGGCGCTGCACAAACACGCAAGCTCGGAACAACGGGCACTGCGTCGCCCGGCGCCTTGCAGGATCACGAGCTCTTTTAGAGAAATCGTATGTTTCACCTGACCCCCACACTGTTACGACGCTTGCTGCTCTGGCTGGCGACCGTGGTGTGCGTGTCGATCGTGGGTGTGCTCATGCAGCAGGCCTATGCCGAGCTGCGTGAGGCGCAGCGCAGGCAGGTCGCATTCAGCCAGTCCTCCGCATATTCCGCCTATCAGCTGGAGCGGGAATACCTCCAGCTCTCGCAACAACTCGACGCCAGCATTCACAGCGGCAAGGCCTTGGATCCTGCGCAGTCGAAACGCGCGTTGAACAGTTTGCGCGCTCAGCACCAAGGGGTGAGCACCGCTGCAGTGGCTGCGAACCTGCGTCAAACCGACGAGTTCAAGCGCGTGGATACCTTGTTGGTGCTGCTGCTCCCGCGACTGGAGGCCACATTGGCGCAAGCGACCACTTCGCCGGTCGATCAGGCGGGCTTGTGGCGGGAGTTGCAAAACATGGCCCCGGCGATGAGTGCCATGACCTTGCGGGCATCGACCCTGATGACCGAAGAGCAGCAGGGCTTGCTGAATCACCAAGTCGAGGATGCGTTGGCCAAACTGGGCTGGATGGGCGCTTTGATGGTTTTGCTCTTGGCTTCATCCTTCGCGATCGGTGCACGCCAAACGCAAGTCGAGCGGGAGCGCATACGGCAAGAGCTTGAGCACGAACGCATGCTGGAGGCCCACGCAAAAGCCGATGCGGCCAACGCCGGTAAAACGCAGTTCTTGGCGAATATGAGCCACGAATTGCGCACGCCTTTGAACGGCATGCTGGGAATGCTGAGTTTGCTCGAAGCCACACCGGTGAACGCTCAGCAGGACGACTACATCCAAACTGCGAATCGCTCTGCCAAGCATTTGCTGAGTTTGCTCAACGACATTCTGGATGCCTCGGCCTTAGAGGCCGGCAAGATGACGCTCAAACCCGAGAGCACCTTTCTTCCAGCGCTGGTGACAGATGTCCACGCGCTCATGCGCCCGGTCGCGCTCGAGAAGCGATTGGTACTCAATGTCCGCCAAGACCCGGCGTTGCCCCGCTGGGTGATGGCTGACGGTACCCGGGTCAAGCAAATCATGCTCAACCTGGTGTCGAACGCGCTCAAGTTCAGTGAGCAAGGCACGGTGCTGCTCGAGGTGTGGCCCCTGGAGTCAGAGCCGGGTGCGCCGGATACCGCGGCACGGATTGGAATACGTGTCACGGACGAGGGCATGGGCATGTCGGCCGCCGTCCTGGCGAAGTTGTTTCAGCGCTTTGAACAAGGCGACGCCAGCAGCGTGCGGCGGCATGGCGGGAGCGGTCTGGGGCTTGAGATTTCACGCAACCTCGCGCGTCGCATGGACGGCGACATTGAGGCCAGCAGCGTCGAAGGCAAAGGCAGTGTTTTCACCGCAACCCTGTGCCTGCCCCTGAGCACTCCGCCCACTGAGCAAACTTCGGATGCCATGGTCGCACGGCGCGAAGCGGGCAGCCCCGGCCTGAATCTGGTGGTCGCCGAAGACAACGCCATCAACCGCAAATACATGGAGGCCTTGCTGCGCAATATGGGCCACACCGTCCGGTTTGCAGAGCATGGCGGCCTGGCGATTCAAGAGGTGCAAAAAGAGTTGCCGGACTTGGTGTTGATGGATCTTCACATGCCCGAGGTCGATGGCTTGCAGGCCACCGAGGCGATCCGCCGTTTGCCGGCACCGTATGGCAGTCTGCCCATCATTGCGCTAACGGCGGATGTGTTTGAAGAGTCTAAAGACCGGGTACACGCCGCCGGTATGGATGGCTTTTTGTCCAAACCCGTCAATGTGCATGAGCTGGAAAAGATGCTGGTGCGCAAGTTTGGTTTGCGTGGGGCCTCGCAAGCGGCACCCGTTGCGCCAGCGCCTGCCAAGGTGGCTGCCCCGGCGCCCGAAGCACCTCCAGCCCGGCAGCCGCGGCGCCGCTTCCGCCCTGGCGATGTCGCCGAGCACTTGAACATGGCCATGATCGGGGACTTGTGTGTCGGCGTAACGCTGCAGGGCTACCAGTCTTTGTTGGATGGCGCGATGCGCACAGACGCCCACTGCTACGCCGAGGTCTTGGCCGCCCTGGAGGCCGGAGAGACCGACAAACTCCTGGAGCTGGGCCACTCATTCAAAGGGGTGGCGGCGAGCTTGGGTCTGGCCGCCTTGTCGCGCATGGCGCTCACGATTGAAAAACAAGGCCACAGCTTTTCTGCCGATGAATGCCATCGGCAGGCCGAGAGCTTGCGTGAATGCTGGAACACCACCTATGCGATTTGTGCTCGCATGGGGCTGATTGTTTCGTCCTGAAAGTGCGGTCCCGGTGAGTACAGTTCTTTCAGGCGCGCGCGCCCCTACGATTCTGGTGGTGGATGACAGCTTGGCCGTGCGCCAGCTCACTGTCAGTGTGCTGCGTCGCCAAGGCTATGACGTGCTGGAGGCTGGAGACGGCCGCGAGGGGCTGGATACCGCATTGCGCGAGCAACCTGATGTGATCTTGTGCGATATCCATATGCCGATCCTGGATGGATGGGACGTGGTGCGCGAGGCACGCTCGAGTGAGTCGCTGGGTACCACCCCGATTTTGATGCTGACCTCGGATAACGACCGCGTCAGCGTGCGCCGGGCCATGGCCGCCGGTGCCGATGACTACCTGACCAAGCCGTGGACGCAAAACGAACTGATTTCTGCCGTCGCGTCGCTGCTCGAAAAAGCCAGTCGCCACAGAGCCGATGCAGAGCGGGCGCAAGAGCAGTTGCGCTCTGCGGTATTGGCCACCATTCCTCACGAGCTGCGCACTCCCATGGTCAGCATCCTCGGGTCGACGGAGCTGTTACTCACACGGCGTGATCGTTACACGCCGGAGCGGGTGCAGGGCATGTTGGAGGATGTGCACCGCAGTGCCTTGGCACTGGGGCGAACCATCAGCCGCATGATGGACTGGGCGGAGCTCAGTGCCGCGCAGGTCCACCGCGAAACCCGCTCCATGGCCTATCGGCTGGATGTGGCGCAGGCCATGGCTGAGGTTTTGGGCAGCACCGCTTTTGCGAAAGAGTTGCAGGCGGTCCTGAAAGTACCGCCAGAGACGGTGTCAGGCGTGTTTGCCGGCCATCCGGTGCAGGTCCGTGTGGAGCCGTGTCACTTGCAGTGCTGGAGCCCGGATTTCCACAAAATCATGACCGAGTTGCTGGTCAATGCCCTGCGTTTCTCGAAGCCGGGCCGGCCGGTGGGCGTGACCGGCAAGGCCTTGCTGCACGGCAGGTACCAGCTCGAAATCGCCAATCTCGGCGTGGCCATGCCGGAAAAGTTCATTTCTCAAATCGGTGCCCTGTCTCAGGCGGACCGTGAGGTGCATGAGCAGCAAGGCATGGGGTTAGGGTTAGCTATCGGCCAGCTCGCAGCGCGGCGCAATGGCGCAACGCTGCATGTCACCCGCTTTGACGGCTTGCCCACGGTGGTGCGCCTGACCTTCCTGCAGCACAGCGCCGAGCCCGAGCAAAGCGCCCTGCTGTAGCAGGGTGGCTGTCCCGCGGGGTCAGCCCTGGTGCTCTGCGTGGTAACGCATCACGCGTTCCACTTCGTTTTTCGAGCCCAGCACCACGCTCACGCGCTGGTGCAACTGGGTGGGCTGGATGTCCAGAATGCGTTCGGTACCAGTGGATGCAGCGCCTCCAGCCTGTTCGATCAACCAGCCCATGGGGTTGGCTTCGTACATCAGGCGCAACTTGCCCGGCTTGCCGGGTTCACGCTTGTCCCACGGGTACATGAAGATGCCGCCGCGGGTCAGGATGCGATGCACATCGGCCACCATGCTGGCAATCCAGCGCATGTTGAAGTCTTTGCCGCGCGGGCCGTCTTTGCCCTCCAGGCATTCGTCGATGTAGCGCTTCACCGGCGCCGCCCAGTGGCGCATGTTGCTCATGTTGACGGCGAATTCCTGGGTGTCTTCCGGCACGCGCACGTTTTCCTGGGTCAGCACAAACGAGCCTTGCTCGCGGTCCAGGGTGAACATGGCCACGCCTTCGCCCACGGTCAGTACCAGTGTGGTCTGCGGGCCGTAAATGCAATAGCCGGCAGCGACTTGCTGGTGGCCGGCTTGCAAAAAGTCTTGCTCGCTCACGCCGGGGCCTTCGGGCTGTTTGACCAGCACGCTGAAAATGGTGCCGATGCTGACGTTCACATCGATGTTGCTCGAGCCATCCAGCGGGTCGAACATCAACAGGTATTCGCCCTGCGGATAGCGGTTGGGCACCACGTAGATGCCTTCCATTTCCTCGCTGGCCATGGCCGCCAGGTGGCCGCCCCATTCGTTGGCTTCGATCAGCACTTCGTTGGCGATGATGTCGAGCTTCTTCTGGATTTCGCCCTGCACATTTTCGCTCTCGGCAGCGCCCAGCACACCACCCAAGGCGCCCTTGGTCACCGCCAGGCTGATGCTCTTGCAAGCCCGTGCCACCACCTCCAGCAGCAAGCGCAGTTGGGGCGGAATCGTGCCCTGGCCGCCGGCGTCTTGGCTGCCGCGCTGTTTCTCGATGAGGTAGCGCGTGAGCGAAATGCGTTGTGTCATGTGAAGTCCCTAAGTTTAAAAAATCAATCAGCCAGCGCGCGGTCCACGACTTCACGCACATCGTTGCTCAAGTCGGCCTTGGCAGCGACGCGGGCCAGTGCCTCGCGGGCCGCCGAGCGGTAGGGCTCGGCCAGCTTCTTCCAGCGGTCCAGCGCTCGCGCCAGGCGGGCAGCGACTTGCGGGTTGATGGCGTCCAGCTCGATCACACGGTCAGCCCAGAACACATAGCCGGCCGCATCCGCGCGGTGGAAGCCACCGGGGTTGGCACTGCAGAAGCTGAAGATCACGCTGCGGGCACGATTGGGGTTTTTGAGGTTGAAGTCGGGGTGGGCCATCAGCTGGCGCACGGCCGGCAGCACCTGGCCACCACGGTCGCTCGTGCCGGCCTGCAGGGCAAACCATTTGTCCAGCACCAGTGCTTCGTCCTTGAACAGGGCGTGGAAGCGGGCCAGCGCTTGGCCCGCCAGCGCGTGCCCGCTATTGACCAGGGCTTGTAGGGCGTTGAAGCGGTCGGTCATATTGCCGGCGTCTTTGAAACGCTGCAAGGTCTTGCCGGGCCAGACACTGTCGCCGTTCTGGGTCGCTGCGAGGCACAAGAAATTGAGCGCCATGCCGGCCAGAGCGCGGCGGCCGCTGGAGACGGGGTCGGGGCGGTAGCCGCCATTGTTCTCGTGCACCGCAAAGGCCCATTCCCAATCGGCGTGAAGGGCGGTGGCCAGTTGTAGGCGCATGGCTTCGCGCACCGCATGGATGCGCTGCGGATCCACCACATCCAGCTGCTCGGCGATGTAGGTTTCGGATGGCAGTGTCAGCACCAACTCTTTGAATGCGGCATCCAGCGTCGGATGACGCAGCACCGCGCGCATGGCGGCAATATAGGCGTCATTTAGCGGGTTAGCGCCCGTGGAATCTGCGGAAGCAGCTATGGAATTGATAGCGCTGCGCAGGGCGAGGCGTTGACCGGCTTCCCAGCGGTTGAAGGCATCGGTGTCGTTCGCCAGCAGGGCGAGCAACTGCGCATCGCTGTAGTCAAAGTCCAGCACCACCGGTGCGGAGAAGCCGCGCAGGATGGAGGGCACAGGCGCTTCCACCACGTTCTGGAAGGTGATGCTCTGGTGGGCCTCGGTCAGCACCAGCAAGTGGCTGCCACCCACCGCCTGGCCGTCCACGGAGAGCGGCAAGGCGGCTCCGCTGGCGGCGCCGATCAGGCCGAGGCTCACTGGAATCACAAACGGCTCTTTCACCGGCTGGCCCGGCGTCGCCGCGCAGCTCTGGCTGAAATGCAGGGTGTAGGTTTGGGCTGCAGCATCGTACTCGCCGCGGGCCGCCACGCGTGGGGTGCCAGCCTGGCTGTACCAGCGCTTGAACTGGGGCAGCAGGGCGGCCAGTGCAGAGCCGGGGTTGGCGTCGGCAATCGCTTGGGCGAAGTCGTCACAGGTGACCGCCTGGCCATCAAAGCGCTCGAAGTACAGCGTCATGCCCTTGGCGAAACCGGCCCGGCTGGTGAGCGTTTGCATCATGCGCACCAGCTCGGCACCTTTTTCGTAAATGGTGACGGTGTAGAAGTTGTTGATTTCCAGGTAGCTGTCGGGCCGCACCGGGTGGGCCATGGGGCCCGCATCTTCAGGGAATTGGGCGGTGCGCAGCACGCGCACGTCTTCAATGCGCTTGACCGCACGGGCGCTGGGCTCAGCGCACAGGTCTTGGCTGAATTCCTGGTCGCGGAACACGGTCAGGCCTTCCTTCAGGCTCAGCTGGAACCAGTCGCGGCAGGTGATGCGGTTGCCGGTCCAGTTGTGGAAGTACTCATGCCCCACCACGCTCTCGATATTGGCGTAGTCCACATCGGTGGCAGTGGCCTGGTTCGCCAACACGTATTTGGTGTTGAAGATGTTCAGGCCCTTGTTCTCCATGGCGCCCATGTTGAAGTCGGAAGTCGCCACGATCATGAAGCGCTCCAGGTCCAGCGGCAGGCCGAAGCGGGCTTCGTCCCAAGCCACGGATGCCATCAGGCTGTTCATGGCGTGTTCGGTTTTGTCGAGGTCGCCGGGGCGCACAAACACTTGCAGCAAATGGTCTTTGCCGGCGCGGCTGGTGATGCGCTGTTCGCGCGCCACCAGCTGGCCGGCCACCAGGGCAAACAGATACGAGGGCTTCTTGTGCGGGTCGACCCACTTGGCGAAATGGCGGCCGTCTTCCAGGTCGCCACTATCCACCAAGTTGCCGTTGGAGAGCAGCACCGGGAACTTGGCCTTGTCGGCACGCAAGGTCACGGTGTACATGGCCATCACATCGGGGCGGTCAGGAAATAGGTGATGCGGCGAAAGCCCTCCGCTTCACACTGGGTGAAGAAGGAGTCGTTGCTCACATACAGGCCCATGAGCTTGGTGTTCTTCACCGGCACGCAGGTGGTGAAAATCTCCAGCGCAAAGGGCTCGGTGCCTTCGGGCAGGTTTTCCAGCACCAGCTGGTTGCCGTCCATCTTGAAGCTGGTGCCTTGGCCGTTGACCAGCACCCGCGCCAGGTTCAGCTCCTCGCCGTCCAGACGCAGCGGCTGGGCCTGCACGTCGGGGTTGCGACGCAGGGTCATCTTGTTGAGCACCCGCGTTTTGGACGGGTCCAGGTCAAAGCTGAGGTCGACGGTATCGATCCAGAATGCAGGGGCGGTGTAGTCGCCGCGGTGAATCACGGCGGCAGGGCCCGAGGCCTCACGAAGATACGACATGGTGTGTCTCCAAAAAACGGGATGCGATCAAAGCGTGGTAATCAGGAACGACAGCCAGCACGTGCGGGCCCGTCAGTTCATCAGGATGGTGGCTGCTGGCAATGCCCACGGCGCGCATGCCGGCGCGGCGGGCGGCTTCGATGCCCAGGGGGGCATCTTCAAACACGATACAGCGCTCGGGCTCTACACCCATGCGGCGCGCAGCCTCCAGAAAGATGGCGGGTTCGGGCTTGCCCGGCAAACCCTCGTCGCCGCCCACGGTGGTGAGCGGTGCTACTTTCATTTGCAGGTGCTGGTAGGCAAAGGCCTGGTTCTGGCGGTCGCCCGCCGTGCCGACACCCAGCTTGAGGCCGCGGGCGTGGGCGTGGTCAAAAAAGGTCTTGAAGCCTGCGACCTCGGCAAATATCGGCGAGAACAATTCACGGTACACCGCTTCTTTGACATGCACATGGGCCATGGCTTCGTCTTCGCCCATCTCGGGCCGGCCAAACAGAATGCGCATGCATTCGATGCCGGTGCGTCCGGTGGTGCGGCGCATGACGTCGCTGATATCGACCTCCAGCCCCTGGCGCTGAGCGAACTCTGCCCAGCTGCGTTTGTGCGAGGGCATGGAGTCGATCATGGTGCCGTCCATGTCAAAGATGAGCGCGTGCACCATGGATCAGATCCCTTGTTTTAACGAAGCCTGGATGAACACATCCAGATCGCCGTCCAGCACCTTCTGGGTGGCAGACACTTCGACGTTGGTGCGCAAGTCCTTGATGCGGCTGTTGTCCAGCACGTAAGAGCGGATCTGGTGGCCCCAGCCCACATCGGTCTTGGTGTCTTCCAGCTTTTGCTGGGCTTCTTGTTGCTTGCGCAACTCGAAGTCATACAAGCGGCTGCGCAGGCGCTTCCAGGCCACGTCACGGTTGCTGTGCTGGCTACGGCCGTCCTGGCACTGCACCACGATACCGGTGGGAATGTGGGTCAAACGCACCGCAGAGTCGGTCTTGTTGATGTGCTGACCACCGGCGCCGGAGGCGCGGAAGGTGTCGGTGCGCACGTCGCTGGGGTTGATTTCGATCTCGATCGAGTCGTCAATCTCGGGGTACACAAACACCGATGCAAACGAGGTGTGGCGGCCGCCCGAGCTGTCGAACGGCGATTTGCGCACCAAGCGGTGCACACCAGTTTCGGTGCGCAGGTGGCCAAAAGCGTATTCACCTTCGATCTTGATGGTGGCGCCCTTGATGCCGGCGGTGTCGCCGTCGGTGATGTCTTCCACCGTGGCGGTGAAGCCTTTGCGTTCCGCGTATTTCAAGTACTGGCGCAGCAACATGCTGGCCCAGTCGCATGCCTCGGTACCACCGGCGCCGGCCTGGATGTCCAGGAAGCAGGGCAGGGGATCGGCCGGGTTGTTAAACATGCGGCGGAATTCCAAGCCTTCGATGGTTTCTGCCAACTTGGTGGTTTCGGCCTCGATCGTGAGTAGGCCGGCCTCATCACCGTCCTCTTTGCTCATCTCGAACAATTCGGTGTTGTCGGAGAGGTTGCCACTCAAATCATCCAGCGTAACAACTACGCCGTCGAGCAGCTTCTTCTCTTTGCCCAATTCTTGGGCTTTTTTGGGGTCATTCCAGACCGCTGGGTCCTCTAGCGAGGCATTGACAGTGCGCAGGCGCTCGGCTTTGGCATCGTAGTCAAAGATACCCCCTGAGTTCCTGGGTCCTGCTTGTCAGGTCTGCCAGTGTGGTGCCGATGAGGTTGATGCGTTCTGCTTCCATGATGCGGGTCCTGCTTGCTGTGTATATGGTTAACCCGCTATTTTAGTTGCCATCACCCCTTGGGAGTTTCGCTGGCGAAGGTGACCACGTGGTCTACCTCCGGGCGGATGCCGATCCACTCGCCGATCCGGTGGTCATGGTGGCTGGGCACATGGGCCATGACCGTCTCGCCAGTGCGCAATTCGAGGGTGTAGAGGAACTCGTTACCGCGGAACGCCTTGTTCACAATCCGGGCCTGCACCTCGGAGGCATCGTCGTGCACGATGTCGTCCGCCCGCAGCAGGATGTCGCAAGGGCCCAAGCTCAGGCGGTCCTGCTCGTGCTGATGGATACCGTGCAGTTCACCCAGCGGGGTCACCACATGTTTGTGCGTTACACCGTCCTCGTCGTGCAGCTCCACGCGGGCCGCCGTAAACACCCCGTGCCCGATGAAGTCGGCCACAAAGCGCGTGGCCGGCCGGTGGTAGAGGGTGTAGGCGTCGGCCCATTGGTGGAGTTGGCCTTGGTGCATCACCCCGATCAGGTCGCCGATGGCAAAGGCCTCGAGCTGGTCATGGGTCACAAACAGGGCGGTGGCGCCGGCGGCTTTCAAGATCGTGCGGAGTTCTTGGGCCAGCCGTTCACGCAAATCGACGTCCAGGTTGGAAAACGGTTCATCCAGCAGCAGCAACTTGGGTTGCGGTGCCAGTGCGCGTGCCAGCGCCACCCGCTGCTGCTGCCCGCCGGAGAGTTCGTGCGGGTAGCGGTGGGCGTGCTCGGCCAGCCCGACCAGGCGCAACACGTCTTGCACCCGCGCTTGGCGCTCCCCTGCAGGCAGGCTGTGGATGCCAAAGGCGATGTTTTTGCTCACATCCATGTGGGGAAAGAGCGCGTAGTCCTGAAACACCATGCCCATCTGCCGGTGTTCAGGGGGGAGGGCATGCCCCTCGCCGCTGACGGTGACGCCCCCCAGCGAAATCTTGCCCGCATCGGTGGCCTCCAGTCCCGCAATCGCCCGCAGCAAGGTGGTCTTGCCGCAGCCCGAAGGGCCGATCAAGACACCGATTTCACCGGCGCGCAAGCCGAAGCTCACACTGTCCACCGCCAGGGGGCGGGAGGCTAGATAGCGGACGCTGAGGTCTTGGAGTTCAAGGTACATACTCAAAATTGTAGATACTTACAATTCTCATTTCGCGCTAGGGGGTCCCCCGGAGCGCCTTAACCCGACCCAATCGCCTGTGCCTCCCCGCTTTTTGCCCTCTTTCGCGTCCGGTATCCGAGCATTGCCTGCCCATCTGGCGCTGTGGTTGATCGGGGGGCTGGTGTCCTTGCCGATTCTGGCTTTAGTGGTCGCCGTGCTGCAGTGGGATGCCCAGAGCGCGGCGCTGCTGCGCGAAATGGCGGGCTCGGTGCTGGGCGGGTATGCGTTCACCACGGTCGTGCTGAGCGTGGTGGTGTCACTGGGGGTGGCCATGGTGGGCACCGCCTGTGCCTGCGCCGTGACCCTGTTCGACTTCCGGGGGCGCAAGCAGTGGGAGTGGGCCTTGCTCCTGCCCCTGGCAATGCCCGCCTATGTGGTGGCCTATGCCTATACCGACTATCTGCAGTTCAGCGGGCCTGCCCAAACCTGGCTGCGCTCTGCGTTCGGGCTGGAGGGGCGGGTGTTGCCGGAGGTGCGCAGCCTCGGCGGGGCCGCGCTGGTGTTTGTGTGCACCCTCTACCCCTATGTGTATCTGCTGGTGCGGGTGGCTTTGCTGGAGCGCGCCGCGCATTTGATGGATGCAGCTCGGCTGATGGGCGCCTCGCTGGGGCGGCGGGTGGCCACGATTGCGGTGCCGTTGGCACGGCCCTCCATCATGGCCGGTGTGGCGCTGGCGCTGATGGAGACGCTGGCGGACTACGGGGTGTCGAGCTACTTTGGCATCCAAACCTTCACGGCTGGCATTTACAAGGCTTGGTTGGTGCTGGACAGCCGTATTGCCGCTGCCCAGCTGGCGACTGCGTTGCTGGTATTGATGGCGCTGCTGTTGCGCCTGGAGCTCCACGCCCGGCAACGCATGCGCTATGCGAGCGTCAAAGGCCGGCGCGCTGCGGCCCAGCCGGTGGCGCTGACCGGTGTGCGCGCGGTGTTGGCCACGGGGGTATGTGCGCTGCCGGTATTGCTGGGCTTTGTGCTGCCAGTGCTGTTTATGTTGCGCCCGCTCTGGCAGGCTTGGGGCGCCGAAGATACCCCGCTGCCGTGGGGCAGCTTCATAGGCTGGAGCCTGAACAGTTTCAAGCTGGCGGCGTGCACTGCGGTGCTGGCCGCCGCGATTGCCCTGGCGCTGGCCTTTGCGGCGCGCCGCACACCCACTCGGCTCACTCGCACTGTGGTCAGTTTGGCCGGCATGGGCTACGCAGTGCCCGGCGCGGTAATTGTGGTGGGCTTGCTGATTCCGGTGGGCTGGCTCCAAGCGGCGCGCCCGGATTGGCAGGTGGGCTTCTGGATCAGCACCACCGTGTTGGGCGTCGTATGGGCCTATCTTGTGCGCTTTACCGCCGTGGCCCTGCACACAGTGCAAAGCGGCTACAACCAGGTGCCGGCGTCGTTGGACGAAACCGCCCGCATGCTGGGTGTAAGCGGTTGGGGCCTGTGGTGGCGGGTGCACCGGCCACTGCTGGTGCGCAGCAGCCTGGTTGCGGGCTTGCTGGTGTTCGTGGATGTGATGAAAGAGCTGCCCGCCACCCTCGTATTACGCCCTTTCGACCACGATACCTTGGCGGTGGTGGCCTTTCAACTCGCCAAAGACGAGCGCTTGGGCGAGGCGGCCTTGCCGGCCCTGGTCTTGGTGCTGGTGGGCTTGGTTCCTGTGATTCTGTTGAGCCGCACCCTCAATAAAAAAACGGCCTGACCGCATCACGCAGTCAAGCCGTTGGTTTGGGGCGCCGCGCGCTTATTTGTAGCCGACGCGGTCCAGCATCTGCTGCACCTTCACTTGGTTCATGCCCACAACGCTGACAGGAATCGTCTCCGCCTTGTAGCTGCCGCCGCTCATGCTCTCCAGTGCGGGGTTGCTGATCTTGATGCCTTTGGCCACGGGCCATTCGTTGTTGCCATTGGCAAAGTAGTCTTGTGCCTGTGCGCTGGCCAGAAACTCGAGGAACTGCTGGGCAAACGCCATGTTCTTGGAGTTTTTCGCTACTGCACCGCCGGCAATGTTGACGTGCGTGCCCCAGCTGCTTTGGTTGGGGAACACTACGCCAACCTTGTCCATGACCGCGCGGTCTTCGGGCTTGTCGCTGCGCATCAGGCGGGCCAGGTAATAGGTGTTGGTGAGCGCCACGCCGCACTCGCCGGAGGCGGTTGCCTTGATCTGGTCGGTATCGCCACCCACGGGGTTGCGGGCCATGTTGCTCACCAGGCCTTTGAGCCAGACTTCCGTGTTGGCGCTGCCCAAGTGCTCGTTCATCGCGCCGAACAGGCTCAGGTTGTAGGGGTGTGAGCCACTGCGGGTGCACAGCAGACCCTTGTTTTTGGGGTCGGCCAATTCTTCGTAGGTGTCCACATTGTCTTTGGACACGCGGGCCTTGTTGTAGACCACCACCCGTGCGCGGGTGCTGAAGCCAAACCACGAAGTGCCTTCGGCGCTGGTCTTGCCGCGCAACTGGGCGGGGATCGCGTCGTCCAGCACTTTGGATTTGACCGGGGCGAACAAGCCGTCCACCTCGGCACGCCAGAGGCGCGAGGCGTCTACCAACAAAATCACATCTGCAGGGGAGGCAGTACCTTCCGCCTTGAGGCGCTGCAGGATGCCGGCATCGTCCGCATCTACCCGCTTAATCTGGATGCCGGTGGCCTGTGTGAAGGCAGAGTACAGCTGCGCATCACCGGGGTAATGGCGGGCAGAGTACACATTCAGCACCTTATCCTGCGCCTGAACAGCAGGCAGGCAGGCACCCATCAGGGCGACGGTCAAGGCAACAAGGCGGGGAGTCAGATTCTTCATAGAGGGCGAGGGTGGTTGCAAATCAAAATGAGAGACGTTCTCATTCTATATGTCGTATCCCGGCCCTGTAAAGTCAACGGATAAAGCGCTCAATCCGCTCCGCCAGCACGCCGGGTTGGTCATGGTGCATCATGTGGCCGGCGTCTTCAATGCGGGCCACTTCGACTTGCGGGACCACTTTCAGGCGCTCGTGGTACTCGGCCAGGGTGTACTGGCCTTTCCACCACATATCGAGGCTGTTGTCCGAGGCCTCCACCGCCAGCACCGGCATGGTCAGCCGCTGGTAAATGGCCATGACCTCTTCGACCCGGTAGAGCTGGGCGTTGGTCACCTTGTGGGCGGGCTCGCCCAGGATAGACCAGCTGCCATCGGCGTTTTCAGCGGCCCAATGGCGGGCCAGCCAATCGGCTTTTTCCTGGCTCAGGCGCGGGTTGGTTTTCATGAGGCGGCGGGCTACGCCGTCGGCGCTGTCATAGGCCTTGAGGTCCATCTCACCGGCGTGGAGTTTTTTGAGTTCGTCCATCCAGGTGGCAAAGCGGCCGGGTGCCTGGGCCGGAATCGTGGCGGGCATGCCGAACCCTTCCAGATTCACCAGCCGGCGGATGCGCTCGGGGCGCACCCCGCCGTACAGCATGACCACATTGCCACCCATGCTGTGGCCCACGAGGTTGACCTGCTGTCCGGGGGCATAGTGGTCCAGCAGAAAGTCGAGGTCTGCCAGGTAGTCCGGGAACCAGTAGTTGTCGGCCAACGGGGCGCGGGTCCGGCCGTAACCGCGCCAGTCGGGGGCAATGATGTAGTGGTCTTCGCTGAACGCATCCACCACAAACTGGTAGCTCGCGGCCACATCCATCCAGCCGTGCACCATGACCAGGGGCACCTTGCCCGGGCCGGGCTCGCCCCAGACTTGCACGTGGTAATCGAGGTTGCGGATAGAAACGAATTGGCTTTGGTGGGGGCGTCTGACTTGGTACATTGTGCAAATCATAAGGACAGATCAGGAGACAAGGCATGGCCACCAGTCAAGGCAGAGACACATCTGGCACGAGCACACTTCCCGCGGGCTATGCAGCCCTGCACAGCAGCTTCCGCTGGCAGGTGCCCGAGCATTTCAACATGGCCCAAGCGTGCAGCCGCCGCTGGGCGGAGGCACCGGGCGCTACAAAAAGAATAGCTATACGCGCATATTCCAAAAGCGCTGAGAGCACTTTTTACTCTTATTCGCAGCTGCAGGAGCAGGCCAACCGCCTCTCCCATGTGTTGGCCGCGCGGGGCGTGCAGCGGGGCGACCGGGTCGGCATTGTGCTGCCCCAGCGCTTTGAGACCGCTGTGGCCTACATGGCCGTGATGCAAATGGGGGCTGTGGCTATGCCCCTGTCGATGTTGTTCGGCCCCGAGGCGCTGGAGTTCCGGCTGCAAGACAGTGAAGCGGTGGTCGCCATTTGCGATGCCGGCTCACTGCCTGCGCTGGCCGGCGTGCGCCACACCTGCCCGCAGCTGCGGGCGGTGGTGGGCGTCGGCCTGGCGGCTGCAGACGCAACCTTGCTGAGCGGCCCGCTGGACGCCGCCTGGGAAGCCGCCTTGCGCGCGAGCCCTGACACTTTTGAGCCGGTGAACACCCTGGCCGAAGAGCCCGCCGTGCTGATTTACACCAGTGGCACCACCGGCAACCCCAAAGGCGCGCTGATCCCGCACCGGGCGCTCATCGGTAACCTGAGCGGCTTTGTGGCCAGCCAGAACTGGTTCGGGTTTGACGGCAAAACCAACCAGCGCTCTAACGCGGTGTTTTGGTCCCCCGCAGACTGGGCCTGGACCGGCGGGCTCATGGACGCACTGTTGCCCACGCTGTATTTCGGCCGCCCTATCGTGGCCTACCACGGCCGCTTCAGCCCGCAAACCGCGCTGGAGCTGATGCGCGACTGCGGGGTGACCCACACGTTTTTGTTCCCCACTGCGCTGAAGGCGATGATGAAGGCCTATCCCGGCGCGGGCGGTGCAAAGGGCAAGACAGTGCGCCAGCAGTTCAAGCTCAAGCTGGACGCCATCATGAGTGCGGGCGAGGCGGTGGGCGACGCGGTGTTCGGGTACTGCGAAAAGCAGCTGGGCGTTAAGCCTAACGAAATGTTCGGCCAGACCGAGATGAACTACATCGTGGGTAACTGCAATTTGCGCTACCCGTCCAAGCCCGGCAGCATGGGCATGGGCTACCCCGGTCACCGGGTGGCGGTGATTGACGAGGCCGGCAACGAATGCCCGGTGGGCGTGCCCGGCGATGTGGCGCTGAACCGCTTCGATGTGCACGGCCAGCCCGACCCGATTTTCTTTTTGGGCTACTGGAAGAACCCAAAAGCCACCGACGCCAAGTTCACCGGCGACTGGTGCCGCACCGGCGACCTCGCGGTGCGCGATGCCGATGGCTACCTCTGGTACCAAGGCCGCAGCGACGATGTGTTCAAGGCCGCGGGCTACCGCATTGGCCCCGGCGAAATCGAGAACTGCCTGGTCAAACACCCCGCCGTGATCAACGCCGCGGTGGTGCCCAAGCCCGACGCCGAGCGTGGCGCACTGGTCAAGGCCTATGTGGTGATTGCTCCTGATTTTGTAGCGGCTTGCGCAGGTAATTCGAGCGCTACAGCCCAATTTCATGCCCAACTCACGGTAGAGCTGCAAGCCCATGTGAAGGGCCAGCTGGCCCCTTACGAGTACCCCAAAGAAATCGAGTTTGTAGACGCCTTGCCCATGACCACCACCGGCAAAGTGCAGCGCCGGGTGCTGCGCCTGCAAGAGGAGGCGCGTTATGCAGCTGCCCGCGCTTAGCAGCGCTCTTCGGCCAATGCTGTCTAGGCGCATTGGGTGGTTGAGCTGGAGCAAGTGGCTGGCGGTGCCCTTGTTCACTCTCATGCAGTACGTCGCCAGCCCTTGGCGCAGCATGTTTTTTATGACCCTGGTGCTCAGCGCTGCGCTGTCCGTATTTTTCTTCTTTTCTCTGCGGGCCTGGGAGCTTAGCCTGCGCCGCCAGTTTGTTCGGGAGGCACCGCTGCCGCGCTTTTTGGGCGCCAAGCTCATGGCGCAGTACTCGCAGCTCAGCGCGCGCGACACCGAGCTGGTGCTGCACGGCCTGCGCCAGTTTTTCATGGCGCACTTGCGCAGCAATCGCCAGTTTGTTGCGATGCCATCCAAGGTAGTGGATGCGGCCTGGCACGAGTTCATTCTGCACACGCGCGGCTACCAGCAGTGGTGCCATGCCGCATTTGGCAGTCTGCTGCACCACAGCCCGGCCGAAGTGCTGGGGCGTGATGCCCGCCGCAACGACGGCTTGCGCCGGGTGTGGTTTTGGGCCTGCAAAGAGGAAAGCATTGACCCCCGCCAGCCCAGCCGCTTGCCGCTGTTGTTTGCCTTAGATAAAAAATTTGGCATCGCTGGTGGCTTTACCTATGTGGCGGACTGTGGCGCTATGAACCGGCAAAACGCGGATGCGTATTGCGGCACTAGTTTTGGTGACGGCGGCAGCGATTGCGGTGCGCCCGGTGATGCGGGAAGCTTCGGTGGGGCTGATAGCAGCAGTTCGGGGGGTGACGGCGGTGGTGATAGCGGCTGCGGTGGTGGTGGCGACTAGGTCTTTGCGATCACGCTAACATCCTTCGCAAGCGCCTGTCTCCAACACTTTTCTTCCCTGAACCCATGAACACCATCCAACTCGGTCGCAGCGATCTGCGCGTTACCCCCATCTGCCTCGGCACCATGACCTTCGGTGAGCAGGTGGACGAACCTACCTCCCACGCCATTCTGAGCCGCTCGCTGGAGCGGGGGGTCAACTTCATCGACACGGCCGAGATGTACTCGGTGCCTCCGCGCGCTGAGACCTTTAACCTGACCGAAAAAATCATCGGCAACTGGCTGAAGGCCAACCCAGGTGCCCGCGAAAAACTGGTGATCGCCACCAAAGTAGCCGGCCCCTCCCGCGGCATGCCCTGGGTGCGCAATGGCAGCAGCAACCTCACCGCAGAAGACATCATTGCCGCAGCAGAGGGCAGCCTGCAGCGGATGAAAATCGACGTCATCGACCTTTACCAGATTCACTGGCCGGTGCGCCATGTGCCCATGTTCGGCGGCATGTACTACAACCCCGCCAATGAAAACGTGGGTGGCAGCGCCATTGAAGAGCAGCTGCGCGCCATGGACACGCTGGTCAAGGCCGGCAAGGTGCGCGCCATCGGTTTGTCGAACGAAACCTCTTACGGCGTGCACGAGTTTGTGCGCCTGGCCGAGCAGCACGGCCTACCCCGTATTGCGACCGTGCAAAACAACTACGGCCTGCTGGCCCGCACGGTAGAAAACGGCTTGGATGAAACCATGCACCGCCTGGGCGTGTCGCTACTGCCGTATTCGCCCTTGGCCTTTGGCCTGCTCACCGGCAAATACGACGACGAAGGCCTGCTGGGCGAGAACGTGTCGCCCGATGTGCGGCTGCGCAAGTTCGAGTCCACCCGCAAGCAACGCTGGGGCCGCCCTGACGCCTTGAAGGCCGCGCGCAAATACAACGCCTTGGCCCGCGAATACGGCTTCACACCCAGCCAGATGGCTTTGGCCTTCTGCTACACCAAGTGGCAAGTCGCCAGCACCATCATCGGTGTGCGCACCCTGGAGCAACTCGATGAAAACATCGACGCCTGGGGCACCGTGCTACCCGAAGAGCTGCTCAAAAAGATCGACGAAGTCCGCTGGGAAATCCGCGATCCGGCGGTGTGAGCATTGGCTGGGCAATTTAATTGCTCTGCCGAGGTCTGCTTTGCAGCGGAAGCAGCCCTTCACAAAAACACCCGATCGGGGATATTCAATCTGGTTTCGAGGAGTAAAAATTGTGAAATTAGTGGCTCACTCCGTTACTTACAAAGTGCGAGGTTTGTCGGTACTCTTTATATCTCTACAAACGCATATGAATATTTCGGAAATTGAGCCAGCGAAAGACTTTCCCGTGCAATTGGCGCCCAGTTTATGCCGCAGCTTCCGGGATATCTCGCAGGTTTTGCGTCATACATTATGCTGAGCATACATATAAGCCCTTTTTCCCTTCTTGGTGCGATAACCTCGGCGCTGATGCTGGGGGCAGCAACCAGTTTTGCGTCACCCCTTGGAGATGACACAATTCGGTTTAGGGGCGATGGCAATTGCACAGTCTCAATGACTTCGATATTCGCTAATCGTTCAACCGTTGTGTTCTCTTACTCTGGATTTCAGCCCAACGAGACCGTTCGTTTTTATTCAGTCTCCGAAAATGAAAGGGGCACAGGAAACCTGCAGGTTGATGCGCTGGGCAACGTACAGGCACTCGTAATGCCACACGTTATAGGCCTACGGCTCGGCAGTGCTGAATTAACTGCTAGTGGCAGCATGTGCTCGATATCCGTGGGTTTTAAATGGTGGTCAGACAGTGCGGATGCCCAACCCACCGCTTCAGGGGACGCGCCACAAGCGGTGCGCCCCTGAAATTCGACGTTAACGTGCCATTTGAGTGACTGCTTCCGAGCGATGGCAGAGTCAGCTAACAGCCTTTTTCAGTCCTGTCAAAGCGTATGAAAATACGCTCCTATGGCCAAAAAAGACCACGTCTCTGAAACCCCTGCCACCCAGCTGCTCAAAGCGAGCAAGGTGGCGTTCACCGAGCACCCATACGAGTACCTGGAGCATGGCGGTGCGCAGCACAGCGCGGCGGTGCTCGGGTTTGACCCGTTCACCGTGGTCAAAACTCTGATCATGCAAGACCACGATGCCAAGCCGCTGGTGGTGCTGATGCACGGCAATCGCAAGGTGTCCACCAAAAATCTGGCGCGGCAGATCGGTGTCAAATCGGTCGAGCCTTGCGCCCCCGAAGTTGCCAACAAGCACAGCGGCTACCTGGTCGGTGGCACCTCGCCTTTTGGCACCCGCAAAACCATGCCGGTGTTCATCGAATCCACCATTCTCGAGTTGCCCCGCATCTGCATCAATGGCGGCCGGCGTGGGTACCTTGTAGGGATTGATCCCCAAGTGTGTTTGGAGTTACTGGGCGCCAAGCCTGTACAGTGCGCGCTGGAAGAGTGATTGGAGAACCTGTTTTGAATTCTGTGTTGTATCCCTTGCTGGCCACCGTAGCCGCCTACCTGATCGGGTCTTTGTCGTTTGCCGTCATCGTGAGCCGCGTCATGGGCCTGAACGATCCGCGCACCTACGGCAGCAAAAACCCCGGCGCCACCAATGTGCTGCGCTCCGGCTCCAAGGCTGCCGCAGTGGTTACGCTGCTGCTTGATGCCGTCAAAGGCTGGCTGCCGGTCGCTGCCATCCAGTGGTGGGGCCAGCCTTATGGCCTGGGCGAGGGCACCATGGCGCTGGCCGGTTTTGCGGCCTTTATCGGTCACCTGTATCCGGTGTTCTTCAAGTTTGTGGGCGGCAAGGGCGTTGCCACGGCGATGGGCGTGTTGGTCGCGACCAGCGGCTGGTTGGCGTTGGCCACGGGCCTCACCTGGCTGATCGTGGCGTATGCCTTCCGCTACTCGTCTTTGGCGTCTTTGGTGGCCGCCTTGTTCGCACCGGCGTATTACGCCTTTGGTGACGGTGTCGCCTGGATCACCGATCGCAACTTGCTGCTGTCAACGGCGGTGATGTCCATGTTCCTGATCTGGCGCCATTCAGAGAACATTTCCCGCTTGGTCAAGGGCACAGAGTCCAAGCTGGGCAAGAAAAAAGAAGCAGGCAAGTAGGTCGACAGGGGGCTGCCGACGGCAGCCTCACGCCAAGCTGAGGGCTTGGCTGCCGAGCTGCAACAAATAGAAGTGGTTCAGCGGTGTGCGCACCGCCACCGATGGCAGGGCAGAGCGGATTCGTGGCGGCGCATTGCCTGTGGCGTGCAGTCGCGGGACCGTATGAAACTCGCCACTGGGCTTGCCGATGACCACCACAAAAGGCTCATTGGTTTTACCGCTGCGCCGCACCACTACCGCAAGTTCATCGTTCTCTAGGCGCACATAGGTGCCGGGCGGGCACAGGCCTACCGAGCGGACCAGCGCCTGCCCGATTTCGTCGACCCCAGCAGTCGCCCGCGCCATCACCGAACGGGCAGATTCAATCGCGCTGCGCCCGGTACGAGACGCGCGCGGGCTGATCATGGCCGCATATCGGTCCACGACCTTCAAAATCCGGGTTAAGAGCAGGGTGCGGTGAGTTTCGTCGCCGGTATTGCGGTCTACTGCGTCGTCATGGTGGCTGGACACGATTTCCAGCCACGCGTCGTCCGACACCCCCAAATTCGCCAACATCATGGCGCCCTTGATCGGGTGCGCCCGAATGGCGTCTTGCTGGGCCTGGTTGGGCCGCTCGGTTTGGGTAGCCAACTGGTCTTGCAAGGCAGTCATGGCCACATTCATGGTGAGCGCCGCGTGGACCAGGCTATTGCGCTCAGCCGGCGGCAGCTTCAGCTCGGTGCCCACCATGTGGCACAAAACCGCACAGACCAGCGCGTGCGAGGCGCTGTACCCCACCGGGGAATTACTGGCCAGCTGAAACAGCAGATACAGGCCCACATCCGGGTCGCGCTGCAGCAGGCCTTGCATCCACCGGTCGTATTGCACCACCCGGTAGGCAAACTGCTGTGTGGTTGCGGGGCTGCCCAAAATGACGCCCAAGCCGGACTCCAGGTCAGACCACTGGCCCAACAAGTCTTCGTAAGCGTTTTCGTCTCGCACGACTGCCATCCGGTTCAAAAACGCCTGTCTAGAATCATCTGATCGTTGGTCCGGTTCATCTGGAAACGGCCCAAAAAGCTATTGCCCAGCAACACATAGGGCATCGAAGCCGGCGTGATGACAGCATCTACTCCGCTGACTGACACATCGCCCAAGCGGACGTTGTTCAGTGTCATGCGCCAACCGGGCACCACGCCATTGGCAGTGTTCATCTGCACACGGTCACCGTTTTGGTACTTGAGCCCGATACGGTCGGCTTCGGCCGCGCTGATAGACACAGCGGTAGCGCCGGTATCCACCATGAACCGCACGATACGTCCATTGATCTGGCCATCCGACATAAAGTGACCACCCGGCCCCACCGCCAACACAACCCGGTTGCCGCTCGCCGGCTGGCCTGCCCCGGTGCCCACATTCGCGGGCGCATCGCCAACCCGCAGGGACATTTTTTTGCCGGCAACCTCGACCACGACCGTGTCGCCCTGCATGGACACCACTTTGACGCCCATGTGGGTGGCCCCCAAGGCCACACTTTTGGGAAAGCCGCCATCCACAATCAGCAGCGCCTTGTCGCCCAGCGTTCCGTTAATAGCGACCGTCTGGCCCCAGACAGCGGGGGCCAGCAACAGGGCAAACAAAAAGCGGGCGGCGGTGCGCATCAGTCGCGGAAGTTGTCGAAGGTCAGGGGGATATCGGTCACATCTTTGCGGATCAGCGCCATGGCGGCTTGCAGGTCATCCCGCTTAGCGCCGGTAATGCGCACTTTTTCTTCCTGAATGGCGGCTTGCACCTTCAGTTTGCTGTCCTTCATCAGGCGCTGGATCTTCTTGGCCAGTTCGGATTCGATGCCGTTACGCACCTTGATCATCACCTTGACCTTGTCGCCGCCCATTTTCTGGACATCGCCACGGTCCAGGAAGCGCACATCGACTTCCTGCTTGGTGAGTTTGTTGCGCAACACGTCTTCGATCTGGTCGAGCTGGAACTCGGCATCCCCTATCAGGGTGATTTCCTTGTCCTTGATCTCGATCTTGGCGGCTGTGCCTTTGAAGTCAAAGCGGGTGCCGATTTCTTTGGCTGTGTTTTCTACGCCGTTCTTGACCTTGACCAAGTCGGCTTCGCATACGGTATCAAATGAGGGCATGGGGCTCGCTCTAAAAAATGCAATGAGACAATCTGAGGATGTTAGTCGAGAAAAACATTCCCCTGCAGGCGTTCAACACCTTCCGCATTGTGGCCAAGGCCCAGGCGCTGGCCCGAATCACCAGTGAAGCCGACGTGCACCAACTGTTGGCCGATCCTGAGTGGACCGCTGTGCCCAAGTTTGTGCTGGGGGGCGGCAGCAACATTGTGCTGACCGGCGACGTCAAGCCCCTGGTGCTGAAAGTCGAGGTCCGCGGGCTCAAGGTCGTGGGCGAAACGGCCAAGTCCGTCATCGTGGAGGCCGGTGCTGGCGAAAACTGGCACGACTTCGTGACCTGGACGCTGGACCAGAACCTGCCGGGCATGGAAAACATGGCCCTGATCCCCGGCACCGTGGGCGCCTCGCCAGTGCAAAACGTGGGCGCTTATGGTGTGGAGCTGCAAGACCGCTTTGACTCGCTGGACGCCATCGACCTGCTGACCGGCCAGGTATTCACCCTGAACGCCGCGCAATGCGCATTTGGCTACCGCGACTCGGTGTTCAAACACGCCAGCAGCGGCGAGGCCGACCTGCACTTACCCCTGGGTCTGAAAGACCGGGCCTTGATCTTACGGGTGCGCTTTGCTCTGCCCAAGGCCTGGAAGCCGGTGCTGGGCTATGCCGATATCGAGCGCAAGATGGCTGAACACGGTGTTACCGAGCCCACCGCCCGCCAGATCTACGACTGGGTGTGCGAGGTGCGCCGCGCCAAGCTGCCGGACCCTGCCGTCATCGGCAACGCCGGCAGTTTCTTCAAAAACCCCACGGTCACCGCCGAACAGTGTGAAGACATCATCGCCCGCGACCCCAAGGTCGTGCACTACCGGCTGGACAACGGCTCGGTCAAGCTGGCCGCCGGCTGGCTGATCGACTCCTGCGGCTGGAAGGGCAAATCGGTAGGCCAAGCGGGTGTGTACGAAAAGCAGGCGCTGGTGCTGGTGAACCGCGGCGCCGGGGTGGACGGCAACGGCGCCACTGGCGGCGAAGTCATGACCCTGGCCAAAGCCATTCAGACCAGTGTGTACGAGCGTTTCGGCATCATGCTGGAGCCGGAGCCGGTGGTGATCTAAACCCCTGTCTTGCAGTCAGGAGCGCTTAGGGGCTACCCTGTCTGCATGAAAAACATATTTGTTCTCGGTGGCACCGGCTTTGTCGGGCGCCACGTGGTCCAGAAACTGGTCAAACAGGGGTACACCGTCACGGTGGCCACACGGCGCGCCGCCAACGCGCGCGAGCTGCAAACCCTGCCCACTGTCACGGTGGCTGAGCTCAATGTGCACAACCCGGCAGCCTTGCAGCAGGCGCTGGCCGGGCACGATGCGGTGGTGAACCTGGTGGCCATCTTGCATGGCACCGAGGCCGCTTTCCAAAAGGTGCATGTGGACTTGCCCGCCAGCTTGGCCCGTGCCGCAGTGGCGGCTGGTGTGCCTCGCGTGGTGCACATCAGCGCGCTGGGCGCCAACCCGCAGCAGCCGGAGGCTGCGCCTTCTCGCTACCTGCGCAGCAAGTCGCGGGGCGAGTTGGCCCTAAGCCACCCGGCCTTGGCCGTGTCGGTGCTGCGGCCCAGTGTCATCTTTGGGGCGGAAGACAAGTTCTTGAACATGTTTGCCAAGCTGCAGCAAGTGTTCCCCTTCATGCCGCTGGCGGGTGCCCATGCGCGCTTTCAGCCAGTGTGGGTGGAAGACGTCGCCACTGCCGTGGTGCGCCTGGTACAGGCCCGCGCAGCAGCAGGGGTGACTGGCGTGTGGGAGGCCTGTGGCCCACAGGTCTACACCTTGGGCGCACTGGTGCAGGGCGCTGGCGTGTGGGCCGGCATTGCGGAGGGGCGTGGCCGCCCGGTGATTCCGCTACCCGAATGGGCGGGGCGCCTGCAAGCCGCCATGATGCAGCTTGCCCCCGGCGAGCCGCTCATGAGCGGCGACAACCTCGACTCGATGAAGGTGGACAACGTGGCCAGCGGCCTGGAGGCAGGTTTGGCCGATCTGGGTATTCAAGCCGCTGCGCTCGAGCCCATTGCCATGGACTACCTGCAGCGCGGCCTGCCGGGCCACGGCCTGCTAGGCTTGCGCCGCAGGGTCTGAGGCGGCTGGCAGGGCTGGCGGGGCGACAGCGAGGCATTTCTGCATGGCTGCTTGCAGCTGGCCGATTTGCACCGGCTTGGTCACAAAGTCATTCACGCCGGCGGCCATGGCTTGTTCTTTGGCGTCGTTCATCACGTCTGCTGTCAGCACAATGATGGGCACCTGCCCCATCGGGCCCGGCATCGCGCGGATGATGCGGGTGGCGGTCAGCCCGTCCATCACGGGCATGTGCACATCCATCAGCACCAGGTCAAAGACCTCGCGCTGCGCCGCGTCCACGGCAATCTGGCCGTTCTCGCAAAAGGTGGCCTTGCAGCCCATTTTGTCGAGCAGGATGCCCACAAACTTGCGGTTCACCGGGTGATCTTCAGCCACCAGCACCCGCAGCGCTTCCAGGGGCGCAGCAGTGCCCGACGCAGCTGCCGGTGCGCCAGTGGCAGGTGCATGGGTAGCCGTAGTGGCAGGCAGGGGCTTGAAAAGCGTCTGAATGGCTACTGACATGCCTGCGTTGGGCGGGGCCGGGCAGGTGGTGAATGGCAGGTGCAAGGTGAACACCGAGCCTTTGCCCGGGGTGCTCTCTACCTCAATGGCGCCGCCCATCATGCGGGCCAGCGTCTGCGAAATCTCTAGCCCCAGGCCTGTGCCCCCGAACTTGCGGGCCAGCCCGCCGTCCACCTGGTAAAAGCGCTGAAACAGGCGTGAAAGCACATGGTCGTCCATGCCGATGCCGGTGTCTTCCACCAGAAAGGCCAAGCCTGTGTTGCCGTCGGTGCGCGGGCGGGGCACGATGGTCAGCGTCACACCGCCATGCTCGGTGAACTTGAGTGCGTTGCTAACCAGGTTGAACAAAATCTGCTTCAGGCGGGTGGCGTCAGCCAGCACCCAAGGGGGCAGGTCTGCTTGCACCACGATAGAGAACTTCAGTTGCTTTTCTACCGCCAGCGGGTTCATGAGCGCATTCACTTCGCTCAACAGTGCGGCCAGGTGCACAGGCTCGGGGTTCACCGTCATCTTGCCGGCTTCCAGCGCGGAGACATCCAAAATATCGTTCAGCAGCGTCAGCAAGTGGTTAGCGGACCCCTTGGCGGTCTTGATGTAGTCCACCTGCACAGGGGTGAGTGGGGTGCTCTCCAGCAGGCTCATCATGCCCAGCATCCCATTAAAGGGGGTGCGCAGCTCGTGGCTCATATTGGCCAGGAACTGGCTTTTGCCGCGGTTGGCGGCTTCCGCGCGGAAATGCGCTTCGCGCAGCTCGTGGGTCAGGTCTTCCAGGGCTTGGCGCTCTTGTTCCTGGCGGCGTTGGCGCAAGGCCAGTGCGCCTGCGGCCACCAGCAAAAACAGTAGCTGGGCCAACGTGAGACGGATGATCTCGTCGTTTTGCTGCAGCATCGTCTTGTCCTGGCTCTCCAGCAATGCCGCCACTTCAGAGTTGGCCGCAAGGCTCAAAGCCTGCACATCCACCCCGATGGTATTGAACGCCACCAGCAGGGTCGCCAGGTCTTTTTTGTTCAGCGGGTTGGCTGCCATCACTTGGTCCGCCTGCGCAATCAGGTCGTCCAGGTGGGGCATGGCGGCCTGGTATTCGGCCCGGTGGGTGATCAGCTCGGTCGTCGGGTTTTCGCGCAGCAGGCTCAGGCGGCTCAAAAACAGGTCATAGCGCAGGGTCAGGTTGTCGGCATCCGGGGCGCCGGGGCGGATTACGCTGGCCTCTAGCGTCTGGCGGAAGCGCAAAAACTCCCGTTCAAACTGGAACACCAGCGCGGTCACCGAGTCTGCTCGCAGGTCGTTGGCCCGCTCAATGGCCCGCTTCTGGGTAATCTGCAGACCCAGCAAAACAGCCATGGCCACCGCCAGCACACCCGTGCCGACAGCAAGCCACAGCAGGTAGCGTTTGTTTTTGCCGGAGCCGTTCAACGGGTGCCCTTAATCCACTGCAATTGACTTCAATTGCCAAGCCGAGCGCTCGTAATACACGTTGGAGCGCAGCTCTGCCTTGGTGTCAAACGGGTAGACGATGAACAGCGGTCCCTTCGTGCGCACCGGGATGGCTTGGTCGTTCATCTGGTGGGCCACGATCACGTCAAACTTGGCGGCGTCGTCAAATGGAATACTGGTCTGGTAGTCGTTCAGCGCCGCGGCTTTGAGTGTGGTGCCGCTGGCTTTGGCCGCAGCCAGCACGTCGCGCAGCAGGGGGCCTTTGAATTTGATCGGGTTTTTGTCCCAAGGCGTTTTGGTGCTGAAGGTCTGCTGGGGCAGCTTTTCCAGCATGGCCAAGTCGAAGGCGGCGCCTTCTGCACTGTTCTTGTCAGCCACTTTGCCGGTGATGGTCAAGATCACCTTGCCCTTGGCGGGCTCCAAGGCGTGAGCAGCCGGCAGGGCTGCCATCCATACCAAAGCTGCGGCAATGAGGGGGCGTCTGGCAATAGTCATCCTGAAACTCCTTGTATGAATGGGTGGCCGAAGTGTAATCCACTAGTTGTATGTTTTTCAATCAAATCGGCAACTTTGTTGTATTTACAACTTGTGGTGCATCCGTTTGTGATTCATGCGAGCAGGGTTTTAGGTTTTGAAGCCGTAAAAAAAGCCCGCCAAGCTTTCACTTGGCGGGCTTTTTTGATGTTGAGCCGGTTTAGTTGCCCAACTTCAAGAAATCATCCCCCTTGCCCAGCTCCAGCAACCCTGCGTTGCTGTAGATGCCCAGCTTGGCGCGGGTATCGGTGATGTCCAGGTTGCGCATGGTGAGTTGGCCGATGCGGTCCAGCGGGCTGAAAGGCGCGTCTTCCACTTTTTCCATGCTCAGGCGCTCGGGCGCGTAAGTCAGGTTGGGGGACTCGGTGTTCAGCAGGCTGTAGTCGTTGCCGCGGCGCAGTTCCATGGTCACGGTGCCGGTCACGGCCTTGGCGACCCAGCGCTGGGCGGTTTCGCGCAGCATGATGGCTTGGCTGTCGAACCAGCGGCCTTGGTACAGCAGGCGGCCCAGCTTGCGGCCGTTTTCGCGGTACTGCTCGATGGTGTCTTCGTTGTGGATGCCGGTGACCAAACGCTCGTAAGCAATGAACAGCAGCGCCAGGCCGGGGGCTTCGTAGATGCCGCGGCTCTTGGCTTCGATGATGCGGTTCTCGATCTGGTCGCTCATGCCCAGGCCGTGGCGTCCGCCGATTTCGTTGGCCTTGAAGATCAGGCTCACCAGGTCGTCAAAGCGCTGGCCGTTCAAGGCGACGGGGCGGCCTTCTTCAAAGGTCACGCTCACTTCTTCGGCCTTGACCACGCAGTCGTCGCGCCAGAAGGGCACGCCCATGATGGGGTTCACGATTTTGATGCCGGAGTTCAAAAACTCCAGGTCTTTGGCTTCGTGGGTGGCGCCCAGCATGTTGCTGTCGGTGGAGTAGGCCTTTTCGGCGCTCATTTTGTAGCCAAAGCCGTTGGCGGTGATGAAGGCGCTCATCTCGGAGCGGCCGCCCAGCTCGTCAATGAACTGCTGGTCCAACCAGGGCTTGTAGATTTTGAGGGATGGGTTGGTCAACAGGCCGTAGCGGTAGAAGCGCTCGATGTCGTTGCCCTTGAAGGTGGAGCCGTCGCCCCAGATGTTCACGTCGTCCTGCTTCATGGCGGTCACCAGCATGGTGCCGGTCACGGCGCGGCCCAGGGGCGTGGTGTTGAAGTAGGTTTGGCCAGCGGTGGTGATGTGGAAGGCGCCTGCCTGCAGGGCGGCAATGCCTTCAGCAGCCAGCTGGGGGCGGCAGTCGATCAAGCGGGCCTTGATGGCGCCGTATTCCATGGCCTTGCGGGGGATTTCGTCGTAGTCCGCTTCGTCGGGCTGGCCGAGGTTGGCGGTGTAGGCGTAGGGCAGGGCGCCCTTTTGCTTCATCCACAAGAGGGCGGCGCTGGTGTCCAGGCCGCCGGAGAAAGCGATGCCGACCTTTTGACCGACGGGGATGTTTTGCAGGATGGTGTTAGACATGAAATTGGCCTCTAGCCCGCTTGAAATATGCGCGAGCAGCTATGAAATTAGGAGTAAATCGCTCTGCGGATTAACCGAAGTGGCAGATGTAGTGGTAAGCCTCAAAGCCCTCGGTCACGCGGATCTGGAACTTGGCGTTGCCGGGCACGTTGAACTTGTCGCCTTCGCCGCTGGTCACCCACACGTCAGAGCCGTCGAGCTTGTAGTCGCAGCTGCCGCCCACGCATTCCATGATTTCAGGGGCGCCGGTGTTGAAGGTGAGGGTGGCGGGCAGGATGACGCCGACCGACTTTTTGGTGCCGTCAGCCAGGGTGAAGCCGTGGCTCACGCACTTGCCGTCGAAGTACACATTGGCTTTGGTGGTGACGGAAACGTTGTCAAAGTGGGTCGTGGTCATGGTCAAACGTGGAAAAGTAAAGAGAAGAGGGCGGTGCCCCGCGCGCTAAAGCGCAGCAGGGCAAAGGCAGGATTTTAGGCCACCCGGCTTTGAAAGGCCGCGTCCGAGAAGCCCACGGTCACGGTGCCGTCGGCCCACACCACCACCGGCCGCTTGATGACGCTGGCATTGGCCAGCATGAGCTGGGCGGCCGAGGTGGCGTCCACCACGGCGGCTTGGGTGGCCTCGTCCAGCTTGCGCCAGGTGGTGCCTTTGCGGTTCACCAGCGTTTCCCAGCCCACGGCGCGTATCCAGCCGGGTAGCAGGTCGGCGGGAACGCCATGCTTTTTGAAGTCATGAAACTCGTGGGTGACATGGTGCTCGGTCAGCCAGGTGCGGGCCTTTTTCACCGTGTCGCAGTTGGGGATGCCGTAAAGAATGGTCATCCCTCTATTGTGGCAGTGCATTGCCGGTGGGCGACAATGGCGCCCGCTATGGAACACACATCCGCTACCTCCCCGTCTTTGCTTCACCCTACCGCGCAATCTTCTCTGGCCGACTGGCTGGCCTACATCGAGTCCATGCACCCCAAGGGCATCAACGGCATTGAGCTGGGGCTGGGCAAAGTGCAAGAGGTAGCCAAGCGCCTCGGGCTGCGGTTTGACTGCCCGGTGTTTACGGTAGCAGGCACTAACGGCAAGGGCTCCACCTGTGCCATGCTGGAAAGCATCCTCGGGCAGGCCGGGTACAAGACGGGGGTGTACACCTCGCCCCACCTGGTGCACTTTGAGGAGCGCATGCGTCTGCTCGGAGAGGCGGCGCCTGCTACTAAATTTGTAGCTGCCTTCGCAGAGGTGGAGAGCGCCAGGTGCCAAAAAGGCTCTGAAATCGCGCTCACCTATTTTGAATTCACCACGCTGGCCATTCTGTGGGCGCTGTCCCAGGAGGGGCTGGACGCCGTCATTCTGGAAGTGGGCTTGGGCGGGCGGCTGGATGCGGTCAACATCATCGACACCGACTGCGCCATCATCACCAGCATCGACTTGGACCACATGGAGCTGCTGGGCCCCGACCGCGAGTCCATTGGCCGCGAGAAGGCCGGCATCATGCGCACCGGCCGTCCGGTGATCGTTAGTGACCCGGTGCCGCCACAAAGCGTGTTGGACCGCGCGCTGGAGATTGGCGCCGACCTGTGGCAGGTGGGCACGGATTTCAATGTGTCTGGCGACAAGCAGCAGTGGGGCTGGGCCGGACGCGGGCGCCGCTACAGCGGCTTGGCCTATCCGGCGCTGCGCGGCGCCAACCAGCTGGTCAACGCCTCGGGCGTGCTGGCCGCACTGACTGCCATGCGCGAGCGCCTGCCGGTCACCGCGCAAGCGGTGCGCAACGGGATGGCTTTTGTGGAGCTGCCCGGGCGCTTCCAGATCATTCCCGGCCAGCCCAGCCTGGTGCTGGACGTGGCGCACAACCCGCACTCGGTGGCGGCACTGGCGGCCAACCTGGATGCCATGGGCTTCTTCCCCACTACCCACGCCATTTTTGGCGCCATGGCCGACAAAGACTTGGCGCCCATGCTGGCCAAGGTCGGCCCCATGATTGACCGCTGGTATTTCACCGACCTGCCCAGCCCGCGTGCCGCCAGCGGCGCCAGCCTGCAGGCCCAGTGGCAAGCCCAAAACACCCGCAAAGACGCATCGGCCACCACCCATGCAGACCCCATGCAGGCGCTGGACGCTGCCATAGCCGCGGCAGACCCCGCTGATAGAATCGTGGTCTTTGGGTCGTTCTACACCGTGGGCGGCGTTCTGCAACAGGGCACACCACGCCTGCAAGCCAAACATCTGAACCCTTAAGTCTTCCGCTCATGGCCTTTTTCAAGTTTCGCAAAGGTGGCGACGAACAGCCCACCCCACCCACCGCGTCAGAGAGCGTAGAGGCCATGCGCAAGCGCGCACGCCACCGCTTGGTGGGTGCTGCTGTGCTGGTGCTGATCGGCGTGGTCGGCTTCCCGCTGCTGTTTGACAGCCAGCCGCGCCCGATTGCCGTAGACATTCCGATCGAGATTCCGGACAAAGGCAAAGTGCGTCCCTTAGGTGCCCCCGCGATACCCGCTGCGACCCAGTCCAGCGGTGTGGTGATCGAAGAACGCGAGGAGCCTGCAGCGCCAGCGGCCAGCACCCCGGCGCCCAAAGCGGCCGAGACCAAGGTAGCCGTCGCCAAGCCGGAGCCCAAACCCGAGCCCAAGCCACCTGCTGTGAAGCCAGAGCCCAAGCCGGAGCCCAAGGCTGAGGCAAAACCAGAGCCTAAGCCCGAGCCTAAAGCCGAACCCAAGCCAGCGGCCAAACCCGCCGAAAAAGCAGCGGATAAGCCCGCTGACAAAGCTGCCGCCGAGGCCGCCAAGGCCCAGGCCTTGTTGGATGGCAAGGCGCCAAGCGATGTGAAAGCAACCGAAAAACCGAGCGACAAGAAGCCTGCTGCGGACGCCGGCCGGTTTGTAGTGCAAGTGGGCGCCTACAACGAGACTGCCAAGTTGCAGGAAGCTCGCTCCAAGGTCGAAAAAGCCGGCTTTAAAACCTATACCCAGGTGGTGGGCGCCAAAGAGAGCCAGCGCACCCGTGTGCGGATTGGCCCGTTTGCCAGCAAGGCAGATGCGCAAAAAGCCGCCGACAAGCTTAAAAAGTTGAACCTGCCTGCTGCCATTCTGGAGCTGTAAAGCGAGCCCGCCATGCCCACTGTGGACTGGATTTTTCTGGCTGTGTTGTTGGTCTCGCTGGTCGTTGGCGCTTGGCGGGGCTTGGTGTTTGAGGTGCTGTCGGTCCTGAGCTGGGCCGCTGCGTTTGTGTTGGCGCAGTGGTTTGCGCCCGATGTGGCGGCGCACCTGTCGATGTCCGGGGCCGGCGAGCCGATCCGCTATGCCGCTGGCTTTGTGATTGTTTTTGTGGCGTCTATTTTTGCGGGAGGCTTGGTGGCCTTTCTGCTCAAGAAATTGGTAGCAGCGGTGGGTTTGCGCCCGGCAGACCGCATGCTGGGGGCGGGTTTTGGACTGGTGCGCGGTGTGCTGCTGCTGTTGGCGGTGACCGTGGTGGTGGGTATGACGCCGCTGCACACCAGTGTCTGGTGGACAGAAGCCTCCGGCCCGCAGCTGACCGGCATGGTCCTCAAAGGCTTAAAGCCTTTGCTACCGCAAGATTTTGGCAAGTATTTACCTGAGTGAGTGAAACCCTATGTGTGGAATTGTTGGCGTTGTTAGCAACGCACCCGTTAACCAGTTGATCTATGACGCGCTGTTGCTCTTGCAGCACCGCGGCCAAGACGCAGCCGGCATCGTCACCCAGCAGGACCGCAAGTTCTTCATGCACAAGGCCAAGGGCATGGTGAAGGACGTGTTCCGCACCCGCAACATGCGCTCTTTGGCTGGCAACTCCGGCCTGGGCCAGGTGCGCTACCCCACGGCGGGCAATGCGTTCAGCGAAGAAGAGGCGCAGCCTTTTTATGTGAACGCGCCTTTCGGTATCGTGCTGGTGCACAACGGCAACCTGACCAACGCCAAAGCCTTGAAGGCGGAGCTGTTCAACCTGGACCACCGCCACATCAACACCGAGAGCGACTCCGAAGTCTTGCTCAACGTGCTGGCCCACGAAATCGAAGTCTCCACCCGCGGTCTGCCTTTGCAGCCCCAAGACTTGTTCACCGCCGTATCGCGGGTGCACAAGCGCATCAAGGGCTCGTATGCGGTGATCTGCCATATCGCCGGCCATGGCTTGCTGGCATTCCGCGACCCGTTTGGCATTCGCCCCCTGTGCTTGGGTAAGGGCGCGGATGGCACCCATATGGTGGCCAGCGAGTCGGTGGTGCTGGAAGGCACCAGCCACCAGTTTGTGCGCGACGTACAGCCCGGCGAAGCCGTGTTTATCCCGCTGGACGGCACGGTGCACAGCCAGCAGTGCGCGGCGAATCCGCAGCTGATGCCTTGTATTTTTGAGTTTGTGTACTTGGCTCGCCCCGATTCGGTGATGGACGGCATCTCGGTGTACCAGGCGCGTTTGAACCTAGGCGAGACCTTGGCCAAGCGGGTGATCTCCACCGTGCCGCCGAACGAAATCGATGTGGTCATCCCGATCCCCGAATCCAGCCGCCCCAGCGCCGCGCAGTTGGCTCAGTTGTTGGGCTTGCCCTACCGCGAAGGCTTTGTGAAAAACCGCTACGTCGGCCGCACCTTCATCATGCCGGGGCAGGGCGTGCGCAAAAAATCAGTGCGCCAGAAGCTCAACGTGATTGCCAGCGAATTCAAGGGTCGCAATGTGCTGTTGGTGGACGACTCGATCGTCCGCGGTACCACCAGCAAAGAAATCGTGCAGATGGCGCGCGACGCCGGTGCCCGCAATGTCTACCTGGCCAGCGCTGCGCCACCTGTCCGTTACCCCAATGTGTATGGCATCGATATGCCCACCAGCAGTGAGTTGGTGGCCTACAACCGTACCGTCGAAGAAGTGCGCGAAATCATCGGTTGCGACGCGCTGATATACCAGGACGTGGACGGCATGAAAAAAGCCATCGGCTCCTTGAGCAAAAACTTGGCGGGTTTTGATGCCTCCTGCTTTGACGGCGTGTACGTGACCGGCGACATTTCGTCGGACGACATTGCCCGCCTCAACGAAAACCGTGTTGGCGCTGAAGAAGGCCAGGAAGACACTTCCCGCTTGGCGCTGCCCAACCACGCTGACTGACACCATGAAGCAAATTCCCTTACCCGAAGGCCTGCACAACGACACCCTAGCGGTGCGTGCGGCCCTGGAGCGCAGCCAATACGGCGAAAACTCGGAAGGTCTGTACCTGACCAGCGGCTATGTGCAACACAGCGCAGCCTCCAGCGCCGCGCGGTTTGCGATGGAAGAAGAGGGTTTCACGTATTCCCGCGTAAGCAACCCCACCGTTACAAGCATGGAAATCCGGCTGGCGGCGCTCGAGGGCACCGAAGCGGCTATTGCCACCTCGTCCGGCATGTCGGCGATTTTGTTGCTGGGCATGGCGCTGCTGAAGGCAGGCGACCATGTGATTTGTTCGCAATCGGTGTTCGGCTCGGTCATTCCGATGTTCAGCCGCGAGTTTGCCAAGTTCGGAGTGGAAACCACCTTCGTGTCGCAAACCGACATTGAAGCTTGGAAGGCCGCCGTGCGCCCCACCACCAAACTGCTGTTTGCGGAGACGCCGACCAACCCGCTCACCGAGGTGTGCGACATCCAGGCCTTGGCCGATATTGCCCACAGCGGAGGCGCCTTTTTGGCGGTAGACAATTGTTTCGCCACCCCCGTGTTGCAGCGTCCGGCCAGCATGGGCGCCGATTTCATCATCCACTCTGGCACCAAGTTTTTGGATGGCCAAGGCCGTGTGATGGCAGGCGCCATTTGCTGCACCCAGAAGCAACGTGACGACATGTTTTTACCCGTGATCCGCACCTGCGGCATGGTGCTGGCGCCTTTTAACGCGTGGGTTTTGCTCAAGGGCATGGAAACCTTGGCTCTGCGCGTGAAGGCCCAGTCGGAGACCACGCTGGCCCTGGCCCATTGGCTGGAAGCCCAGCCGCAAGTCGCCCGGGTGTATTACCCCGGCTTGCCTAGCCACCCGCAACACGAGTTGGCCATGCGCCAGCAGTCCGGCTGCGGTGGCGCGGTGTTGTCCTTTGAGGTGAAGGCACCGGATGTGGATACTGCGCGCAAAAACGCATTCCATGTGCTCGACAGCATGCAGGTGCTCTCGCTGTGCACTAATCTTGGCGACACCAAAACGCTGGCGGCGCACCCTGCCAGCACCTCGCACGGCCGCTTGTCGGAAGTGCAGCGTCAGGCGGCTGGCATCGGCCAAGGCCTGATTCGCGTGGCCGTAGGCCTGGACCATATCAATGACATCACCGCCGATCTGGCGCGTGGTTTGCAAACTATCTGACATGAGCAAAATCCGCACTCGCATTGCCCCTTCGCCTACCGGCTTTTTGCACCTGGGCACCGCCCGCACCGCGCTGTATTCCTGGGCTTATGCCCGCCACTTCGGTGGCGAGTTTGTGCTGCGCATTGAAGACACCGACGTAGCCCGCTCCACCCAGGACTCGGTGGACCAGATTCTGGAATCCATGCGCTGGCTGGGGCTGGAGTACGACGAAGGCCCGGTGTACCAGATGCAGCGCCTGGAGCGCTACAAGGCCGTGGTGGAGCAGCTGATTGCAGAAGGGAAGGCCTATTACTGCTACAGCACCCCCGAAGAACTCGATGCGGTGCGCGAGGCCAAGAAGGCCCGTGGTGAAAAAGCGCTGTACGACGGCACTTGGCGCCCCGCACCCGGCAAAACCTTGCCCGCCATTCCTGAAGGCGTTAAACCGGTGGTGCGCTTCTGCAACCCACCGGATGGCGAGGTGACCTGGAATGACTTGGTAAAAGGCCCCATCACCATCAGCAACCGCGAGATTGATGACCTCATCATCGTTCGCACGGATGGCATTCCGACCTACAACTTTGCGGTGGTGGTGGACGATTGGGATATGCAGATCAGTCACGTGTTCCGTGGCGATGAGCACATCAACAACACGCCTTGGCAGATCAATATCTTTCATGCGCTCGGTGCGCCTTTGCCCGAGTTCGGCCACTGCCCGGTCATTCTGGGTGACGATGGTCAGAAGCTCTCCAAGCGCCGCGGTGCCGTGAGTGTGACCGCCTACGAAGAGGGCGGCTATCTGCCCGAAGCCATGTTGAACTACCTGGCCCGCCTGGGTTGGAGCCATGGCGACGAAGAGCTGTTCAGTCGTGAGCAGCTGGTGAGCTGGTTCGACGGCACCCACCTGAACAAGAGCCCCGCGCAGTGGGACCCCGCCAAGTTGCTGTGGGTCAACGCGCACTACATCAAGCAAGCCGATAACGCACGCTTGGCGCCACTGGTGGCCGTGCAATTGGCCAAGCAGGGCGTTCAGCTGGCAGACGATGTCATTGCCAACCATTTGCCTTTGGTGTGCGGTTTACTCAAAGACCGTTGTGACACCACCGTGTCGCTCGCGACCTGGGCTGCCAAGTTTTATGCGGACTTGCAGGTGGACCCTGCAGAGCTGGCCCAACACGTGACCGATGCAGTCAAGCCCGCCATTGCGGCCCTGGCGGCCAAGCTGGCCGATTGCGCATGGGAGAAGGCTGCGATCGCCGCGGTGATCAAAGAAGTCTTGGCTGCACACAGCCTCAAGATGCCCCAGTTGGCCATGCCGGTCCGCGTGCTGGTTATGGGCACTGCGCAAACGCCTTCGCTGGATGCCGTACTGGAACTCAGCGGTAAAACAAAAGTTTTGGAGCGACTTGCTAAAGCCTGAAAAACTTGTATATAATTTGAGGCTCGGAAGTTGATAACAAAGCTAACCAAAAATTAGTAATGTCATCAGGAAATTGGGGGTATAGCTCAGCTGGGAGAGCGCTTGCATGGCATGCAAGAGGTCAGCGGTTCGATCCCGCTTACCTCCACCAATTCTTCTGAAACGGATTAGTTCCAAGGTTTTGACCCTATCGTCTAGAGGCCTAGGACATCACCCTTTCACGGTGAGTACCGGGGTTCGAATCCCCGTAGGGTCGCCAAGTTTTACCGCAAGGTAAACGGCAACAAGTCGGTAACAGCTTCTGCAAGGAAGCGACTTGGCTCCGAGTCGAAAGACACAGAGCGAATGGTTACCGCTACCAGGAGTGGTAGTTCAGTTGGTTAGAATACCGGCCTGTCACGCCGGGGGTCGCGGGTTCGAGTCCCGTCCACTCCGCCAAATTTTGAAAAAGCCGTTGTTAAATCAACGGCTTTTTTCTTGAAGAGTTTTCTAGGTTTTGACCCTATCGTCTAGAGGCCTAGGACATCACCCTTTCACGGTGAGTACCGGGGTTCGAATCCCCGTAGGGTCGCCAAGTTTTACCGCAAGGTAAACGGCAACAAGTCGGTAACAGCTTCTGCAAGGAAGCGACTTGGCTCCGAGTCGAAAGACACAGAGCGAATGGTTACCGCTACCAGGAGTGGTAGTTCAGTTGGTTAGAATACCGGCCTGTCACGCCGGGGGTCGCGGGTTCGAGTCCCGTCCACTCCGCCAAATTCAAGAAGCCGTTGCATGTACTTGCAACGGCTTTTTTGTTTTCTCTTGGCCCTGCCGTCACGGTTGCACAATCAAGCTATGTGGATACATCGACTGTCTCGCACCACCGGACATCAGCGCTTGGTGATCGGCGCCTGTGTGGGGGCTGTGGCAGCGATGGTCCCCAGCCCTTGGCCCATCGAACTGCAGGGGCTGATCGCCTGGATTTGTGGTGCCAGCACCTATTTGGTCTTGGCATGGCGGTTGGCGATGGTGTTTAACGCGGACAGCACCCGGTCGCGCGCGCAATCGCAGGATCAGCCGAGTGTGATCTGGTTCAGCCTTTTGCTTTTGTCAGTATTCGCGAGTGTGGCGGCCATTGCGATGCTCTTGTCCAATAGCCGCGACATGGCATTGATGACCCGAGTGGGCCATGTTTTGGTGTCGCTATTGGCGCTGATGAGCTCGTGGCTGCTGATGCAATGCATTTTTGCCTTTCGCTACGCGCATCTGTACTACCAGACCGAGCTCAAAGGCCACCCCGCGGGTGGGGGCTTGCAGTTTCCGGGCGTTCTGCCGCCCGACTATTTCGACTTTTTGTACTACGCCCATGTGGTGGGCATGACATCCCAGGTGTCGGATGTGGTGGTGACGTCCCGATCCATGCGCCACCTGACGCTGCTGCACAGTCTCGCGGCCTTTGCCTTCAACATGATGGTGTTGGCCTTGAGTGTGAATGTGATGGCTGGGTTGCTTTAGTCACCCGGTGGCAAAGGCGCCTTGCCCCAGGATAGCAAGCCCGTGGAGAGCGAGGTGCCCAGCATGATGACTGCGCCGCACAAGCCCATCCACAGCGTGACCGACTCCCCGAGCAGCACCACGCCATACAAAATGGCGAACACCGGAATAGCGTAGGTGACGGACAAGGCGCGCGACGGGCCTGTGCGCTCGATCAGGCGGAAGAAAATCACATAGGCTAAGCCAGTACACACCACACCGAGAGCAATCACTGCTCCCCAGGCCTGCAAAGGCGCGGGTTCGGCGGGCCACGTCCAGATGGCAAGCGGCAACAGGGCTAAAGAGGCGCCCAATTGGCTGCCGGTGGCGAGCACCAAAGACGGTACGCCCGGCAAAAAACGGCGAGTGAAGCTGGCTGAAATGCCATAGAACAGGCAAGCTGTTAAGCAAGCGATCACGGCCAGCGTGCTGGAGCCTGCCCCCGGAGCGCCAGCTGCGTCACGGTTCAGTGCCAACATGGCCACGCCCAAAAATCCAACCACCAGCCCGAGGACGCGTGAACCCTGCAATTTGTCGCCCAACCACCACCAGGCAATAGCCGCGCCGAAGAGTGGCACGGTGGCGTTGAGTAAGGCTGACAGGCCAGTGGAAATCGACAACAACGCCCAAGACAGGCAGGCAAATGGAATCGCAGAATTCAGAACGCCCACGGTAAAGCACAACTTCCAGTGCTGGCGCAGGGCAGGCAACTGACCACGCAAAGCGAGCAAAGGCAGCAAAAACAGGCTGGCAATGCAGACGCGCAAACCCGCGGTGGGCAGCGCACCAAACGCCTTGCCGCTGGTGCGCATGAACAAAAACGAGGCCCCCCAGATCGCGGCTAACAACACGAAGTCAAAGACCCACGCTGGTGCTGCGGGCGAGGGTGGGGGGGTAGTGGTGGCGCTCACTCAGGGCTTTCGTTGTTCGAGGTTCAGTAATGCGGCTTTGCGGTCCACGCCACCGGCGTACCCGGTCAGGCTGCCGTTGCTGCCGAGCACGCGGTGGCAAGGCACCACGATGCTCAAGGGGTTGCGCCCGACGGCAGCCGCAACTGCCCGCACTGCGGAGGGCCTTCCGATCTGCTGGCTCAAGGTCGAGTAGCTGATGGTAACGCCGCAAGGAATCTCCAAGAGCGCTCGCCAGACTGATTGCTGAAAGGCGGTGCCGTTGCTCAAGTCAAGCGGCAGCGAAAACTGGCTGCTCTCACCGGCAAAGTAGGCGGCCAGTTGCGCTTGTGCCTCGGTGATCGTAGGGTGATCGCTGAACGGCAGCCCAGTGAAGTCGGGATAGTGTTTTTGCTGTTCAAACCAGACCCCGAGCAGGCCGGCATCATGGCCGGCGAGCAGCATGGAGCCCAAGGGGCTGGTCCAGCGGGATAGGCGTGCGGTGGTGGGAATTTTCATGAAATAGGCCTCTAGCGCTCATGGAATATGCGCAAATAGCTATGTTTTTGATAGTGACTGCCAAGCGCGTACGGTGGCATAGCCCCGCCAGGGCCGCCAGCGTTGTGACAGAGCCTCAGCTGCCGTAGCGGGGTTGCTGGCCTCACGCACGCCGAGTGCGGACTGCAACGCGACATCGCCCGAAGGAAACGCATCCGGCCAGCGCAGCGCCCGCAAGGCGATGTAGTGCGCGGTCCATGCGCCTATGCCGGGTAAGGACTGCAGTTGCGCCATAGTGGCAGCTACATCACCGCCGGGTTGCAGGTGCAGTGCGCCGGATTGCACCGCGTGGGCGAGCGACAGAATCGCTTGTTGCCGTTGCTTGACGAGGCCCAGGCGGCCTAATGCATCAGGCGACAGCGCAGCGAGCGTGGCGGCGTCCGGAAAGCAACGCGCCAAACCTTCAGGCGCTTGGGCTAGTGGAATGCCGCAATGGTCCACCAGCCGTGCGGTCAGGGTGCGGGCGGCCTTCACGGTGATTTGTTGGCCCAAGATGGCGCGCACAGCCAGCTCCAGCCCGTCCAGGGTGCCGGGCACCCGCATGCCTTCACTCCCCGCAAAGTCGGCGCACAACATCGGGTCCATCGCAGCCGGGTCCGCATCCAGGTCCAGCCAGGCGCGTATGCGGGTCAGCACTACTGGCAGGGCACTGGCCAATGACTCACTAATACGTAAATGAACCCGGTGTTGGTCCGTGACCCACTGCGCCTCGACCCACCCGCGCAGCATGGTGCCTTTGTGGGGCAAGCTGATAGAGCGCCGGATCAATCCCTTCGCTGCGTCCACCGATTCGACACCGGCAATGGCGCGGTTGGCAAAGAAATCCAGTAGGTGCTGGACGTTGTAGGGCGGGCGGTAAGCGGCTTGAAAACGGAAAGCTGCGGCCTCAGACGCCAGATCGCGCACTGGATCGCCGACCCTTGCCAGTGAAGTTGGCGACAAGTGTGAGGGGGGCCGTATCGACTTGCGCAGCGCCGTAGGTTGTAGCCGGTAATGCTGAACAAAGACGGCGTTGAAGCGGCGCACACTGGCAAATCCGCTGAGCACGGCTACGTCCGCCACGGGCAGCCTCGTGTCGGTGAGGAGCTGCTTGGCAGTCAGCAAGCGGCGGGTTTGCAAGTAGCGCAGTGGCGTAATGCCCCAATGTGCCTCGAAGATGCGGCGCAAGTGCCGGTCGCTGATACCCAGCCGGGCCGCGATGGATGCGATGCCCGGGGCGTCATCGGCTTGTGCGGGGTGTTCCATCAGGTCTGCGGCTTGCAATGCGAGCATGGCGCTGGCGTCTTGGGTGCTCCAGTGCAGTGCCGCGTTCTGCGCGGGTGCCAGCTCCGGGCGGCAGCGCAGGCAGGGGCGAAAGCCTGCAGCTTCTGCTTGGGCCGCGCGCTCAAAAAAGCGGCAGTTTTCTGCTTTGGGAGTGCGCACCCGACAGACCGGCCGGCAGTAAATGCCGGTGCTGGTTACCCCGGTGAAAAAGCGTCCGTCAAACCGGGCATCCCGCGCCTGCAGCGCCAGGTAGCGGCCAGCGTCGTCGGCTGGCGACTCTGGGGCAGGGTTGGCAAGGGGCTGGGTGGAGGGCATGCGGCTGATGATACGCAGCGCCGCCCGCCGGTGTAGCCGTTTCCGGACATGTGCCTGCCGCCTACAATCCAGCCCACCCGCCAGAAGGCGGTTTTGGCCCTATCTGAACCCTTGCGCTGCATGCTCCTGTCCCCCCGAATTTTCAAAGCCTACGACATCCGCGGTACCGTACCCTCCACGCTGTCGCCCGAGGTGGCACACCTGCTGGGCCGTGCCTTTGGCGCGCTGGTGCGCGAGCAGGGCGGCGGTGTGGTGGCGGTGGGCCGCGATGGCCGGCTGAGCAGCCCTGCGTTGGTAGAGGCGCTGATACTTGGCCTGTCACATGCGGGCGTGCAGGTGATCGACATCGGCCAGAGCACTACGCCGCAGCTGTACTTCGCAACCCACACCCTGTGCCAGCACGGCATTCAGGTGACCGGCAGCCACAACCCCAAAAACGACAACGGCTTCAAGATGGTGTTGCACCGCCAGGCCTTGTATGGCGACGCGGTGCAGGACCTGCGCCAGCGCATGGAGGCGCTGCTGGCGAGCCCGGTCGCTGACGTGGCGCCCTTGCCTGCCACGCCTGTGCAAATGGCTGATGTGCTGCCCGCCTACCGCGCGCGCATCGTCCAAGACATTCAGCTGGCCCGCCGCATGAAGGTGGTGGTGGACAGCGGTAATGGCGTAGCCGGTGCCAGCGCGCCTGATTTGTTGCGCGCTATCGGCTGCGAGGTGCAGGAACTGCACAGCGTGGTGGATGGCAACTTTCCAAACCATCACCCCGACCCCAGCCGCCCTGAAAACTTGGCGGACCTGGTGCGCGCCTTGCGCGATGGCGATGCCGAAGTGGGCTTGGCCTTCGATGGCGATGGCGACCGCGTGGCGGTGGTCACCCGCGATGGGGCAACCATCCATACCGACCGACAGCTGATGTTGCTGGCCCCCGATGTGCTGACGCGCCACCCCGGCGCAGCGATCGTGTTCGATGCCAAATGCAGCCAAGGATTGGCCCCGGTGATCGAGGCCGCCGGCGGCATGCCGGTGATGGACCGCACCGGCCACTCGCTGATCAAAGCCAAGATGCGCGAGTTAAATGCCCCTTTGGGCGGCGAGGTCAGCGGCCACTTGTTTTTCGGCGACCGCTGGTTCGGCTTTGACGACGGCACCTATGCCGCCTGTCGCCTGCTGGAAGTGCTGAGCCGCAGTGCGGACGCCAACGCCGTGCTGCACGCGCTACCCGATAGCTACATTACTCCTGAACTGCACATTGCCTGCCAAGAGGGCGAAGCCCATGCCTTGGTGGATCAGCTACTCGCCACACTCACACCGGGTGCATATGCCCGCCTCAACACCGTAGACGGTCTGCGCGTGGACTGGCCCGATGGCTTCGGCCTGCTGCGAGCCTCCAACACCACCCCGGTGCTAGTGATGCGCTGCGAAGGCCGCACGCCCGAAGCGCTGGCCCGCATTCAGGCCTTGCTGATGGAGTGGGTGCGCCGCATCCGACCCGATGCCATGCTCGTGGAGGCTTCCCATTGAAAGCGCCTCAAAAGATTTTGATCGTCAAACTCTCGTCTTTGGGAGATGTGGTGCATGCGATGCCGGCAGTGCAAGACCTGCGCGCCGCATTTCCCCGGGCCCGCATTGACTGGGTGGTGGAGCGCGGCTTTGCGCCGCTGGTGGCGCGCTGCGAAGGCGTGGCGCGTGTGATTCCGTGTGACATCCGCGCCTGGAGCAAAAAGCCATTTGCCGCTGTGACCCGTGCCGCTTGGCGCAGCTTCAAGGAGGACCTGCAGCAAGACGCCTATGACGCAGTGATTGACCTGCAAGGCCTGAGCAAGTCCGCACTGGTGGCTTGGCTTGCCCGCACCACGCCGGAAGGGCGCCGCTACGCTATGGCCAACCAGACCAAAGGCTCGGGCTACGAGGCGCCCACCCGCTGGGTGGCCGACACGGCCGTCACGCTGGAGCCCCATGTGCATGCGGTGCAGCGCGGTCGCTTGCTGTGTGCCCAGGCACTGGGCTACACCCATGCAGAGGCGCTGCGCTTCGGGCTGGTGGGCAAGGATTGCGCCTTGAGTGCGCCGCTGCCCAAACACCTGGGCCATGCTGAAAACCCCTTTGTGCCCCGCAAGCCGCTGGTGGCGCTGGTGCACGGCACCTCGCGGGCCGACAAAGAATGGCCACTGGACCACTGGGTGGCCTTGGGCCGCCGGTTGAACAACGCTGGCTTTTGTGTGGCCTTGCCCCATGCCGGCGCCCGCGAGCTGGAGACCAGCCGGGCGATCGCCGCCGGGCTGGAGTCTGCGTGGGTATTGCCCGCCGTGGGGCTGGATGTGCTGACTGACACCTTGGCCCATTGCGCAGGCGTGGTCGGGGTAGACAGCGGCGTGAGCCATATTGCGGTCGCACTCGACCTGCCGCATGTGCAGATCTACAACTTCGACACCGCCTGGCGCACCGGCCCGGCAGCGCTGGATGCGCGGGGTAAGCCCGCGCGGCAATGCAGCGTTTTCGAAGAGCCGTACCCGGATGTGGAATCCGTGTGGTCCGCGTGGGAGTCGCTGGCGACCCCCGTGCTGAGCCGCTGAATCTGCGCCCACCCACCATGATGATGCGTGCCCTCTATTCCTTGTTGACCTATGCCGCCCAGCCTTGGGTGCGCCGCAAACTGGCCCGCCGCGCCCAAGTAGAGCCGCTGTATGGCGAATGGGTGGAGCAGCGTTTCGGCCATTACGACGATGCGGTTCACTTCGCCCCACGGCCTGCCGCCGCAGCGGGTGGTGCACCGGTGGTCTGGTTGCACGCAGTGTCACTGGGTGAAACCCGTGCCGCTGTCGCTTTGCTGGCGCGCTTGCGCGAGAGCCTGCCTGGCATGCGCCTGGTGCTGACCCACGGCACCGCCACAGGCCGTGAGGCTGGCAAGGCTTTGCTGCAGCCGGGCGATGTGCAGGTCTGGCAGCCGTGGGACACGCCCTCAGCGGTGGGCCGCTTTTTGGCGCACTTCCGGCCTGACGTGGGCCTGCTTATGGAGACTGAGGTCTGGCCCAACCTGGTGGCCGGCTGCGCACAGCGCGGCGTGCCCCTGTGCCTGGTCAACGCCCGCATGAGCGACAAGACCTACCAGCAATCCCGGCGCCTGCGCTGGCTGGCCGGCCCGGCCTATCGTGGCCTGCATGCGGTGTGGGCCCAGAGCGAAGCGGATGCCCAGCGCCTGCGCGCCTTGGGTGCGCCAGTGCAAGCTGTCTTGGGCAATTTCAAATTCGACGCCACCCCCAACGCCGCGCTGCTGGCCCAGGGCCGTGCTTGGCGCGCAGGCGCGGGTCGCCCGGTGCTGATGTTTGCCAGCTCGCGGGAAGGCGAAGAGCAGATGCTGCTCGACGTTTTGAAACAAAAGTGGCCTTTAGCGCAGGTGGATATTGCACAAGCAGCTCCTGAATCGATAGCAAATAGCGCGCAAACCAGCGCACGAATGCCCTTCCAGCTGCTGGTGGTGCCACGCCATCCGCAGCGCTTTGCCGAAGTCGCGCAGTTGTTTGCCGATGCCGGTTACACCGTGTCCCGCCGCAGCCAATGGGGTGAAGGACCAGAGAATGCGGACCTGTGGGTGGGCGACTCGCTGGGTGAAATGGCGCTGTACTTCGGCATGGCCCATGTGGCTTTGCTGGGTGGCAGCTTTGCGCCCTTGGGCGGGCAGAACCTGATCGAGGCAGCGGCCTGCGGTGTGCCGGTTTTCATGGGCCCGCACCTTTTCAATTTCACAGAAGCCTCCACGCTGGCGGCGGAGGCCGGCGCCGCCCAGCGGTGCGAGGGCATCGCCCACGCCGTGACGGAAGCGGCGGCAACGGCGGGTGATGCTGCCCGCTTGCACGGCATGCAAGACGCGGCTCTGGGCTTGGGTGCCGCGCACCGCGGCGCTGCATTGAAAACGGCCACCGAAGTGGCCGCTGTCGTGCGCCGGATCGCTATTACGGCACCAGCTGGCTGTTGATGGGCGCGAGGTCGTCGGCCTTCAGGGTGCCGGCTGCCTGCTTGAGCTTCAGGCCGCCGACCAACACGTCGTAACGCGCCTTGGACAAACTGGCCTTGGTGCTGAACAACTGGCTCTGGCTGTTGAGCACATCGATGTTGATGCGCACACCTACCTGGTAGCCCAGCTTGTTGGCCTCCAAAGCGCTCTGGCTGGAGGCCTCGGCAGCTTCCAGCGCCTTGACCTGTGCCTGCCCGCTTTGCACTCCGAAGAATGCGGTGCGGGTGGCCTGCGCGATCGTGCGACGGCTGGCTTCGAGGTCGGTGCGGGCCTTGTCTTCGAGCGCCAGGGTTTCCTTGATGCGGTTTTGGGTGGCAAAGCCGGCAAACAAAGGCAGGTTGAAGCTCAAGCCCACGGTCGCCACATTCACCCGGGTATCGGCCACGGCGGTCGAGGTTCCGTTGTTGTTGACCGCGGAGTAGCTGCCCGTGAGGTCGAGGGTGGGTTTGTGGCCGGCTTCGGCTTTGGTGGTTTCGAGTTGGGCCACATCCAGCGCCACCTTGAGTTGGGTCAGCGCCGGATGCTGGGCATCCGCTTGCTGCACCCAGGCTTCGGGGTTGGCCGGCTCCAGCGGTGCCAAAACGACCGGCGCTGCCAAGGGCTTGGGGCTGGCATTACTCATGCCGACCAGCTGGTTGAGGGCGATGGTTTTGACTCGAAGATCGTTCTCCGCCGCGAGTTCCTGGGCGACCACCAGATCAAAGCGGGCCTGGGCTTCGCGGGTGTCGGTGATGGTGGAGGTGCCCACCTCGAAATTGCGCTTGGCAGACGCGAGTTGCTCAGCCACAGCCGCTTTCTGGGCTTTGACGAAGGTCAGGCTGTCGGTGGAGGCCAGTACATCAAAATAGGCTTGGCTCACCCGCACGATCAGGTCTTGTTCGGCGGACTGCAGCTGGGCTTTTGCGGCTTCTACGCTCTTCATGCCTTGGTCGTAATTGGCCTTGTTGACAGGGCGGTACAGAGGCTGCGAGGCACTGATCGTGGCAGTTTGCGCGCCAAAGCTGCGATCGGGGTTGGGCAGCACTTCCTGGTTGGAGCGGCTTGCGCCGAGGGCAAAGTTGGCACTGGGCAGCAACAAGGCTTTGGCTTGCTCTGCTTTGGCCAGGTTGGCATCAAACAAGCTCTTGGCGGACTGGTAGCTGGCGTCATAACCGCGCGCAGCGGTGTAGAGGTCTTGCAGGCTTTGGGCCGATGCCGGCACGGCGGCGCCGAAACCGGCGACGGCCAGCGCCATGGTCAACACAGGCAGGCGAGGGGTGAAAAGGCGGTGCATGAAGGGCTTTCTCAGTCGGAAGGTCAAAAAACAGGGTCTCGGGGCGGTGCGGTCAGTAGCGTGGCACGGTGCTGTCGCGCTCGGCCGACCAGGCCTCAATACCGCCGGCGATATTGGCCAGCTCTGCGAAGCCGCGGCTTTGCAGAAACATGGCAACTTGCATGCTGCGCGCACCGTGGTGGCACAAGCAGGCAATCGGCCGGTCGGTGGGCAGCTCGGTCAGGCGCACCGGTATCACCCCCATGGGAATCCCTATGACTTCGAATCCGTCCGGCACCACACTAGCCAAAGCCAGCTCGTGGGGCTCGCGCACATCCAGCACCAAGGGCTGGCCGCTGCCTTCGACGCTGGCGTACCAGGCCTCGAGGTCGGTGGGACGGATTTGACTGATCATGCGATTCGTTTCGGGGTTTAGAACTGGAAGCGTGCTGGTTCTGCAAAGCCTTGCAGGCGCTGGACCACGGTTTCCCAGGTGGCCGAGCTGCGGAAGTCGGTTTCGCTGGTGCGAGTCACGATGGTGCATTGCATGACCGGGTCATCGCCCACGATCACGCCCAAGCGACCGCCGATGGTCAGGTGTTTGAGCAGGTCTTGTGGAACCTGGCCGACCGAGCCGCTGAGGACGATCACATCAAACTTGCCTTCGGACGCACCCAGCTTGGAGCCATCGGCTTCACGCACGGTGACGTTGCCCAGCCCGGCTTTGGCCAGGTTGCTACGGGCCATGGCGGCGAGTTCCGGCACGATTTCCAGGGTCAACACCTGGCGTGCGCGGTGCGCCAGCAAGGCGGCCATGAAGCCGGAGCCTGCTCCGACTTCCAACACGGTTTCGTGGGGCTGCACCATCAGGTCTTGCAGCATGCGGGCTTCCAGACGGGGTGCCAGCATGCATTGGCCTGCAGGGAGCGGGATCTCAGTGTCGGCAAAAGCTAGGGCGCGGTGGGCTTCCGGCACAAAGTCTTCGCGGTGGATGGTGCCCAGCAACTCCAGCACCTGGAGGTCGAGCACATTCCAGGGACGGATTTGTTGCTCGATCATGTTGAAGCGGGCTTGGTTCGAATGCATGGCGAAGTTTCCTTGGGTCACGTTAAACAGGTGTGACAAATTTTACCGGCCGGGGGCGGGCGCTTTGCGCCATAGGCGCAGGGCCCAGGCCGCAAGGTCGTCCATGTAGCAATACACCACCGGCACGACCACCAGCGTCAAGAGCGAGGAGGTGATCACCCCGCCGATCACCGCTTGGCCCATGGGGGCGCGCATTTCGGCACCTTCACTCAGGGCAAAGGCCAGCGGCACCATGCCGAAGATCATGGCCAGGGTGGTCATCAAAATGGGGCGCAAGCGCACTTTGGCGGCCAGCAGCAAGGCCTCCGAGCGGGGCAGGCCCGGTACCGTGCGGCCCTGCGCGTCGGTGCTGTCTTCACGGGCGCGGATGGCAAAGTCCACCAGCAAAATCGCATTTTTGGTGACCAGGCCCATCAGCATCACCACCCCGATGATGGAGAACATGGAGAGCGTGGAGTTGAACATCATTAGCGCCAGCACCACGCCGATCAGCGTGAGCGGCAGAGATGTCATGAGCGCCAGCGGCTGCAAAAAGCTCTTGAATTGGCTGGCCAGAATCATGTAGATGAACACAATGGCCAGCACCAGCGCTGAGATGGCGTAACCAAAGGCCTCTGCCATGTCTTTGGTGGAGCCGCTGAATTTGTAGCTGTAGCCGGGCGGCAGGCTGATGCTGTCCATGGCGGCGCGGATGTCGGCAGACACTTCGCCCGCCGAGCGGCCTGACACGTTGCCGCTGATGGAGACTTCACGGGTCAGGTCGCGCCGGTTGATCTGGTTGGGGCCGGTGGAATCACGCACATTCGCCACCTGGTTGAGCCGGACGATGCGTGCACTGCCATCGGCATTGCTGCCCACGGTGAAGGGCAGTCGCTCCAGGTCCGCCGCGGCATTGCGCGCATCGGGTGCGAGGCGCACGTTCACGTCGTAGGTCTGGTCATCCGGTGCGCGCCAGTTGCCGACGGTCTTGCCGGCAATCAGGGTGCGCAGGCTGCTGCCGATCTGGGTGACGTTCAGCCCGAGGTCCGAGGCGGCTTCGCGTTTGACCTGCACTTCCAGCGTAGGCTTGTTGGGCTTCATGCTGGAGTCGAGGTCCACCAGGCCGGGCACATCGCGCACCTTCTCCAAGGCCAGGGTGGTCAGGCGTTCCAGCTCCCGGGTGTCCGGTCCTTGGATGGAGAACAGAATTTGCTTCTGGCCCCCCACCGAGTCCAGCAGACCCACGTGGGTGACGGTAATGCCCGCCACATTGCGCAGACGTTGGCGTAGCGTCACCGACATCTGGTCCACGCTCTGGTTGCGGTCTTTGCGGTCTACCAGCCGGATGTAGATGTTGGCGTAAATCTTTCCTTGGGCGTTGCCGGTGTTGATGGTGGTGAGGGTGTAGCGCACCTCCGGAAACTCGCGGATGATGGCTTCGACCTGCTTGGCCCGGGCTTCGGTGACCTCGAGCGACGAGCCCACCGGGGTGTTGAAGGTCAGCGAGGTTTCAGAGAAGTCGGACTTGGGCACAAACTCCGTCCCCAGCAAAGGCACCATGAAGACACTGCCGACAAAGATGGCCACCGCTATCAACACCGTGGCCAGCTTGTGCAGCAGCGCCCAGCGCAGGATGCTTTGGTACCCCTCTGCCAAGGTCTCGGTGCCGCGGTCGAACCAACCGGTCACCCGGCCAATCGTCTTGTCGTAAAGGCCCAAGGGGCCTTGGCTGCCATCCCGCGCTTTGCCGTGGTGTTCAATGCTCGGGTCGTGCCAGATGCTGGAGAGCATCGGGTCGAGGGTGAAGCTCACAAACATCGAAATCAGCACCGCCGCCACGATGGTGATGCCGAATTCGTGAAAAAACTTGCCGATGATGCCGCCCATGAACCCGATGGGCAGAAACACCGCCACGATGGACAGCGTGGTGGCCAGCACCGCGAGACCAATCTCCTGGGTGCCGTCCAGCGACGCTTGATAGGCGTTTTTGCCCATCTGCACGTGGCGCACGATGTTTTCGCGTACCACGATCGCATCGTCAATCAACAGGCCCACGCACAACGACAGGGCCATCAGGGTGATCATGTTGATGGTGAACCCGAAGGCATCCATGAACAGAAAGGTGCCGATCAGCGCAATCGGCAGCGTGAGGCCGGTAATGACGGTGGAGCGCCACGAGTTCAGGAACAAGAACACGATGAGCACGGTGAGCACCGCGCCCTCAATCAGCGTCTGGCGCACGTTGTTGACCGACACCCGGATCTGGCGCGAGCCATCGGTAATTTGCTCCAGCCGCACGCCCGGGGGCAGCTGTTTTTGCATCTCCGCCAGTGCTTTGACCAGGCCGTCCACTACCACGATCGTGTTTTCGTCTTGCGACTTCTGCACATTCATCAGCAGGGTGCGCTGGCCGTTGTAGAGGGCCAGGGTCTCGGCCTCCTGGGCGCCATCGGCCACACGGGCCACCTGGTCCAGCCGCACCGGGGTGCCATTTTTACGGGCCACGATGATGCGGCCGAAATCTTCGGGGCGCTGCATACGCGCTTGGATCTGGATCACCCGCTCCTGGGTGTCAGATTGCAGGGTGCCCAAGGGCAGGTCTTGGTTCTCCGCGGCGACCGCACTCACCACCTGGTCGGGCGTGATGCCGAACGACTCCAGCGCTTGCGGGTTCAGGTAGAGGTTGATTTCGCGCTTGGTACCCCCCACCAGGGTGACCGAGCCCACGCCGCGCACGTTCTCCAGCCGCTTTTTGAAATTCTGTTCTGCCCAGTTGGTCAGCTCTACCGCGCTCAGGGCGGTGCCGCTTTGGGTGTCGGGCAATACTGCTACCGACCAGACGGCTCGGGACGAGGGGTCAAACCGCAGGACGCGGGGTTCTTTGACTTCGCTGCGCAGCAGGGGTTTGACGGTGGCAATTTTCTCGCGCACGTCTTCTGCAGCTTTGCGGCCGTCCACATGCAGGCCGAATTCGATGATCACCAGGCTTTGGCCTTCGTAGCTGCGCGAGGTGAGCGCGTTGATGCCGGCAATGGCGTTCACGCCTTCTTCCACCTTTTTGGAGACTTCGCTCTCCACAATTTCGGGGGATGCGCCGGGGTAGTCGGTAATCACCACCACCACTGGAAAGTCGATGCTGGGGAACTGGTCTACCTGCAGACGCTGCAGGGAGAACATGCCCAACACCACCAGGGCCAGCATGACCATGGTGGCAAACACCGGGTTTTGCAAACTAACGCGGGTGAACCACATCAGTTGCTACCCGCTACGGTTTTGATAGCGGTACCCGCACGCAGTGCGCCGACGGCGCCCGAAAGCACTTGGCTGCCTTCTGTCAGCCCGGTCACCGCCACCATGGGCACGCCTTCGGCTTCGCCGCGCTCGCCCAGGGTCACGGTCTGGTGGGCGACCTTGTTGTCTTGTACCCATTGCACATAGGGCAGCGGTTTGTCGGTGCGAATGGTGGAGACCGGTACCGCCAGGGCGCGGCTGACTCCAATGGCAATGCTGCCCTGGGCAAACAGCCCTTGGCGCAGCCCTTCGGTCGTGTCCAGGCTCAGGTAGGCCAGCACGGACCGGCTACCGGCGACGGCGCTGGGGTTGATGCGCACCACTTTGCCGGTCAGGCTGCGGTTGGAGCCTTCAACATTCAGGCGCACGGCCTGGCCGACCTGCACCCCGATAGAGTCGGCCGCAGCGAGGCTGGCTTCCACTTCCAGGCGGTTCAGGTCCACCACTTCGAGCACCCGGGCGTCAATGGCCACGCGCTCGCCGGGTTGTGCCAGGCGCTGCGCAACCTGGCCGGTGATCGGGGCCCGCAGGACGGTGTCGTCCAGCGATTTGCGGGCGATGTCAGCTGCGGCCATGGCTGCGCGATACGAGGCTTCGGCGGCGGCGAGGCTGGCGCTGGAGGATTCAAGCGCGGTTTGCGAAATAAACCCCTGATCCACTAGCTTGCGGTTGTTGTCGAAGCTGCGGCGGGCAATGTCAACTTGGGCTTTGGTCGATTCAGCCTGTTGCTGGGCCTGGCGTGTGCGGGCTTGGTATTCGGTGGCGTCCACCCTTGCCAGAACCTGGCCGGTTTGCACCCGGTCACCTTCGCGCACCGTGAGGCCTTGCAATTCGCCGGCCACACGGGCTTTGACGAAGGCGGAGTTGACGGCCTTGATCGGGCCGGAGACCGGCAGGCTGCGGGTGAGGTCTAACGTCCGCGCTTGGATCAGGTCGCCCGGTGCCAGCTCCAGCCGCACCGGTACCTGCAGGGCGGCTTGTTGTGCCTCCAGGGTGGTTTTTTTTGCTTTGTTACTTGCAGCCAAGCGCAGGCCCACGCCGGCGAGTACCGCCACAGCGAGTGCTGCCGATGTCCATTTGATCCAAGGTTTCATGGTCAGTGCCGAAAATTAAGAGCCTGCTTCCGGCCGCACGCGCAGGCCCAACAGCAGGTTGTCTATATGGGTGTTGAGGTAGGCCACCGGGTCCAGCGTGGCGTCGTGCGCGGTACACAAGCCGATCGAGTGACGCCACAGCGCCAAAAACATCATGGGGGCGAGCAACAGGTACACACCGTATTCCACATCAAGCTGGCGGAACTCACCGCTGTCTACCCCACGTTGGAGCACCCGCCGGATCAGATCGTTGCCCGGGAGGACCACCTCTTCCTGGTAAAACGCCGCCAGCTCGGGAAAGTTGCCCGCTTCGCTCATCATCAGCTTGGAGATGCCGGAGGCCTTGGTCGAGCCCACACGTTCCCACCATGCCATCAAACAATAGCGCAGCAGCTCGGTACTGTTGCCCTCGAAAGCCTCCAGTTCGGCGCTCCACTCGGTGAAGCGGCCCGAAATGTTTTCGCGCACCACCGCCTTGAACAGCTCTTCTTTGCTCGAGAAGTACAAAAACAGGGTGCCTTTGGAGACGCCAGCCAGCTTGGCTACTTCTTCTGCGCGGGTGGCTGCAAAGCCCTTTTCTACAAACAGCTCCAAGGCCGCTTCCAGCAGTTCGCCGGGGCGCGCATCTTTGCGGCGCTCGCGCTTGGCGCGGGCTTGGGCGGTGATTTCACAGAGGCTAGGAAGGCTGGGCATAAATTACTGACTGATTGGTTATTAATGTAGCGGAGCCCCCATGGAGTGTCAATCCAAGCGGCCCCCGGGGTGCGAGGGCCTTGGCAAAGTTGTGCAAAGTTCAGGTGCTTTGCAGGTGCCGTAGCCGCGGTGCACTGCGCCTCCGTAAGATGCAGGCCGGCCCGCCGACTGAACTGCATGGGTCGCGGGCGCGGCCTTGTCTTTCAACTCCGGAGTAACTGATGAACCACACATTCCAAACTATCACCCTGGGCGGCGGCTGCTTTTGGTGCACAGAGGCGGTGTTTGTAGAGGTGCAAGGGATCGTGGATGTGGAGTCCGGCTACAGCAACGGCCATGTGCACCAACCCAGCTATGAAGCGGTGTGCACCGGCACCACCGGCCATAACGAGGTGGTGAAGCTGGTCTATGACCCGGCGGTCATCAGCACCCGCGAGATTCTGGAAATCTTCTTTGTCATCCACGATCCGACCACCCTGAACCGCCAGGGCAATGACACAGGTACCCAGTACCGCAGTGGCATTTATGTCTCAACGCCCGAGCAAGAGGCGGTGGCGCGCGATCTGTTGGCCGAGTTGACGGCTAGCAAGCACTACGACCGGCCCATTGTGACGGAGGTGTCGGCGCTGCAGAACTACTGGCCCGCTGAGGCCTACCACCAGGATTTTTTCGCACGCAACCCGAATCAGGGTTACTGCATGGCGGTGGCAGCACCCAAGGTGGCAAAGTTTCGCAAGACCTTTGCCCGCCTGCAAAAATCGTGAGCCCGGGCTGCGGGTGGTGGCCGGCCCGCAGCAGGCCTTAGCGGCGGCTCGGGATTGGTGAGTCGTTGGCGATACCCCAGTCCATCTTGGACCTGCTGGTGGGTGCGGGGGAGGTGTCCTCGGAGTAGCCGTCCAAAAATGTCAAAAAAAGCCAAAACGCGGTGACCAGCACCGCAGCACCGCCCACCAGCTTGAGGATCGTCAGCCAGAGCTTGGGTTCTTTTTTATCAGGCATAGCAGTCTTGGGGATAACAAGGTCAAGCGCTTTGAGCGCCCGTTGAATCTACAGGTAGAGCTCCTGAATGTATAGCAAAAAGGGCCGCTGAGCTGCGATGGCACCCCCGCGCGCCATCGCAGGGTGCTCAGGCTGGAGTGGCCGCGGCCTGCATCGTCAGGTCCGCCATTTGCACATGGCGGTGGCTGCTGTGGCGGGCAAGGTGGGCGTCGTGGCTGACCAGTAGCACCGCACAGCCTTGTTGGGCGGCGCTGTCGCAGATCACCCGCATGGTGTCCCGCTGGGTGATTGGGTCCAGGCGCGAGGTCGGCTCGTCCGCAAAAATAAAGGCCGGCTGCAGTTGCATCAGCCGCAACAGCGCAAAACGCTGAAGCTCCCCGCCTGACACCTCATGGGGCTTGCGTGCCAACAGCGCGTCGGAGAGGCCCAAGGCTTGCATCCACTTCGCTTGCCCGCTCTCAGGCGACTGCGGGGCGCGGTGCGAAGAGCCGGAATAGTGCAGGTGGCGCGCATCGTCCAAAGCCTGTCCGAGGGTGCGGAATGGCGAGAAGGCGGCAGGCGGGTCTTGGTACAGCTTTTGGTATTTCCAGGGGGCAGCTGGCCCGGGCCGCCGCACGCTCCCCGCGTCTGCCGGGCTCAGGCCGAGCAGCATATTGCCCAGGGTGGTCTTGCCGCAGCCGCTGGGGCCACTGATGGCAAGCACCTCGCCGGCGTGTAGCGTCAAGTCGAGGTTCTCGAACAGGGTGCGCGCGCCATACCGCTTGGTAAGACCTTGGGCCTCTAACACCGGCGCTGAGCTTGCAGCCGCTGCAAACGGGTAAGGCTGCCAGTGTTGCGGCTGGGCTGCCATCAGCTCGCGGGTGTAAGGGTGGCGGGGGGCTTGCAGCACCGCGGTTGCAGGGCCTTGCTCAACGATACAGCCATGGCGCAATACCGCGATCCGCCCGCCCAAGTGGGCCGCCAGTTCCAGGTCATGGGTGATGGTGAGCAGGCCTTGGCCTTGCGTTTGGGCGGCCATCAGCAAGGCAGCAACCTGGGCGCAGGCTTCAGGGTCCAGGCCCTTGGTGGGCTCATCGGCAATCAGCAGGCGGGCACCGGCAGCACTGGCGCAGGCCACCCCCACGCGCTGCGCCATGCCGCCTGATATCTGGTGCAGGTACAGGCGGGCGGCGGCACCGAGCCCTAGAGAGTGGAGTTGCTGCTCCGCGTCCTGCCGGGCGTGCTGCCACTGCAAGCCGCGTGCGTACCGGCCGGCCTCCGCGACCTGGCTGTGCACCTGCATCAGCGGGTTGAGTGCCGTGCCCGGCTCCTGCGGCAGCATCATCACTGTGCGGCCCCACAGGGGCAGCGTGCGCTCGCGTTGGCCGTGGGTGGCCACGCCGTCGATGGCGATGGACCCGCTGGCCTGCAAAGCAGGGGGCAGGGTACCCATGATGGCCTGTGCCAACAAAGACTTGCCCGCCCCGGACTCGCCCACCAGCGTGAGCCGCTCACCGGCCAGCAGGCTGAAGCTGCAGGCCTCCAGCAAGGCGCGTCCGTGAGACCCGGGCGATGCGCTTGCCAGGTGAATACGCAGGTCATCGACCTGTAACAAGGGGGCGCTCATACGCTGTCTTTCAAAGCTTGCCGGGTGGCGGATTGCAGGGCGCTGACCACTAGCACCAGCACAACGACCGGGGCTGCCAGCAGCCATGGCGCTGCGTCGTAGTAGGGCAGGGCTTCGGTCATCATCAACCCTAGTTCGGCGGTCGGTGGGCGCAAGCCCACACCCACAAAGCCCAGCGCTGCCACGGCCAAAACTGCATTGGCAATGGCGTAGCTCCAGAGGCGCAGCAAGTCGCCCACCATGGGCGGCAGCACATACCAGCGCAGCAAATAGGGTGCGCCAAAGCCCAGCAAGCGCCCGGCTTGCACGCCATCACCGGCCAGTGTGGCAAGGGCTTGGCTGCGCACCAGGCGGAAGAACTCCACCCACGCTGTCAGCACCAGCCCGCTGTAGAGCGCCCACTTCTGGCCGGGCGCCAGTGCGGCTACCAGCAGCACCCACAGCAGGCCGGGTACTGCTGCTACACCGTCCGCACACAGGCACAGCAGCCGGTCGGTGAGGCCCCGTCGCCACGCGGCGCACAGGCCCAGCAGGGTGCCCAAGGTGACTGCCAAAAAGGCCGAGCCTAGCGCCAGCCAGAGTGAAACGCGTATTGCCTCGCCCAAGCGCGCCATCAGGTCCCGGCCCAAATGGTCGCTGCCCAGCCAATGGGCGGGGCCGGGCGCAGCCAAGGTGTTGCTCAGGTTTTGGTGAGCCGGGTTTTGCCCCAGCCAGACACTGATGAGGCCGAGCAGCAAAACCGCCATCAGCACCGGTAGGCCCCAGCTCCAAGAGTGTCGGACGGCGGGCAGCGGTGTCGCCATGTGAGTCATGGTGCTCATGCGGCACTCCTTCCCGCGGGCTCGCGCAGGCGCGGGTCCAGCCACTGCACGGCGGCATCCATCACGCCGTTGAGCAGCACAAAAAGCAGCCCCATGGCCAGCGCGGTGCCTTGGATCATGGGCACGTCGCGCGAAATGACAGCGTGCACCAATGCATGCCCGATACCGGGCCACGCGACCAGGCTCTCTATCACCACCACGCCTTCGACCAGCAATACCAGCTGCATGCCCGCATAGGCCAGGGTGCCGAGTGCCAGCGGTGCTGCTGCATGGCGCCACAGGGCCGCCGGGAGGGGCAAGCCTTTGGTTTGGGCGAATTCAAAAGCGTCTGAGCGCAACACCTGTTGCAGCCGGGTGCGCACCACCTGGGTCATGCCGGGTAGCAGCGTCAAGGCCAGTGCCAGACCGGGTAACACCAGATGAACCGGCTCGCCGTGGCCGGCCACCGGCAGCCAGCCGAGGTGCACTCCCAAGCCCAGCATCAGCACCACGCCCAGCAAAAAGGCTGGGCTGGCCCGCAGTACGGTGCAGGCCGGGTCAATCCAGCGGGTGCTCCAGTGCCTGCCCTGCAGGGCGGCCCAGGTGCCCAGCAGCAAGCCCAGCACCATGGCGGCCAACCACGCTACCAGCGAGAGTTGCAGGGTGTGGCCGAGCTGGTGCGCAATTTCTTCCAGCACCGGGTCGCCCGACACCATCGACTGCCCCAAGCGCAGGTGGGCCAGATCACCCAGCCAGGCCAGCAGTTGCTCGGCAGCGCTGCGGTCCAGGCCCAGTTCGCTGCGCACCGCGTCGGCGGCCGCGGTGTCGACCATGTCATAGCCATAGCGGCCGGCGGCGATGCGGTAGGCCGCGTCGCCTGGCAGCGCCCGGGTCATGGCAAAACTCAGCACTCCGACAGCGCCGGCGACCAATGCGCCTTGGCCCAGCAGGCGTGCGCCCTGCCGGGCAGCCAGTGTCCAGCCCATGTTCATAGCCCCCAGGTGATGTGGCTGATGCGGTAGCTGCGCTCCAGCGGGTCGATGCTCACGTTGCCCACCCGTTTGCTGTGGGTGGCAGTGTGCTGGTACCACGCCACCGGAATCAGCGGTAGCTCTGCCTGCAATACGGTGGACAGTGCGCCGCGCAAGCGGGAGCGGCGGGCCGGGTCGTTGGTGGTGCTCAGGCTCTCGAGTGCGCTGGTGACTTGCGCGCTCTGCCAGCCCATGGCGCCCCAGTCACCGCCTTGGGGGCTGAAGTCTTGCAGCAAGCTGCCGATCGGGTCAGGTACCAGCGCGTAGTTGCGGGCGACCAGGGCCAGCTCCAGCGAGCCGTCTTGATGGCCGGCGGGAATGTCACTGGCGTTCATGATGGCGACCGCCACGTCCAGCCCGACCTCCCGCAGTTGCGCCTGAATGGCAGTGGCCATGGGCGGCTGCTCGGGGCGGTCTGAAAAGGTGCGCAAGGTCAGCTTGAAGGGGCGGCCGTCTTTGCGCAGCAGGCCGTCTGCGCCGGCAACCCAGCCGGCTTCTTGCAGCAGCTGGCGGGCACGGCCGGGGTCGCGCACCAGCGGCTGCAAACCCGGCACATGCCACTCGGCCATGCCGGGGCTGAAAAGCTGGGTGGCCGCGGCTTTGGGCTCCCGCAGAATCGCCTGCGCGATGCCGGGCCGGTCAATCGCGAGGCTGATGGCCTGGCGCACTTTGATGTCCTTGAGCAGCGGGTGCGCGGCATTGACCTTGAGGTACAGGGTGCGCGGAATCGGCAGGGTGTGGAACTGCAGCCGGGGGTTGCGCTTGAGCCGCTCGATGGCGACGGCGTCGTGGGTGAACACCAGGTCCGCCTGACCGCTCTCGGCCAGCATGCCCCGGGTTTCGCCCCGGCCGGTAGCCAGGTATTCCACGCGCTGCACTGCAGGGCGCTTGCCGGTCCAGCCCTCAAAGGCAGCCGTCTCCAGCTTCTGCGGGGCATTGACCCGCACGACCTTATAGGGCCCTGAGCCCACCACTGCCTGTACGCTGTTGTCTGCCGCAAACGAAGCGGGGGCCAGCACTTGGGTGCTGTTGTGGGCCAGAAAAGCCGGCAGGGCGGTGAAGGCTTGTTTGAGCTCGATCTGCACTTCACCGTTGACTGCGGCAATCCGTTGAACCGGGGTGTTTTTCAGAATGCCCGGTTGCGCCAGTGCCCGCTGCAGGCTGCGCACCACCGCCTCCGGGGTGACCGGGCTGCCGTCATGAAACACCGCGCCCGGGCGCAGGGCAAAGCGCCAGGTTTTTTGGTCGGGCGATACCGCCCAGCGCACAGCCAAGCCGGGCGCAAGTTGGCCGCTGGCATCCACATCGACCAGGGTTTCGGTGACTTCGAGGCGGGTGAAGATGTAGCCGGTTTTGGACGGGTCCAGGCTGCCGATTTCCCAGGGGGCGGCGACTTTGAGTACACGGGCGTTGGTCGTGGGACCGGTCTGGGCCATGGCCGTGGAGACGGATACGGCCGCGCTCAAGAGCAGGGCGCGGCGCAGGGCGGATGGAGGGGGTGCAAGTGTCATGGTGCAGAGGTTTTTAGGTCAAATCAGGTCCTAGCGCTCATCAAGATTGCGCAGGTAGCTATTAAATTGATAGCGATGGGTATCAGTTGCGCTTCATGCCGGTCACCAGCTGCGTGACGTTGTGGCGCATCATTTGCAAGTAGGTGGCGCCGGGCTGGTCGGCGGTGGACAGGGCGTCGGCATACAGGCTGGCGCCTAAGGTGGCGCCGGCGTCTTTGCTGAGCTGGGCGATGAGCTTGGGGTTGCTCATGTTTTCCACAAATACCGCGCGAATTTTTTCGCGCTGGATTTGCTTGATCAGCTGCGCCACTTGCTTGGCGCTGGGCTCGGCCTCGGTGTTCACGCCTTGCGGGGCCAGAAACTTCACGCCGTATTGCGCGGCAAAGTAGCCAAACGCATCGTGCGAGGTAATCACCTTGCGTTTATCGGCGGGGATGGTGGCAATTTGCGCTTGGGCCCAGGCGTCCAGCGACTGCAGCTCTTTGACATAGGCCTCGGCGTTGGCCTGGTAGGTAGCAGCACCTGCGGCGTCCACTTTGGCCAAACCGGCTGCAATGTTGCGCACGTACAGCGCCACGTTGTTGGGGTTTTGCCAAGCGTGGGGATCCATTTCTTCATGCGTGTGGCCGGCGTGGGCGCCATGGCCTTTTTCTTCTTGCATGGCGCGGGCTTTCACGCCCTTGGCAGCGGTCACAGTCTCGCCTTTGTAGCCCGAAGACTTGAGCAGCTTGCCCGCCCATGGCTCAAAACCCAGACCGTTGAGCACTACCAGCTTGGAGGCGAGCAGCATTTTGGCGTCCGAGGGCTTGGCTTCAAAGACATGGGCGTCTTCATTGGCGCCCACCAGCGTGGTCACTGCCACCCGGTCGCCGCCCACCACCCGCACCAGATCGCCCAGGATGCTGAAGCTCGCGGTCACCGGGAGCCTCTCGGAAGCATGCGCGTGGCTGCCCAGCAAAGCGAAAGCAGTGACGCTGGCCAGTAGAAAGCGGCGCGGCAGGGCGGTCAATGGGAAGGTGTCGAGCAAGGTCATGGCGATAGTCCGTGGAGGGTGGAAAAACAGGGGGTGGGGGGAGGGCTGGCTGGTCAAGCCACGCGGTGGGTGGTGACCCACCAGCGCGGCAGCCAGCCGCCGGGCGCGAGCAAGAGGGAGGCGGCATAGAGCGCCCCCGCGCAGCCGATGATGGTGGGGCCCGAAGGCGTGTCAAAGTGGTACGACATCAGCAGCCCGGCCACGCCGGCCAGCGCCGCTTGCAGGCTGGCATTGATGAGTTGCGCGGGCAGGGTGTCGTGCCAGAGGCGGGCACTCACGGCGGGCAGCATCATCAAGCCCACGGCCATGAGCGTGCCCAGGGTCTGAAAGCCGGCGACCAGATTGAGCACCACCAGCATCAAAAAACCCTGTTGCCACACCCAGGGCGGCACCCCACTGCGGTGGGCCGCCATGAACACCGGGTCAAAGGTCTCCAGCACCAGCCCGCGGTACATCAGCGCCAAGGCCAGCACACTGACAGTGGCCACACCCGCCACCAGCAGCAGGCCACTGTTGTCCACGCCCAGTGCACTGCCGAATAAAATGTGCAGCAAGTCGAGCTGGGTGCCATGGCCCGCAATCAGCGTCACCCCAAGGGCAAGTGCCACCAGATAGATGGCGGCGAGGCTAGCGTCTTCCTTCAAGGTGGTAAAGCGGCTGACCGCACCGGCAAGCCCTGCCACCACCATGCCCGCCAGCACGCCACCCAGCGCCATGGCGGTGAGCGACAGGCCACTGACCATGAAGCCGATGGCCACACCGGGCAGCACCGCGTGGCTGAGCGCGTCGCCCAAGAGGCTCATGCGGCGCAAGGTCAAAAACACGCCCAAGGGCGCGGCGCTTAGTGACAGCGCCAGCGTCGCCACCAGCGCGCGGCGCATGAAGGCGAATTCGGAAAAAGGGGAAATCAAGGCCTCCCACATCGGGCCCAGCAACAAGTCCATGGGCATCCTTAAGGGGCGGTGGGGGTGGTGGCCAGTCGCCGGGCCAGCAAAGTGTCGAAGTCCAAGCCGTTGACTTCGCCGTCGATGTCGCAGATGGCGGCCGTCTCGTCCCAAGCCTCTGCCATGGCGCGGGCGCGCTGCAGGTTGGCGTCTGTCAGCACATCGCCTGTGGCACCCCAGGCGATGCACTCGCGTGCCAGCAACAGGGTTTGGGGAAAGTGCTCCTGCACCTGCGCGTCGTCGTGCAGCACGGCCACCACGGTGCGGCCTTGGCGGTGCCACTGTTGCACCAATGTCAGCAGACCGGCGGTGGTTTTGCTATCCACCGCGTTGAAGGGTTCGTCCAGCAGAATCAGGTCGGCGTCCTGCACCAGCAGGCGCGCAAACAGGGTGCGCTGCAACTGTCCGCTGGAGAGCGTGCCCACCGGGCGGCGCTCAAAGCCTTGCAGGCCCACCGCTTCCAGCGCCGCATCCACCCGCGCCAGCATGGCCGGTGTGGCGCTGCCAAAGGCACCGGTCTGCGTCCACAGGCCCATCAGCACGCAGTCGCGCACATTCAGCGGGAAGCTGCGGTCCAGCTCGCTGTGCTGGGGCAGGTAGGCCAGGCGCAAGCCCGGTGCGCGGGTGATGTGCCCGTGTGGCTCGGTCTTGACCAGCCCGGCCAGGCTTTTGAGCAGGGTGCTTTTGCCGGCACCGTTGGGTCCGATCACCGCAGTGAGGGAGCCGAGCGCAAAGTGACCACTCACATGGTGCAGAGCCGGGTGGCGGCGGTAGCTCACGGTGAGGTTGTGCAGTTCGATGGCCGCAGCGCCGGCCAACCGCGTGTTGTCAGGCGCGTGGTCAGGCGCGTGGGTAGGTGCGCTCATAGCGGGGCGGCCTCCAGGCAAGCCCACCACACGCCCAGCCACAACAGGGCCAGTGCCGGCAGGATCCACAGCACACGTTGCCAAGCGGGCAGGGCCAAGACGCTGGTGCGCTGGCGGCGGGGTTCAGGCAGGTTCACGAAAATGACTCATAATGCAACTCGATTGCGATATAGTCTAACGCAACTTGGTTGCATTTATTAATTAATGCAACTGAATTGCATTTTCAGGATGGTTCCATGGCTTCAGTCCAACCCCCCGTGACCCCGGTGCTCGAGGGTGACAACCCGATCGACGCACTGCTCTCCGCCCACGGTCTGCGCCGTACGGCGGCTGCGCGCCGCGTCCTGGGCTGGTTGTTGGCTCACCCCGAGACCAGTTACACCCACGCGCAGTTGCAGGAGTCTTTGGCGGGCGACCACGCTGAGCCGCTGGACCGCGTCACCCTCTACCGCCTGATCGACCGCCTGACCCAAGTGGGCCTGCTCTTGTGCCGGGTGGACAGCCAACGGGTGCGTCGCTACCAGGCCATGCCTGCCAGCGTGCACGCCACCCCCCACTTTGAGTGCCAGACCTGCCACCGCGACAGTCCGTTGGCCGGCGCCTTGCACGCGGTGGACCTGGAAAAGGCGGCGCAAACTGCCATCGAATCCTTGCGCGCACTGGGTTACACCGACATGCACCTCGACTTTGCAGTGCGCGGCGTCTGCGCAGATTGCGCCACAGGCACCGTGCCCGGCGGCATGGCCAACGCAGGTCCGGCGGCATGATCCAAACACGGGGCCTCTGCTACCGCTACCCCGGTGGCGGTGAGCTGCGTTTTCCGGATGTAGATGTGCCCCACGGCGCAGTGCTGCTGCTCAGCGGTCCGTCGGGCAGTGGCAAGTCCACCTGGCTGGCCCTGGTGGCTGCGCTGGTAGCGCCTTCGGCAGGCACGCTGCATGTGGCAGACCAAGCCATGGGCGACTTGCGCGGTGCCACGGCAGATGCCTGGCGGGCGGCCCACATCGGCTTTTTGCCGCAAAAGCTGCATTTGAGCGCAGCGCTCACGGTGCAGCAAAACCTGGCCATGGCCCAATGGGCGGCCGGTCGGGCGGAGGACAAGGCCCGCATCCACGCCACCCTGCAGGCCTTGGGCGTGGCCGAGTTGGCTGGCCGCTTGCCCAATCAGCTGTCTGGCGGGCAAGCACAGCGGGTCGCCCTGGCTCGCGCGGTGTTGCTCAAACCCCGCGTGGTGCTGGCCGACGAGCCCACCGCCAGCCTGGATGACGATGCCGCCGCCCAAGCGGTGCAGCTCTTGCACACCACGGCGCAGCAGCACGGCGCCACCTTGGTGATTGCCACCCACGATGCGAGGGTGGCCAGCCTGCTTTCAGCGCCGGAGGCCGGTGGTTGGGGTCAAATCGGCTTCTCGCGCTTGTCTTTGGCGCGCGAGCAGCTATCAAAATCATAGCGACATGACGACACTTTTCTTTGCGTGGCGCTACCTGTGGTCCCGGCCTTTGGGGGCGGCTCTCAATCTCTTGCTGCTCAGTCTGGGGCTGGCATCCATCACGTTTTTGCTGCTGGTAGGGGCACAGCTCAGCAAAGCCTTTGAGCGCGATTTGGCGGGTATTGATGTGGTGGTGGGTGCCAAGGGCAGCCCGATGCAGCTCATCCTCTCCGGGGTCTTGCACCTCGATGTGCCACCCGGCAATGTGCCGATCAAGGCGGTGCAGGAGTTGGCCCGCAACCCGCTGGTGGAGCAAGTGATCCCGATCAGCCTGGGCGACAACTTCGGCGGCTACCGGATCGTGGGCACCTCGCTCGACTATCCGGCCCACTATGAAGCCCAGCTCACCCAAGGCCGCTTGTGGACCGCGCCCATGGAGGCAGTGCTGGGTGCCGCGGCCGCTAAAGCCATGGGCATTCAGGTGGGGCAGACTTTTGTGGGCACGCACGGTCTGGGCGCCGGCGGGCATCCGCATGGCGACAGTGCTTACACCGTAGTCGGCATTCTGGCGCCCGGCGGCAGCGTGCTGGACCGGTTGATCCTGACCGACACCGCCTCCGTCTGGAAGGTGCATGAGGACTACACCGCCGTGGACGATGACGACCGCCGCGTCATGGAAGACGAGCGCGAGATCACCATGGCCCTGATTCGCTACAGCACACCCATGGCGGCAGTGAGCTTTCCGCGCTTTGTGAACAGCACAACCGATATGCAGGCCGCTGCCCCGGCGCTGGAGATCACGCGTTTGCTGAGCATGTTGGGCTTGGGTACCGATGTGTTGCGCGCCTTTGCCGGGGTGCTGCTGCTGACCGCGGGCCTGAGCGTGTTTATTGCGCTGTGGAGTGCGGTGCGCGAGCGGCGCACCGACCTTGCCTTGCTGCGCATGCTGGGTGCACCGCCTGCCAAAGTGGCTGCCTTGCTGTTGTGCGAGGCCTTGTGGCTGGGCTTGCTCGCAGCGGTGCTGGGTGTGTTGCTGGGCCAGGGTTTTGCGCAGGCGCTGGCTTTGTTTTTGAGCCTGGACCATTCGCTGCTGATCGGCGGCATGGTGTGGCCGGCCGGTTTGTGGGTGGTGCCTGCACTGGCCTTGGTGGTGTCTTTGGCCTCGGCTTTGCTACCCACGGTGGCAGCCTACCGGGTGAGCGTGTTGCGTCTGCTGCAGAGCCACTGACCCCGTATTGATTTTTACCACTCTCTATCGATGAAATTTATGAAAAAAAGCCTTCTAGCCGCCGTATTGCTTGCGCAAGCCGCTATGTTTTCTGTAGCAGCAGAAACGGACAAAGAAACCCGCGAGGACATCGCCAAGCACCGTGCCATGGCCGCTGCCCACGAGTCTGCTGCCAAGTGCCGCGAGGCCGGCAAAGGCGAAGCGGTGTGCAACAAGGAGCTGCAAACCGCCTGCAAGGGCATTGCCATCGGCAAGTTCTGCGGCATGAAGCACGAGCACTGAGCGAGCCCATGCCCATGGCCCCCAGCGGTGGGGGCTTTTTGCCGGCCCACTAAACTGTAGGCCTCTCCCGAGGTGTTTTATGCGCGTTGACTCTGTTTTTTCTGGCCGCCGTCGTTTGGCACTGATGTGTGCCGCTGTCGTGTGGGCGGCCCCGGCCTTGGCCCAGCTCAGTTCCCCGATGCCGGGTGTGCCGGGCGTGCCTGCCGGTACTGGCGCGGGCGTGCATGGCGCCAACAGCCCGTTTGCACCGCTCAAAGAGCGGGCCGATGTGCTGCCCTGGTCCGTGCTGACAGCCGTCAAAACCAAAACCGAGAAGAACCGCTTGTTGCCGGTGTTCACGGCAGATATCCAGGCGCTCCATAAAAAAACCCAGCGGATTCAGGGTTTCATGATGCCGCTCGAACCCGGTGAAAAGCAAAAACACTTTCTCATCAGCTCGGTGCCCTTGACCTGCTCGTTTTGCGTGGCCGGTGGCCCTGAGAGCATGATCGAGGTCAAGACCAAAACCGCCGTCAAATATTCGATGGAAGCTGTCGTGGTGGAGGGCCAGTTCGCGGTGCTCAACGACGACCCCTATGGCCTGTACTACCGCATGACAGACGCTGTGGCTGTGAAGTAGCCGCAGCAGGATGCCACTCGACAACCCCGTACTCTCTTCCCTGCTGCCGGTCGTCCTGCTGATTTTGGTGGGCTACCTGAGTGGCAGATTCAATGTCATCCGCCAGGAGGCAGTGCGCGACCTGAGCAATCTGGTCTTTTTGGTACTGATCCAGGCGCTGCTGTTTCGCACCATGTGCGCTGTGGATGTGGCGCATCTCGACTTCAGCGCCCTGTCGATCTACCTCGCTACCGCGGCCGGTTTGTTTTTTGTGCTGCTGGTGGCGCAGGGCGGTAGCAGTCGCGCGGCGGTGCTGGCGCTCTCCGGCATTTTCAGCAATACCGCCACGATTGGTATTCCGCTCATTGGCCTGGCTTATGGCAAAGAGGCGTTGGTGGTGCTGTTCACCCTGATCTCGATGCACTCACTGGTGCTGCTGACCATGACCACGGTGGTGCTGGAGCTGTGCAGCGCCCGCGAGCAAGCCCATGCGGGGCACACCCGGAGCGGCCACTTGCGCACCATCGGCCTGGCGGTGCGCAACGCCATCTTTCACCCGGTGCCCATGCCCATCATTGCCGGCTTGTTGTTTGCGCAAACCGGCTGGGTGCTGCCCGAGGTGGTAGACCGCCCGCTGCAACTGCTGGCCAATGCGTTCAGCCCGGTGGCGCTGGTGCTGATGGGGGTGACACTGGCCAAAACGTCCATTGGCCAGCACCTGCGGGCAGCGCTCGTGATCTCCAGCATCAAGAACCTGCTGCACCCCTTGCTGATGACTTTGTTGGGTTATGCCGCCGGCCTGCGCGGTATCACCCTGACGGTGCTGGTGATGACCGCCGCCTTGCCGATCGGCGCCAACGTGTTTTTGTTTGCCCAGCGCTACCAAAAGGCGGAAGAGTTGGTCACCGCCAGCGTGGTGGTGTCCACCGTGATGGCGCTGTTTACCGTGTCACTGGTGATGTACCTGCTGCCCTTGTGGGTTGGCTGAATCGAATGAAGGGGTGTTTGTGACGTTGAATCGAGTCCGTGTATTCTGGAAAGTCGCCTTCTGGGCCCTGGTGGTCTTGACGACTGTCATGTCCCTGATGCCCAACGAGCAGGTGCCCTCGAGCCTGGTGTTTTGGGACAAGGCGCAGCACACCCTGGGTTTCGCAGCACTCGCGTTGCTCGGCTTGCTGGCCTACCCTTTGGCTGTGCCGCGTGTGCTGGCAGGTTTGTTGCTGTTCGGTGCTGGCATTGAATGCGCACAGGCTTTGACCGGTTGGCGCCAGGGCGACTGGATGGACTGGCTGGCTGATGCCGTTGGCATTGCCCTGGGGACCGCTGCCGTGGCGGTGTGGGCGCACTTGCGCTGCCGGTCACTTTTTGCAGGAAATTCCGAGACATGAACCTCAAGCTGAAACACCCCCTGCGCACCCTGCTCACCGGGGCGCTGGCGCTCTTGCCTTTGGCCGCGACCTTGCTCTTGCTGTCGTGGTTGTTGAGCCTGCTCGCGGTGTGGCTCGGGCCGGTGAGCGCGTTCGGGCAAATGCTCACCGGCATTGGCCTGGGGCTGACCGAGTCCGAGATCATCGGCTACCTGCTGGGCTTGTTGCTGGTGGTGGTGCTGGTCTACGCGTTTGGCTTGATGGTGGAGCGGGGCTTGGAGCAGGGCGCTGCCAGACTGCTGGAAACGCTTTTGCAACGCATTCCCGTGGTCCGCACCGTGTACGACGTGGTGCAAAAGCTGGTCGGTCTGCTGGGCCGCAAAGAGGGGGCAGAGCTGCAGTCGCTGTCCCCGGTGTGGCTGTATTTCGGTGGCAAGCCACAGCCGGACGCTGCTAGTGCCGCTACCGTTGGCGGAGCTGGCAAACAAGGAACCGCAGTGCTCGGTTTCCTGTCAACGCCCCAGGCGGTCATGATTGGCGGCGTGCCTTATCTGGGGGTGCTGGTGCCTACGGCACCGGTTCCGGTGGGGGGCGGCTTGCTGTATGTGCCACCCGACTGGGTGGAACCGGCCGAGATCGGCATGGAGGCCGTCACCAGCATTTACGTCTCCATGGGCGTCACTTCGGACCAGTACCTACCCAAATCGGCACCTTGAGGAGCAGGGGTCTAAGCCCCGTGCGCGCTAGGGCGCCAGTCGCTCGCGTAACCATGCGCCGTCGGTACCTTGGCTGTAACGCAGCCGGTCATGTAAGCGACTCTTGCGGCCTTGCCAGAACTCCCACTGGTCCGGCTTGAGGCGGTAGCCGCCCCAGTGTGGCGGGCGCGGCGGCTGCAGCAGAAATTGGGCGGCGTATTTGGCCGCGTTCGTTACCAGCACCGTGCGGCCGGGAATGACCTCGCTTTGCGGGGAGGCCCATGCGCCGATGCGCGAGTCCAGCGGGCGGCTGTGGAAGTACGCGTCGCTCTCTTCGTCACTGACTTTTTCGACCACGCCTTCGATCCGGACCACCCGCTCCAGCTCCACCCAATGGAACTGCAGCGCGGCATACGGGTTGCCCGCGAGGGCCTTGCCTTTGCGGCTTTCGTAGTTGGTAAACCACACAATGCCGCGGGCATCAAAGCCTTTGATCAACACCACCCGGGTGCTGGGGCGCAGGTCGCTGCCCACGGTGGCCAGGGTCATGGCGTTGGGCTCAGGCACCTCGCTCTGGATGGCTTCTTGCAGCCAGCGGTCAAACTGCAGCATGGGGTCGGCATGCGAAGCCTGCTCATCGAGTTCGGCGCGTTCGTAACTTTTGCGGAGGTCGGCAATGGATGTCATAGCCGGAGTATAGGAATTACAGGCTTTCCGTGAATTGCGTTGGGTCATGGGCAGGAGAAGCCCATGCTGCGACAACCTACAATACGCTCCATTTTTAAGGGAGTGTTTGACATGTCTGAGCAGGAAGATACCGGTACCAAAGTCGTTGCCATCGTCGTGAGCACCATCATCGTCGCCATTCTGGCTTCTGTGATTGGTTTTGCCGTCAGCCGGTCTGGCGCAAAGCCTGCACCTGCGGCAGCGGTTGTTGAGGTGGCAGACGCAGCCAGTGTGCGGGTTGAAGACGGTGTGGTGAAGTTCTTTTTTGCTACAGGCAAAGCAGAAGTTGCCATGGGTGCTAACGAAGCCCTTGCCAACGTAGTGACCGCCGTTTCTGCCGGTCAGCAAGCGGTGATCAGTGGTTTTCATGACGCGAGCGGCGACCCCGTTCAGAACGCTGAGTTGGCCAAGCAACGCGCCATCGCGGTTCGCGATGCCCTGGTGGCCCTGGGTGTTCCCCAAGACAAAGTCGAGTTGAAAAAGCCTGAAGAAGCAATGGCTACAGGCCCCGCCAATGAAGCACGCCGCGTGGAAGTGGTTGTGAAATAAATCAGATCGTTTCGATCTCATGCAAAAGGCCCGATTCAGTCGGGCCTTTTGCATGGTGCGGCTACTTTGCCTCGCCTCGCCGAGCTGACTTGGTACCCTTCTGGTAACTAGGGGCTGGCACAAAGGTTTGATTCCAAGTTACCATCAGAGGTGTAATTTAGTTACAGAAAATCTATGCCAGACACCACCTCTACCCCCGTCGCTTTGCACCCTGTTGTGGAGGCGGTAACCCGCCGCATCGTGGAGCGCAGCGCCGCCACCCGCAGCGCTTATCTGGCCCAAGTCGCGCACATGGCCGACCGCAAGCCCGGTGCCGACCGCATGGGTTGCGCTAACGTGGCCCACGCTTTTGCTGCGATGCCCGACGCCGACAAGACCCGCGTCACCGGCTTGGATAAATTCAAAATTATGGAAGAAAAAGGTGCCAACATCGGCATCGTCAACGCCTACAACGACCTGCTTTCCGCCCATGCCCCCTTGCAGCACTATCCTGATCTGGTCAAGGTAGAAGCCCGCAAGCACGGCGCAACAGCCCAAGTGGCGGGCGGTGTGCCCGCCATGTGCGACGGCGTGACCCAAGGCACCGCCGGCATGGAGCTGAGCCTGTTCAGCCGCGACGCCATCGCCATGGCTACTGCCGTGTCGCTGAGCCACGATGTGTTTGACGCCGCCCTGATGCTGGGCGTGTGCGACAAGATCGTGCCCGGCTTGCTGATTGGCGCACTGCACTTCGGCCACCTGCCTACCGTGTTTGTGCCCGCCGGCCCCATGACTTCGGGCCTGCCCAACAACGAAAAAGCCAAGGTGCGCGAAAAAGCCGCCCAAGGTCTGGTCGGCCGCCCCGAGCTGCTGGCCGCCGAGAGCGCTGCGTACCACGGCGAAGGCACCTGCACCTTTTACGGCACTGCCAACAGCAACCAGATGCTGCTCGAAGCCATGGGACTGCATGTGCCCGGCACCGCCTTCATCAACCCCGGTGACGGAGTGCGCCAGGAATTGACCCGCGAAGCCGTGCGCACCGTGCTGGGCATCACCAAGGCCAAACGCTTTGCGCCTATCGGCGAGGTGGTGGACGAGCGCTGCATCGTGAACGCCATGGTGGCCCTGCTGGCTACCGGCGGCTCGACCAACCATTTGATCCACTGGGTGGCCGTGGCCCGCGCTGCCGGCATCGTGATTGACTGGAACGACTTCTCGTCCCTGTCGGATGTCGTGCCCTTGCTGACCCGTGTCTACCCCAATGGCAGCGCCGACGTGAACCAGTTCCAGGCGGCAGGCGGCCCAGGCTACGTGATCCGCGAGCTGCTGGACGCTGGCTTCATGCACGCGGATGTGTTGACCGTACGCAGCGGTGGTCTGCGTGAATACACCGCCATTCCGTCCGCCAAAGCCGATGGCAGCTTGCAGTGGGCCGATGCAGGTGCCAGCAAGGACGAGACCGTGGTGCGCCCTGCCAGCAGCCCGTTCAGCGCCAGCGGTGGCCTCAAGTTGCTCAAGGGCAACCTGGGTCGCAGCGTCATCAAAGTGTCTGCCGTGCCGATTGAGCGCCACATCATTGAAGCGCCTTGCCGAGTGTTCGACTCGCAAGACGCACTGCACAAAGCCTTCAGCGCCGATGAACTCAACCACGACGTGATTTGCGTGGTGCGTTGGCAAGGCCCGCAGGCCAACGGCATGCCCGAGCTGCACAAACTCACCCCGCCCCTGGCGGTGTTGCAAGGCAAAGGCTACCGTGTGGCCTTGGTGACCGATGGCCGCATGAGCGGCGCCTCCGGCAAAGTGCCTGCTGCCATCCACGTGTCGCCTGAAGCGGCTGCCGGTGGCCCCTTGGCCAAGGTGCGCGATGGCGACATCATCCGCCTGGACGCCAACGCCGAAACCCTGCAAGTGCTGGTGAGTGACGCCGAGTGGGCCGCACGCCCCTTGGACACCATGCCCGAAGCCCTGCGCGCTGCCAATGGCATCGGCATGGGTCGCGAACTATTTGCCAACTTCCGCCGCAATGCACTGGCCGCCGAAGAAGGTGCCTGCACCTGGCTCTGAGCCCACCCCCAATAACGTCGATCTGGAACTTTTCAATGTCTAACGCTCCCGCCTTTACCGCCCTGCAAGTCATGCAGGACGCGCCCGTCATTCCCGTCATCGTGCTCAACGATGTGGCCCACGCCGTGCCCATGGCCCGCGCCCTGGTGGCCGGCGGTGTGCGTATGCTGGAAGTGACCCTGCGCACCCCCCAAGCCCTGGCCTGCATGGAAGCCATCGCCCGCGATGTGCCCGAAGCCGTGGTCGGCGCCGGCACGGTGCGCAGCAAGGCCGATGCGCAAGCGGCTGCCAACGCGGGCGCCCGCTTTGCGGTGAGTCCCGGTTATACCAGCGCCGTGGGCCAGGCTTGCCGTGACTTGGGCCTGTCCTTGTTGCCAGGTGTAGCCACCGGCAGCGAAATCATGATGGCGCAGGAAGACGGCTTCACCCAGCTCAAATTTTTCCCCGCCATGCAAGCCGGCGGCCCCGCCATGCTCAAGGCCTGGAGCGGCCCTTTCTTCGACGTGAAGTTCTGCCCCACCGGCGGCGTGACCCTGCAGAACGCACCTGAGTTTTTGGCGCTGCCCAACGTGGTGTGCGTCGGCGGCTCGTGGATCGTGCCGGCCGACGCCATGGCCAAGGGCGAGTGGGACAAGATCACCCAGCTGGCCAAAGACACGCAGGCACTGCGCAAGTAAGGCGCAAGACGGTTTATAAGAAAAAGGGCGCTCTAGCGCCCTTTTTTATTGCGTAAGCAGCTATGAAATTTGTAGCGTGTATGTTTGCCAGCTACGAAATTGCCAAGCCTGCTGCAATGAACTGCCTTGCGTTACCGCAGGCCCACGCCCGCTTCTTGCGGTGCCTTCTGGATCAGTTCGATCTTGTAGCCGTCCGGGTCGGTCACAAAGGCAATTACCGTGCTGCCGCCTTTGACCGGGCCGGCCTCGCGCGTCACGTTGCCGCCAGCAGCCTTGATCTTTTCCACCGCGGCATAGGCGTCGGGCACACCCAAGGCGATGTGGCCGTAGGCGGTGCCCAGCTCGTAGCTTTCCACGCCCCAGTTGTAGGTGAGCTCGATCTCGGCTTGCGCGGGGTTGCCGCCATCGAATCCGAGGAAGGCGAGGCTGTATTTGTACTCGGGGTTTTCTGAGGTGCGCAGTACTTGCATGCCTAGCACGTGGGTGTAGAAATCGATGGAGCGTTGAAGGTTGCCAACGCGCAGCATGGTGTGGAGGAATTGCATGCGCCAAATTGTGCACGAGGGCCTTTGCCCTGTCTGTGCATGGTGAATAATCCGGCCAACTTTCAAAGGCCCACCATGAGCACCTTCACCCAAGTCATTTTGTATACCGACACCGATGGTTTTGCCAAGTTCCGCGAGGAAACAATTCCTTTGAACGAGGGCAATCCGCAGTCCATGCTCTCGGAGGTGTTTGCGTCGGGCGGCTACCAATTGCGCACCAGCCCGGTGGGCTTTCGCAGCCAGTTCCATTGCTCGGGGCACACCCAGTGGTGCTTTATCTTGCAAGGGCAGATGGAGATCGGCGTGCACGGCAGTTCGCGCGTGTTCGGGCCCGGCCAGCACTTTTACTCGGCAGATTTGCTGCCCGAAGGCGCCACGTTTGACCCCGCCATCCACGGCCACTGGAGCCGCCAGGTGGGTGACCAGCCTTTGGTCACCCTGTTTGTGCGGGGCTAAACCGCAGCAGCGCGCGCCGCTGCGCCTTGCAACGCACCCGACAAGATGCGCTGCACGCCGGGCTTGCCCGCTTTGACAGCTTGAATTAAGCCCGCGGCCACGTCCTCAGCTTGCACGGGCAGGTAATTTGCAGGAATGAGTGGCTTGAATAGTTTGCTCACCATCAGGCCGATGCGCTCGCCGGGGCGCTCGGGTTGGTTCAGTGGGCCGCGGTCGCCCACCAATAGGGAAGGGCGAACGATGCTGACACTGGCGTAGCCCAGCTGTGCAATCGCGTCTTCGACTTCGCCTTTGACACGGTTGTAGAACACGCCGGATTGGGCATCCGCGCCCAGGGCGCTGACTACTCCTAATTTCGTAGCACCCCGCGCACGTCCCGCCTGGGCTACAGCCAAAACAGCGTCATAGTCCACCGCACGGAACGCGGCTTGGCTGCCGGCCACCTTGATGGTGGTACCCAGACAAATAAAAACATCGTCGATCTGCGGCAGCTCAGGGAGCGCCGCAAAGTCGACGATGTGTTGGGTCAGCTTAGGGTGGGTCAAGGGCAGCGTGCGCCGCCCCAGACTGTGTACCGCGCTGGTGTGTTTATCGGCTAGAAGAGCCGCCAGGACCGCGCGGCCCACGAGGCCCGTTGCCCCCGCGACCACCGCCACCCGAGCGTCCACCGCCGCCGAAGCCGCCTCCGCCACCACCACCGTATCCGCCGCCATTTCCACCTCCACTGCGACCACCGCCGCCAAAGCCACCGCCACCACCGCGGCGGGCGCCACGGCCAGCCATCATATCGACGCTGGTGCGCATCGGGTCAGGTTGGGCCGTAGAAGGGCGCGGTGCGCGACCTTCGTGGGTGAAGCCTGCGGGCGGCTGGAACTCAGCGCTGCCGCCATCACGGCGTGGGCCGCGGTTTTGCGCTGGGCGTGGACCCTGTGCGCGTGGTTGCTGGAAGTCGCCGCCACGATCGGGGCCACGGCCACCACCGCCATTGCCGCCACCGTTACCGCGTGGGGCTTGGCCACCACGGCCGCCGCCATTACCACCTGCGCCCGGGCCGCTTGGGGCACGACCGCCGCCTTGTGCGGCTTTGTTGTCGCGCACGCGTTGCAACATTTCGGTGCGGGCAGCCTTGGCGGCTGCCTGCATGACGTCACGGCTTGGGGGTTTGCCTGCACCGCCCCAGATGGTCTGGCGACCCATTGCGATGGGCTCGCCCTTCTCGCCTGGCTCGGGGCCGAAGCCTTCGATGACCTTCACTTCAATCTTCTGCTTTGTGAAGCGCTCGATGTCCTGCATGAAGCCTTCTTCGTCCAGGCACACCAGGTTCACAGCGGCGCCATCGGCACCTGCGCGGCCCGTGCGGCCGATGCGGTGCACATAGTCTTCGCTTACGTTCGGGATTTCGTAGTTCACCACGTGCGGCAGGTCGTCGATGTCAATCCCGCGGGCAGCAATGTCGGTGGCCACCAAAGCGCGCACATCGCCGCTCTTGAAACCGGACAGGGCTTGCGTGCGGGCTGCCTGGCTCTTGTTGCCGTGCAGCGCCATGGCCGTGATGCCGTTCTTTTCCAGAAACTCTGCCACGTTATTGGCACCGAACTTGGTGCGGGTGAACACCAGCACCTGGCTCCAGTTTTGCTCGTTGATGATGTGGGCGAGCAATGCCTTTTTCTTACCGCGGCCCACGGGGTGAATCACCTGGGTGATGCGCTGCACCGTGGTGTTGCGCGGTGTGACTTGCACGCTTTGCGGGTTCTTGAGCAGGCCGTTGGCCAGTTCGCGGATTTCGTCGCTAAAGGTCGCAGAGAACAGCAGGCTTTGCTTTTCTTTAGGCACCAAAGCCAGCACTTTTTTCACGTCATGGATGAAGCCCATGTCCAACATGCGGTCGGCTTCGTCGAGCACCAGCATTTGCACTTGGCCCAGGTCCAACATGCCTTGTTGGGCCAGGTCCAGCAGACGGCCGGGGGTGGCTACCAGAATGTCCACGCCTTTTTTGACCTTGGAGATTTGCGGGTTCATGCCCACGCCGCCGAATACCACGGTGGAGCTGAGTTGCAGATACTTGCCGTACTGACGCACGGACTCTTCCACCTGGGCGGCGAGTTCGCGGGTAGGGGTCAGCACCAAGGCGCGGATGCCGGTGCCACCGAATTTGTTCTCCGCGCTGCGGCTCATCGAGAGGCGGTGCAGCAGGGGCAGGGTGAAGGCAGCGGTCTTGCCGGTACCGGTCTGAGCTCCGCCCAGCAGGTCGTGGCCTTCGAGCACCAAGGGAATAGCCTGCGCTTGGATGGCGGTGGGCGTTTCGTAACCTTGCTCGCGCACGGCCTTCACGATGGCAGGTGCCAGCTTCAATTCTTCAAAGTTCATTGGATAGATGCGTCCGTCCGGGACGCTTGGGAATCAGCCGTTCTGCGGACACTCGGTGCGCAGTCAGTCAAAGGCAGATGGATTCAAAAGTGGGATGCCCTGTCACGTAGCGATCCCCAGCAAGTTGCTGATATTGCAGGCAACTGAATAGCTGCAATGGCCCATATTGTCGCACGGCTTGGCCTGGTGTCGGTTTGTTGACACGGAAACAGGCGCACGGGTTACGCGCGGGTAACAATCTGTCAATACACTGGCGAAGCCCATTAGCGGCGTTGAGAATACGGTCACCATGAAGAAATACTTGTTGCGGCGCCTGGGAGTTGCCCACGAAATCGGCAACACCAAGCCCACGCTGTCTGCTTGTATCGATGCAGTGCTGGAGCAGTGCGACCCGCTGTTGGATGATGTGCTCGAAGGCCTAAAGTCCATGCTCAAAGTGGGCGGGGGCAAAACCCTGCATGCCAAGCTGCATCCCGTCCGGCAGGTTACCGTCGAACGACTGTTGGCCCGTTCTGCGGAGTTGAAAGCGGTGTTTCGTGTGGAGTTGCGCAGCGCGGTGTACGGGGGCGGCTCTTTCCGCAAGCCCAACATCAGCCCTGTGCGATTTGACGATTTCCAGTTTCTGGAAGAAGAGCAGATCGATGCCAACATTGAGTTGGCCGTCAATGAGCAGGAGGTCACCCGGTCTGTGGAGGCGGTTCTGCCGAATCTGAACGCCTTGATCAGCAATTTGATGGGCTGGTCCAGCGTGCAGGCCCATTTGAACCCACTCAAACCGGAAGCTTTCGTCCACGCCTTGCGCGAGGCGTTTGTCCAAGTGGTGCCCGAGGATGAGGCGCGCTTGTCGGTGATGGCGCCTGCCGCCGGTTTGTTGGGTAGCGCGCTGGACCAGATGTACCGCGAGTTGATCGAGTGGCTGAAGTCCCAGGGCGTAGAGCCGGTGCCGATGTATGGCCCCACGACACATCCTTTCGGCCTGACTTCCAGCGCCCCGGCGTCCTCCGTGTCACGCAGCTTGCTCACGCTGGACAAATTGCGTCGTTTGCTCTCTGGTGAGCTCGATCCGCGGCCTGCAGCAGCCGGGAATGCAGATTTCACCCACACCGTGCCCGCGTCTTTCTTGGCCCTGGAGGATATGAAGCTGGTCGAGCCGATGCTCAAGCGCCTCTCGGAGCGCGCAGTCGTGGCCGATGCGGGCGCCGGGCAGCCACGGCCTCGCGCCAGGGCGTCAGCGCGGGAGGCGCTGCAAGGCAAGGCCTTGGGCGAGGAGTTGGGTCAGGAAGTCGTGCGCCTGATGCTGGAAAATTTGATGCAAGACCGCCGCCTGTTGCCCGGTGTGCGGCAATTGGTGCTGAGTATGGAGCCCTTGCTGCAGCGGATGTCTCAGCAAGACTCCCGCTTTTTCGCCGACCGCAAGCACCCTGCGCGCGTTTTTCTGGACCGCATGACGCACCGGAGTCTGGCGTTCCAGAGCGAAGAGGCCCCGGGCTACGCGCGTTTCCGGCAAAACATGGAAAACGCCATCTCCGCGCTTTTGGGGAGCGAGGGAAGTGCCGCCACTTTTGAGCGAGTTTTGCAAAAGTTGGACGAAGCGTGGGGGCAGGAAGACCATCTGCACAAGCAGGCCGCCGCCGAGGCTGCGCGTGGCCTTATGCACGTGGAGCAGCGGAACATGCTGGCCCAGCGCCTGGCCCAGGAGTTTGTGCAGCGCATGACCTTTAAAAATGCACCGGACATCGTGGTGGCATTTTTGCGGGGGCCGTGGGCGCAGGTGGTGGCCGAGTACCAGTTGCGGAGTGCCGGTGGGTCGGACGATGCAGAAGGCTATCTCGCACTGGTGGATGACCTGATTTGGAGTGTGCAGCCCCGCTTGGTACGTAAAAACAGGGCGCGCCTGGTCGAACTGGTGCCGCTGATGCTGGTGAAAATCCGGCAAGGGCTGGCTTTGGTGGATCAACCCGAAGACCGGATCCCGCCGTTTTTTGATGCCCTGATCGATATCCATGAGCAGGCTTTTGACAACACCAAATACGTGTCCCACCGGGATGCACAGAACGCAACGCCTGCCGGAGGCCCACAGGCCGTTACCGGGTCAGAGACACCGGAAGACAATCCTTGGCTCGCCGAGATGGAGGCTGAAGACTCCGGCTTTTTCAACGGCCAGCAGGTGTCCCGCAAGGTCACGGCCGAGCCATCCGAGGTGGCAGACCAAGCGCTACACGATGCTTGGAGTGCAGAGAGCCTGCGCACCGGGTCTTGGGTCGATATGGCCTTGGGTAGCGAATGGGTGCGTGCCCAGCTGTCGTGGGCGAGCCCGCACCGGACCCTGTTCATGTTTTTGTCGGCCAGCGGCATGACGCATTCCATGTCGCGCAGCACCATGGACCGCCTGCGGGGGCTGGGCTTGATCCGGCTGGTGTCTGATGGCCATGTCATGGACAACGCCCTCGATGCCGTGGCTCGTGAGGCCCTGCGAAACGATGTAAAAAACGCGTTTGAAACCCCATCAGACCGCAACCCTTGATCGCTTGGTTGCCGCGCAGTCGATAATATGGCTTTACCGCTGAATAACCAGAATCGCAATGGCTCAATACGTTTTCTCCATGAACCGCGTCGGCAAGATCGTGCCCCCCAAGCGGCACATTCTTAAAGACATCTCCCTTTCCTTCTTCCCCGGTGCCAAGATCGGTGTCTTGGGTACCAACGGTTCCGGCAAATCCACCCTGCTCAAGATCATGGCCGGTGTGGACAAGGAAATTGAGGGTGAAGCCATTCCCATGGCCGGCCTGAACATCGGTTACCTGCCCCAGGAACCCCAACTCGACCCGACCCACACCGTGCGTGAAGCCGTGGAAAGCGGTATGAGTAAAGTGTTCACTGCCAAGGCCCGCTTGGAAGAGGTGTACACGGCCTACGGCGCTGAAGACGCCGACTTTGACGCACTGGCTGCTGAGCAGGCTGAACTGGAAGCCATCATCGCTACCGCCGGCACGGATTCCGAGCACCAGCTCGAAATTGCCGCTGACGCTCTGCGCCTACCCCCGTGGGATGCCAACATCGGTGTGCTGTCCGGTGGTGAAAAACGCCGCGTGGCCTTGTGCCGTTTGCTGCTCTCCAAGCCCGACATGTTGTTGCTTGATGAACCGACCAACCACTTGGACGCTGAATCAGTGGATTGGCTGGAGCAATTCCTGCAGCGCTACTCCGGCACCGTAGTGGCTATCACCCACGATCGCTACTTCCTGGACAACGCTGCTGAGTGGATTTTGGAACTGGACCGCGGCTCCGGTATTCCGTACAAGGGCAACTACTCTGACTGGCTGACCCAGAAGGGCGCCCGTTTGGAAGCCGAACAAAAAGGCGAAGAAGCCCGTGCCAAGGCCTTGAAGAAGGAATTGGAATGGTCCCGCCAGAACCCCAAGGCGCGCCAAGCCAAGAGCAAGGCCCGTCTGGCCCGTTTTGAAGAGTTGAGCGACTTCGAATACCAGAAGCGCAACGAAACCAACGAAATCTTTATCCCGGTAGCAGACCGTCTGGGTAGCCAGGTGATCGAATTCAAGGGCGTGAGCAAGTCCTTTGGCGACCGCGTGTTGATCGACAACCTGAGCTTCAACATCCCTGCCGGCGCGATTGTCGGCATCATCGGCCCGAACGGTGCCGGTAAATCGACCTTGTTCAAGCTGATCGCCGGTCGCGAGAAGCCAGATTCGGGTGAAGTCGTCATTGGCTCTACCGTCAAGATGGCTTTTGTGGACCAGCACCGCGATGCGCTGTCGGATGAAAAAACCGTCTGGGAAGACGTGTCCGGTGGACTCGACATCCTGAACGTGGGCAAGTTCCAGATGGCCAGCCGCGCCTATTGCGGTCGCTTCAACTTCAACGGCGGCGACCAGCAGAAGAAAGTAGGCATGTTGTCCGGTGGTGAGCGGGGTCGTTTGCACTTGGCAAAGACATTGATCGCAGGCGGCAACGTGTTGATGCTGGATGAACCGTCCAACGACTTGGATGTGGAAACCTTGCGTGCTTTGGAAGACGCGTTACTGGAATTCGCCGGCACCATGCTGGTGATTTCCCACGATCGCTGGTTCCTGGACCGTATTGCTACCCACATCCTGGCTGCCGAAGGCGACAGCCAGTGGACCTTCTTTGATGGCAACTACCAAGAGTACGAAGCCGATAAGAAGAAGCGTCTGGGCGAAGAGGGTGCCAAGCCCAAGCGCGTGCGCTACAAGGCTTTGAAGTAAGCCTCTTTGGTACTGAGAGAGTCCACGCTGCTGCATGCAAAATCGACACTCGCCCCCGCCGCCCTTGTTTCAAGCGACCGTCAAGGAAGCTGCGGCGGCCGGTCCTGCCCTGATGGCCAAACTGGTCGCTGCACTGCGCCGCGACTTGCATTTGCGCGAAGGCGCAGCGCGTGACTTCAGGGAGCGGGAAGTTCACGCGGATTCCTTGCGGCAGCTGTTTGCTCATGAGGCTATTCTGGAAAAGGGCTTCGAAGCAGCATTGATGGAGCAGTTCATCAAGCCGGTCGATACGCCTCGCACGTCGATGCCCAGCATCGCTGATGTGCAGTTTGATCAACTGGAGCTGATGGACGAGCTTCAGGTGCAAGAGAGCGTCAACATGGCGCGAGCGCAGCAAATGGTCATGCTGGCTGCGGAGGCAAGCCTGTCTGAACTCAATGCCTTGATGTGTGCAGCTTTGGGCTTACCTACGGTTCGCCCGGAGCGCAACCCCTTGCGCCCGGAGGCCTATATCCAGGCATTGCGCAGTACCGTGGAGCGCACGCCCGCTCCTTCGTCGATGCGCTTGGACTGGCTCACCGTCATGGGAACTGCTTTAGGCAGTGAGCTTCAAGCGTTGTACCGTGATCTCGTGGTCCGGTTGCGCGCGCAAGGTGTGGTGGCCGCAAGTTATGCGGTCTCGCAAAGTGCCACGCCCGGCGTGGGGGCCGCTGGCTTTAAACGCGCTGAAGGCGCTGGCTCCGCGCAGATGGAGACCACCCGCTATGGCGCACCGGGCAGTGCGGAGCGGGAGGCCTTGATAGCCCAAGAGTTGAGCCGCCCTAAGCCTGTCGTTGATCCCGGTTTGCTCACCCTGGACAGGCTGCGCCTGCTGCTGGCGGGTGAACTGGATTCTGCAGGCACGACGCACAGAGTCGCTGCATTTGCAAAACAGTTCGAGCGCGACTTTGAATCGCCGCAAGCGGGGTATCGGGCACACGAAGCCGAGCCTACCGACTTTGCGGCAACCGTTCCTGCGGCCTTCGAGGCCTTGGCCGAAATGCGGCAAGTCGATCGTGTGGTCCAGCGGCTGGAGCAGCGCCGCAGTGCTACGCCCGAAATTCGCGCGGGGGTGGATGGCGATGTGCGTGAAAAAATCCGTCGTACCGTCAATGGGGTTGCGCAGGCTTTGAGTTTGGAAGTGGTGAGCCTGATGGTGGACAACATAGCGCGCGATCCGCGTTTGTTGGAATCAGTGCAGGGCTTGGTGCGCGGGCTGGAGCCCGCTCTGATGCGTTTGGCTTTGGCCGATCCGCGCTTTTTTACCGATAAAGAGCACGCTGCCCGGATGCTGGTCCAAGAATTGACGCATCGCAGCTTGGCGTTCGCGAAGGTCGGGAGTCCCGGCTTTTTGGCGTATTTGGACGAAGCGCGGGAGGCCATTGCTCCCTTGATGGACGAGCACGCGGGTCCTGAAAATTTTGAGCGTGTTCTGAGTCATCTGCAGTCACTCTGGGACGACGAGGCTTCCAAGCAAGCCGCCTTGAGGGCTCAGGCTGTCAGGGCCTTGGAGAAGGCCGAACAGCGCAACTTGCTGGCTGAAAAGATTGCCCGGGAAATCGACGGGCACCGGGATGCCAACAAAGTACCCGAAGTGGTCTTGCATTTTTTATGCGGCCCCTGGGCGCAAGTGGTTGCGCAAGCGCGACTCGCAGGCGGCAGTCGCTCTGCGGCGGCAGACCGGTACCAAGCACTGATCGCGGCGCTGTTGTGGAGCACCCATCCGGATCTGGCGCCCAAGAATATTCCTAAACTCACCAAGCTGGTTCCGCTCTTGCTGGGAACCTTGCGTGACGGGCTGGAGACCATCCAATACCCCGCCACCAAGGTAGGTGCATTTTTTGAAGCACTGATGGGCTTGCACCAAGCGGCCTTCCGGGCAGTACACCGGGATCCCTGGACCCGCTCTAAGGAGGCGCCCGAGACACCCGCGCGCGCTGTCGCTTTGGCAGTGCCTCATCGCCCGGTGGAAGATGGCGACCCTTGGGTTGCACCCTCTGAAGCCAGCGAGTCGAATCTGCTGGAGCTCGACGACGCGTCCTCTGCCAGCAGCACTGCACCAGAGTCATCGACGTCCACGGCGCAGGAAGCGGAAGTGCCCGTCTCCGGCAACGGCGCGGGCAGTTTGCCACTCGGTTCTTGGGTGGAGCTGCAGTCCAATGACGATTGGGTCCGGACGCAGCTCACCTGGGCGAGTCCGCATGGAACGCTGTTTTTGTTTACCAGCGCATCGGGCTCTACACAGTCCATGACCCGCCGCACGCATGACAAGTTAGTGGCTGCAGGTCAATTACGGGTGATATCGGCACAGACCGTGCTGGATGCTGCGCTGGACGCGGTAGCCCAGCAGGCCATGAAAAACAGCGTGATTGCTAAGCTGTAGTTAAGCGCTGTCTCACGAGGCCGATGTTGTTGCGTAGTGCATAGAGTTCATCCGCGTAGGACAGGGGCAGGATGACTTTTTCCACCTTGGCTTCAATCTCGTTCAGCTCTTCCAACAATTTTTCTTTGTCTTCGGGGTGGGCTTCGAGTCGGCTTTCAATATCCCGGAGTTCGCCATACCAACGGAAAACGCGAGACCGCACGCGGTAGGCGTACAGCGGAGGCGCTATTTTTCCCAACGGGAGGAGTACGGCAATGATGATGCCCAGTGCCAGCCACATGCGCTCTACAAGATTGGCCAAGGTAAACGGGATGTAGCGCTGCAGGCTGGGGATGCCATTTTTCAAAGTGCGCTCGGCTTCGGGTGCCAACGGAAACTCGCTGTTGGATGCGTTGGGAAACTCTCGGGTGCGCTGGAACCAGCCCGATTGCCCGTGCGTCTGTACCGTTGCCTGAGACAGCAATTGGCGCAAGCCCGGGTGCAGGCTCTCACGCACCAGCATGCTGGTGGTCGTGGCAATCAGGTGTACATCTTGCGCTGGAATGTTGCGCGCCAGATCGACCACGCCGCGCGGGAGTGTGACCGGGGTGATAAACGGCAGGCGGCGTGCATAGGCCTCGTTCTGAGGAAAATCCATGAGCCGGATACCGGGGGTTTGCAGCAGCATTTGCACCATAGGGGCCTGCGGGGCCGAGGCAAACACCACCGCATCCAGCTTGCCTTGCAACATCTGCACTGTGGCGGGCGTTTGCTCCAGGTGCGAAATTTTGATTTTCTTGGGATCCATGCGGTGCATGTCCAGCAGCGTGTCCATCAAGGGCGGGACGCCGCTACCGGCGGTTCCCGCGTTGATCCGCAAGGAACTCAACTGGTTCAAGGACTGCAGCCGGCCCGTTTCTGAGATATTTGCCGCAGATTGAGCGCGATAAAACAGCCAGACCGGTTCCACAAACAAGTTGCCTAGCGTGAGGAGTTCTTCCGTGTCGTCATCGGTCGGCGCCGTTGCAGACCCCCCCTGCACAAAACCGGCATCCGCCTCGCCGGCCTGCAGTCGGCGCAAGTTGTCAGCAGAGCCTTCTGTGGGCACCAGTTGGACCGTGATGCCGTGCTGGCGTAGCAGCTTCGCGTATTGATCGCCCATTTCGGCGTAGGCGCTTTGCTCCGGGCCCGTCAACAGGGTCAGCTGTTTGGGTGGCATTGGATTCAGCCACCAATAGGCAAGCCAGATCAGGCCCGCACCTGCGAACAGCAAGGGGCTGGCCGAAGTGAATAAATCCCAAAATCCAAGGAGTGCTGCTTTGACCGGCCGGGGCAGGTGGAGTGACATGCGATTCAGAGCGGGTGCTCGGTGTAGAACTTCCCGCCATGGTAGAGCAGGGGGGCTGCACCTGCGCGGTGGCTACAGCGCTCCACTTCGCCCACAAAAATCACATGGTCGCCTTCCTCGTACTGGCTGCGGTTGAAGCACTCAAAGTGCGCCACCGCACCGGCCAGGAGCGGTGCGCCGTGGGCGCCACGGCTAAAGTTGACGCCTGCATAGCGGTCGATGTCTTTGCTGGCGAACTGCATAGCCAAAGCCTGCTGGTCAGCAGCCAGGATGTTGATCGCATAGTGTGCGCCGCGGCTGAAGGCTTCCATGGATCCGGCCTTTTGGGCCAGGCTCCAGAGTACCAGCGGAGGCGCGAGCGACACCGAGTTGAAAGAGTTGGCGGTTAGGCCCACCAATGTGCCATCGTGGGCTTGGGCCGTAACCACGGTCACGCCGGTGGCAAACATGCCCAGGGCTTGCCGGAATTCTTGGCTGGAAAAATCAGGGGGGATAGCAGATCGTGCTCGAGCAGGGGGCGTCATCTCTGGAATTTAACGCGCTTTCACCGCCTTGCCATGACGGCCCACCCAAAACCATGGGCGACGGGCGACCTTTACAATTCCCGATATGCACAAGGAAATCATTGTTAGTTTTGTTTTTGCTATATTTTCTATAGCAGCTCATGCAGATGTCAAGAGGGCTTGCGGCGACTATTCTTCCAAAATTCCCAGCGTGAGCCCCGCAATGTGCGAAGCGGCTTCGCTGCAGGATTTGAAGGCCCGCTCTAATAAAGGCCGTGTCATTTGGGGCCGCGATGTGACGGCGGTGGACGCTAATTTCCGTGTGTTGGTGGTGGGGGGCATTCACGGGGATGAAATGTCGTCCGTGTCGCTGGTCTACCACTGGTTGGGGCTGGCGCAGACCCCTCCCTCCGACACTGCGCTGAATATTCACTGGCGCTTCATCCCAAGTCTCAACCCCGATGGCTTGTTTGCCAAACCGGCTCGGCGCACCAATGCGGATGGCGTGGACCTGAATCGCAACTTCCCTACGCCTAACTGGGCTCGGGACGCCAAAGTGTATTGGGAGCAACGCACCAAGCGCGACCCGCGTCGCTGGCCGGGTGACAAACCGGCGTCTGAGCCGGAATCCCGGTTTTTGCTGGAGCAAATGGGCAGCTTCAAGCCTAACTTGATCGTGAGCGTGCATGCGCCGTATGGGGTGCTGGACTTTGACGGCCCGTCGGTGCCGCCCAGCAAGCTCGGGCGCCTCTACCTCGACCAGGTGGGGATCTTTCCGGGGTCGTTAGGAAACTATGCCGGCGTCCACCAGCGGATTCCGGTGGTCACGATTGAGCTGCCCAGCGCGAGCCGTTTGCCCCAAGACGCAGAAGTGCGCCAGATGTGGATGGATTTACTGCGTTGGACCCACGACCGCTTGGCCCCTGTTGCGGCTGCCAAGCAATAGGCTGGGTCTCTAGCTTTGAGTGAGGCGCTGGGTCGCTTTGTCGATCCACAGCTGAAGGCTGTCAATCAAGTCACGTTGGCTGAATGAGCAACTTTCTTCGCTGAACAGGGCGCTGGACTCCAGGCGATCCATCAGCTGGTGCAGTACGACGGTGAACTTTTCAGGCAACGCGGTCAGCAATACTGTCTGGCCGCGCGCCATCTCTGACAAGGCGTGCGCCGCCAACCCCCCTGACTGAAACTGCTTCAGACCTGATTGAAAGGCTTGAAGCTGTTCTTCGGCAATGTGGAGGTCAGCAGCGGATGGCATGTCCTTAGTGCCCCAGAATCTTGGACAAGAAGTCGCGGCTGCGCTCGTTCTGCGGGTTGTTGAAGAACTCGTGCGGCGTGTTTTGCTCCACGATCTGGCCTTGGTCCATGAAGATCACACGGTCAGCCACAGCTTTGGCAAAGCCCATTTCGTGGGTGACGCAGATCATGGTGATGCCCTGGCTGGCCATCTCAATCATCACGTCCAGCACTTCCTTGATCATTTCCGGGTCGAGGGCCGATGTGGGCTCGTCGAACAGCATGATTTTGGGCTTCAGGCACAGAGCACGGGCAATTGCCACGCGCTGCTGCTGACCGCCGGAGAGCTGCAGCGGGTACTTGTTGGCCTGGTTGGCGATGCGCACGCGCTCCAGCTGGATCATGGCCTTTTCTTCGGCTTCTTTTTTCGGCATTTTGCCGACCCACATGGGGGAGAGCGTCAGGTTTTCCAGCACGGTGAGGTGCGGGAACAGGTTGAACTGTTGGAACACCATGCCGACTTTTTTGCGCACATCGTCAATTGCTTTGACGTCGTCGGTCAGCTCCACGCCGTCCACGATCAGGTTACCTTGCTGGTGCTCTTCGAGGCGGTTGATACAGCGGATCATGGTGGACTTGCCGGAGCCCGACGGGCCGCAGACCACGATGCGTTCGCCTTTGGTGACGGTCAGGTCAATGTCGCGCAGTACGTGGAAATTGTTACCGTACCACTTGTTGACTTTGTTGAAGGTGATGATGGGTTCAGACATATTCGTTCCTTAGCGGAGTTTGCTTTTGTTCACTTGCTTTTCGATCCAGAGGCTGTAGCGCGACATGGAGAAGCAAAACACAAAGTAGATGAGTGCGATGAAGATGTAGCCTTCAATCTTGAAGGGGCGCCAGTCGGAGTCCGAGTTCAGGGCCAGGCTCATGGCACCGGTCAGCTCGTACAAGCTCACGATGGTTACCAACGACGTGTCCTTGAAGGTGGAGATGAAGTTGTTCATGATGCCGGGCACGACCATGGCCAGGGCTTGTGGCAACACGATCTTGCGCTGGGTTTGCCAGTAGCTCAGGCCCAGGGTTGCGGCCGCTTCAATCTGGCCTTTGGGCACTGCTTGTAGGCCACCGCGGATCACTTCAGCCATATAGGCCGCGGCAAACAGGGTGATACCGGCCAGCACCCGCACCAACACGTCGATGTTGAAGCCCTGAGGCATCAGCAGCGGGAACATGAAGGACGCCATGAACAGCACCGAGATCAAGGGCACGCCACGGATCAGCTCCACGTAAATGGTGCAGAAGGTCTTGATCGCCGGCAGTTTGGAACGGCGGCCCAAGGCAATCATCAAGGCCAGCGGGAAAGCCATGGCCATCGACAGCGAGGACAGCAGCAGCGTCAGTGGCAGGCCACCCCAGCGGTCGGTTTCGACCAGGGACAAGCCCATGACATCGCCGTGCATCAGCACAAAGAAGGTGCCCAAGACCAGCACCCAGGCTGCGCCCAGCCATGCCTTCCAGAACATGCGCATGCAGCTGGCAACCAGCAAGCTGCATAGCAGCAGGGTGGCTACCAGAGGGCGCCACTGCTCTTCAAAGGGGTAACGGCCAAAAATGATGATGCGGAATTTTTCCGTCACCACGCCCCAGCATGCGCCTGCACGGTCTGCGCTGCAGGCATCGGCGTTGGCGGCCCACTTGGCGTCAATCAATGCCCAGCCAAACAGGGGCGGCAAAATGTAGAGCAGGATCGCCCCCATGATGAGGGTGCCGATGGTGGTCTGCCAGCTGCCAAAAAGGTTGCTGCGGATCCAGGCCACCGCACCTTCGGTCTTGACCGGGGCGGGACGTGCGGGAATAGGTTCAAAAGTAGTTGCGCTCATAACTAGGCCTTAGCGTTCTTTGATCGCAGAGCGGGTGTTGTACCAATTCATGGTGATGGACGTGAACAGCGACGTGCTCAGGTACACCAGCATGATGATGGCAATGCACTCCACCGCGCGGCCAGTTTGGTTGATGGCGGTGTTCGCGATAGACACCACATCCGGGTAGCCGATGGCCACTGCGAGAGAGGAGTTTTTGGTCAGGTTCAGGTACTGGTTGGTCACTGGCGGAATAATCACGCGCAATGCCTGCGGCAGCATCACCAAGCGCATGGTGTGGCCACGGCTCAAGCCCAAAGCGGCAGCCGCCTCCGATTGGCCCAAGGCGACTGACTGAATGCCGCCCCGCACCACTTCGGACACGAAAGCCGCGGTGTAGATCGTCAGGCCCAACAGCACAGACAGGTACTCAGGTGTCAAGGCGCCGCCGTTTTCAATAGCGAATTCACCTTGGATCGGCATATTGAGCGCAGTAGGCGCTCCGCCCAACAACCAGCCGAGCACACCGACCGCCAACACAATGCCGATCGGAGCCAGCACCATGCTCTTGGCTTTGCCGGTCTGCTCAAACGACTTTTGCGCATACACGCGGTAAGCCCAAGCGGCCGCTACGCCCAAAAGCAGGCCCCAGGCGCCCCAAACATGCCCGTGCGCCCACTGAGGAATCGGGAAGTTAATACCCCCCTTGCTCAAAAAGAAGGGTCCCAATACCCAGGGCTCGTTGGATGCGGGCAGCACCTCGGTGAACATCAGGTACCACATCAGCAACTGCAGCAGCACCGGAATGTTGCGGAAGAACTCCACATACGCGGCGCAAATGCCCCGGACCAGTGCGTTGCGCGAAAAGCGTCCGACACCGATCAAGGTGCCCAGAATGGTGGTCAGGATGATGCCCACCACGGCAACGCGCAGCGTGTTCACAAATCCGACGAGGTAGGCCCGCCAGTACGACTCACCAGAGTCGAAGGCGAAAAGGCTCTCACCAATGTCGAACCCGGCAGGGTTGGACAAAAAGTCAAAACCGCTTTGAATGCCACGCAACTTCATGTTGGTGGTGGTGTTGTGGGCAAGATAAAGCACCGTAGCCAGCACCACCACAATGGCGATAGCTTGGTACATCAGTCCACGGAATGCCTGGCTGCGCCAGGACCAGGACTTTTTGGGAGGGGAGGAGGGTGTGGACATGTCAGCCCTTGGGTTCACTGGAAAAACACTCATCAAGTGAAAAGGGCAGCGCAAGGTGAATGCGACTGCCCTTTTCGGTCACGGAACGCCGGTTTACAGCCTTCCGTTTACTCTCATTAACGCACTGGAGGGGCGTACTGCACGCCGCCCTTGTTCCACAGGTTGTTCAAACCACGTGGCAACTGCAGGGCAGACTTGGGGCCCACGTTGCGTTCAAACATTTCACCGTAGTTACCAGTGGTCTTCACAGCACGTGCCAGCCACTCTTTGTCCAGACCCAGCAATTTGCCGGTGTCTTCCTTGGAGCCCAACAAGCGGCCGACCACGGGGTCTTGGCTGCTGGTCTTCAGGTCGTCGACGTTGGCGGCGGTGATGCCGGCTTCTTCAGCTTCCAACAGGCCGTACACGGTCCACTTCACAATCGCAGTCCACTCGTCGTCACCGCGGCGAACCATAGGGCCCAAAGGCTCTTTGGAGATCAGCTCGGGCAGGATCATGTGGTCAGCAGGGTTCTTGGCAACCTTGTTACGGGTAGAGGCTAGGCCGGATGCGTCGGTGGTGTAAGCCACGCAACGGCCGGAGAAGTAAGCACCTTCAGCGGCTTCGAGCTTTTCAAACACGATAGGCTTGATGTTCAGCGCGTTGGCCTTGGAGAAGTCAGTCAAGTTCTTTTCAGTGGTGGTGCCGGACTGCACGCACACGGTCTGGCCCTTGAGCTGCTTGGCGCTCTTGAGCTTGCTCTTCACGGGAACCATGAAGCCTTGGCCGTCGTAATAGGTCACGGCAGTTTGGGACAGGCCCAAAGATGCGTCACGTGTCAGAGTGAAAGTCGTGTTGCGGGAGAGCACGTCAACTTCGCCGGATTGCAAAGCAGTGAAACGGGCTTGTGCGTTCAGGGGAACGTACTTCACCTTTTCGCCGTCGCCCAACACAGCAGCGGCTACTGCGCGGCACACGTCCACATCGAGACCGGTCCACTTGCCGTTGGAATCAGCAGCACTGAAACCAGCCAAACCTGTGTTCACACCGCAAACCACTTGGCCACGGGCCTTGACGGCATCCAATGTCTTGCCAGCGTGGGCGGGTGCTGCAACGACGGCACCCAAAGCGGCAACCACGGTTGCCAGTGTTTTCAGTTTCTTCATGCTCATAAATCATTACTCCAAAGAATTGAATCAGCAGGGTGCACCAGATTGGTGTCTGCGCCCCGATTCTGACGCTGAACTGTAGCTTTGTGGGCCCGCGCCCTCATCGGGGTTTACCATCGAAAGGTATGCGGAAAAGTAATAACCTAATTCGCCGCAATCCTCCCAATGACTGACAGCAGCAAGCAGAAAGCGTGCCACTTAGCGGCTTTGCGCAGTGGCACAGTAGAGCCCTCACACGCATCGCCACTTGCCATTGTTTCATGACCACGCCCACAGAAACCTCTTCCTACCTCGGTAAACCGCTAGACGGCTGGCGCTTAAAGCTGTTCACCATCATTTTTGAAGCCGATACCCGTGCGGGGCGGCTGTTCGACCAGTGCCTCATTTTTGCCATTCTGCTCAGTGTGGCAGTGGTGGCCATGGGGAGCGTGGGCGCGGTGGCTGACCGGGTTGGCATCTGGTTTGAGGTGCTGGAGTGGGTGTTCACGCTCCTGTTTACTGCTGAGTACGTCGCCCGCCTCCTGTGTGTGCGGCACCCGATGCGCTATGCCCTGAGCTTTTACGGGGTAATCGACCTGCTGGCCTTGCTACCTACCTACGTGGCGCTCTTGGTGCCTGAGGTCTCCGCCTTGATTGATGTGCGGGTGCTGCGTTTGTTACGGGTCTTCCGGGTGTTCAAGCTCACTGCCTATGTGCAGGAATACCAGGCATTGGCCCGCGCATTGGCCGCCAGCCGGCGCAAGATTTCGGTGTTTTTGTCAGCGGTGCTGATGATTGTGCTGGTCATGGGGACGTTGATGTACGTCGTCGAAGGCCCGGCCAACGGGTTTACGAGCATCCCGACCTCGGTGTACTGGGCGGTGACCACCATGACCACGGTGGGGTTTGGCGACATCACGCCCAAAACCGATCTGGGCCGCTTTATCGCCTCTTGCATGATGCTGCTGGGCTGGGGCACTCTGGCGGTGCCCACTGGCATCGTGACGTCCGAGATGGCCTCGTTGCGCGGAGCCCCAGCGCCCGCCACCACCCGCACCTGCCACGAATGCCTGACGGAGGGGCATTTGCCCGAGGCGCGCTATTGCCTGCACTGTGGGGCACACTTGTCACCGTATTTCCGCGACATTCCCTGAGCCCCCCATAACAAGGAGACACCATGTTCGAAACCGCGATTGCCGGCAGCCTGCCCAAACCCTCTTGGTTGTCAGAGACCGAGAAACTCTGGCCCCAATGGAAACTGGCCGGCCCCGACCTGCAACAAGCCAAGGCAGATGCCACCTTGCTGTGGATCAAAGCCCAAGAGGACGCGGGCCTTGATGTTGTAGGCGATGGTGAGCAGAGCCGCCAGCACTTTGTGCATGGCTTTCTGGAGCAGGTAGAAGGGATCGACTTCGACAACAAAGTCACCATGGGCATCCGTAACAACCGCTACGACGCCCAGGTCCCCCAGGTCATCGCAGCGCTGCGCCTCAAAGGCCGGGTGCACGCGTTTGAAGCCCAATTGGCCCGCGCCCACACCAAGAAAAAACTCAAATTCACTCTGCCCGGTCCGCTGACCATTGTGGACACCGTGGCCAACCGTTTTTACGGCGACAAGAAAACCATGGCGTTTGCGTTTGCCGAGCTGCTGAACCAGGAAGCCCTGGCCCTGCAGGCCGATGGGGTGGACATCATCCAGTTCGACGAGCCGGGTTTCAACGTCTATATGCAGGATGCAGTTGACTGGGGTGTGCAGGCGCTCGAGATTGCGGCCCGCGGCCTGACCTGCACCACGGCGGTTCACATTTGCTATGGCTATGGCATCAAAGCCAACAACGACTGGAAAGAAACCCTTGGCCAAGAGTGGCGCCAATACGCGCAGGTCTTTCCCGCGCTGGCGGCCAGCAGCATCCAACAAGTGAGCCTGGAGTGCTACCAGTCGCATGTGCCGCCGGACCTGATGGCTTTGCTCAAAGACAAGGACGTCATGGTGGGCGTGATTGATGTCGCCAGCGATGTGATTGAAACCCCCGAGCAGGTGGCAGACACCATCGGCATCGCGCTGCAGCATGTGCCGCGCCACCGCATCTTCCCTTGCACCAACTGCGGGCTGGCCCCCATGAGCCGTGAGGTCGCCACCAAAAAGCTCGAAGCCCTGGCCCAAGGCGCCGCATTGGCGCGCCAACGCTACGGAGCCTGAAGGTGGCCACCACGCCCGATACCGGGTTTGACGCGCCTGCCTTGGAATCCCTCGGTCGGGTGCTGCAAGCCGAGGTAGACAAAGGCCGCTTGCCCGGTGCGGTGGCCCTGATTGCCCGGCGGGGCCAGACCGCGTTGCACCGTGCCTGGGGCCAGCAAAATCCGGCGGATGGCACGCCCATGGCTGTGGATAGTATTTTTCGCATCTACTCCATGACCAAGCCGCTGGTGTCGGTGGCGATCATGCAACTGGTCGAGCGCGGGCAACTGCTGCTCAGCGACCCTATGGGCCAGCACTTGAGCGAGTTTGCGGTGGTGCCGGTGGACGACGGCCACACCCCGGCGCCACGCGCACCTGCCCGGGAGCCCACGGTGCAAGACCTGTTGCGCCACACCTCCGGCTTGACCTACGAGATATTGGGCGACGACGCCATTCAGCAGCGTTATGCGGCTGCCGGGCTAGGCACCCGCCAGCTCAGCAACACCGGCTTTTCGCACGCTTTGGCCGCCATACCCTATCGCTACGAGCCGGGCAGCATCTGGCAATACAGCCGGGCCACCGACCTGCTGGGTGCTTTGCTGGAGCGGGTCACCGGCCAGCCGCTGGGCGACTATTTGCAGGCCCACATCCTGGGGCCCCTGGGGATGGTGGATACCGCGTTTGTGGTTCCGCCCGACAAGCACCACCGCATTGCCGAGCCCTTTGCCAACGATCCCGATGGTGGCCAGCAAATGCCCTTGATGGATCTGCGCAGAACCACGCCCATGCAGGCGGGCGGTGCGGGGTTAGGTTCCACCGCGGCGGATTACGCGCGCTTTTTGCAGTGCATGTTGGGTGGAGGCACCTTGGACGGTGCGCGCATCCTGAGCCCGGCTTCGGTGCGCTTGATGACTGCTGACCACCTGGGCGATATTCCGGTCAACCGCAGCGGCCGCGCTGCGGAGCTGCTGCCGCCGGGCCACGGCTTTGGCTTGGGCTTTGCCGTGCGGCTGCAAGAGGGCTTGGGCAGCCAGCTGGGCAGCAAGGGCATGTATTACTGGAGCGGCATCTCCGGCACCGTGTTTTTTGTGGACCCTGCCAAAGACTTCTTCGCGATCCTGCTCACCCAGGCACCTAACCAGCGCAGCTGGTACCGGCCGCTGTTCCGCAACCTGGTGTACGCCGCGTTGAACGACTGAGCCTAAGCTCACGGGGCTAGATTCACCTATAAAAAAGTGCCTCTAGCCCCCTATTTCATTGCGCAGATAGCTATAAAAATAATAGCAATCCGCTTTTGCTGCCGACGACGTGATCAGCCCTTGGCGACTTCCAGCACCAGCTTGCCGAAGTTCTCGCCGTTAAACAGCTTGAGCAGCGTCTCGGGGAAGGTCTGCAGGCCCACCACCACGTCTTCCTTGCTCTTCATGCGGCCGTCTTTCAGGTAGCCGGCCATTTCGGCCACGGCCAAGTGGTAGCGGTCGGCGTAGTCGAACACCACGATGCCTTCCATACGCGCGCGGTTCACCAGCAGGCTCAGGTAGTTCTTGGGGCCTTGCACGGCTGTCGTGTTGTTGTACTGGCTGATGGCGCCGCAGATGATGATGCGGGCCTTGCGGTTGATGCGGGTCAGCACATCGTCCAGGATTTCGCCGCCCACGTTGTCGAAGTAAATGTCGACGCCGGACGTGCAGTGCTCTTTCAGGCCTGCGCGCACGGCGCCGGGGCCGGCCTTGTAGTCTATGCAAGCATCAAAGCCCAGTTCCTTGACCACCCATTCGCATTTGGCGGGGCCACCGGCAATACCCACTACGCGCAAGCCCAAAATCTTGGCCACCTGGCCGACGGTTTGGCCCACTGCACCCGCAGCACCAGAAATGACGATGGTTTCGCCTGCCTTGGGTTGGCCCACGTCCATCAGGCCGAAATAGCCGGTCATGCCGGGCATGCCCAGCACATTGAGCCACTGGGTCAGGGTGCCGGCGCGCAGGTCGATCTTGACCAGGCCGTTGCGCTTCATCTCGTCTTTGGCAATCGTGATGTATTCCTGCACACCAAAGCCTGCGCTCACATAGTCGCCCACGGCGAACTTGTCGTTCTTGCTAGCCACCACCACGCCCACGCCGCCAGCGCGCATGACTTCGCCAATGCCCACCGGCGGGATATAGCTCTTGCCTTCGTTCATCCAGCCGCGCATCGCGGGGTCCAGGCTCAGCGCCAAGGTTTTGAGGGTCACGCCGCCCTCGGCGGGCTCGGCCACCGGCTCGGAGGTGTGGCTCCAGTCGCTGGCTTTGGGCATGCCCACAGGGCGCGCGGCCAGGCGGATCTGGTGGTTGGTCAGGGTGGACAGGGCTTGGGTCATAGGGGCTCCGGGGGAAGGGGGTCAACAATGGTCGCGGATGGTAGCGCCGTACCGTGCGTAGCTTGGTAGCCTAGGTGACAAGCGGGGGCTTGCCGCGCAGCTCGGCCAACTGGCTCGACAGTTCTTTGACGGCCTGTGTCAGCAGCAAGAGCTCCTTGTCTTTGAGCAGGTCGATTTTTTCGTGCAGCAGCTCAATCTCCAACTCTGCTTTGACGTTGACCTCGTAGTCGCTCTCGGCATGTTTGCGGTCCAGCTCTGACTGGCGGTTCTGGCTCATCATGATGGCCGGCGCGGTGTAGGCCGCTTGGAAAGACAGCAGCAGGTTTAGCAGGATGAAGGGGTAGGGGTCCCACGCGTGCGACCCGGTCAGCACATTGCCGGTGATCCACAGCACGATCAAGCCACTCTGGATCAAGATGAAGCGCCAAGACCCCACGGTGCGCGCCACCACGTCTGCCATGCGCTGCCCGCGGGTGGGCGGTGGCAGGTCAAAGTGCTCTGGCGCGGCGGTGACTTTTGGCGGGTGCTTGTGGCGGTGTTTGCGCCGGTGTTCACGTAGCAGGCCGAGCTGGTGTTGGTCTACCGTTGCCGGTTTGTGGGTGGTGTTATCAGTGGGCATGTGGGCCTCCGGTGGTGTGCGTTGCGGTGCCGGTGGCCTGAGCGTGCGCTCAGTGGGCCATGTAGCGGCCGGCGCGGTGGTTGGTCGCTAGGGTCTGGTTCAGGGTGATGGCGCCCAGCACACTCCACAACACATGCTGCCAATCAGTCACACCGAAAGCCAGCAGCACGATGGTGCAGTCCAGCGCCATTTGCAGGCGCCCGGCGCGCCAGCCGTATTTCTCTTGCAGGTAGAGCACCAGCACATTGAACCCACCGAGGCTGGCTTTGTGCCTGAACAAAATCAACATGCCCGTGCCCATGAGCAGGCCGCCAATGACAGCGGTGGCCGCCGGGTGCAGGTGCTCAAAGCCCACCCACTGCGGCATCAGGTTGGTCAGGCCCGCCAGCAAGGCTACCGCCATGAAAGTCTTGACGGTAAACACCCGCCCCATGCGCTGGTAGGCCAGTGCGTAAAACGGCAGGTTGATCGCGAAAAAGATCAACCCGAAATTCGAGCCCGTGGCGTAGTGCAGCCAAAAGGCCACCCCTGCCGTGCCACCGGTCAGCAGGCCGACCTGTTTGAACATCAAGACCCCCAGCGCCACAAAAATGGTGCCGGTCAAAAGGGCTTGCAGGTCTTCAGTGGGGCGGTGACGCAGGTCGGTGGTGCTGTCAGGGGTTTGGGGCATCGGGCGAGTGTAGTCAGGCGGTGGCGGTGTCCGAGCAGGTAGCGCCGCCACAGCCATGAATCTCCGTTTGCGGCAAACGGTCCGGTTGGGCGAGCGCCCCGGTCGCCGGGTCGTAACCTGCCGAACGCAAGTGCAATGCCAGGGATGCATCCATGCTCTGCGCATGTTGCGGAAACCAGATGCCCAGCTCATCGGCCATCTGCCGCACCACCGCGAGGTCGCCGCCGTGTCCTCGGGCTTCGCCTTCGCGCATCACCTGCAGCACCACTTTGTGCTGGGTGGCGTGGCAGTTGCTGGCGGCAAAGCCGGTGGCGCGCATCCACTCGTCTTCGCGGTTGAAGTGCTCTTGGGTGTGGGCAATCAGCGCCGACCACAAGGGCAACAGCATGTCATCGTCAGCCAGCACCACGCGCTCCAGCAGGTCTGCAAACTCCTGGTGTACTTCGTCCATCACGGGCATGTCGAGTACCAGGGCATCGGTCCAGGCGAGGGTGGCAGGGGCGGTAAGGGTTTCGGTCATCGGGCTTCTCCTTGATCGGGCCCAGCATAGGGGCCGCAGGCCTTGGACGTATTGACCCACATCAGGCGGCGGCATCACAGGGCGGTTGATAATCTTGCGCTATGACCATTTCCTTCCAGCCTCCCCTGATTGCCCGCCCCGCCGACCTGGGCGCCACCCTGTTTCGCCAGGGCTACGCAGTAGTGGGTGCGTCGCAAGTCGCAGGCTTGTCCGGCGTGCCGCTGGACGCCATGCTGGGTTGGTGCGACGGCTGGAATGACCTGCCGCCCGACAACTACCTCAAGGACGGTGGCCGCTACCGCCGCCGCCGCCATTCCTGCTTTGTGCTTGATAGCCATGGCGTGACCCAGGCACCTCACCGTCCGCACTGGCAGCCCCTGTCTTACAACGCGCTGCACGGCGGTATGCAGCGCCACTTTGAGCCCATGGACAGCAGCGTCACAGCGCAAGCGCCTTGGCAGCAGCTATTGGCTTGGCTGGGCCGGGTGGCAGATGATTTGAAGGGCCCGCACACCTGGTTTGCCGAGGCGCATCAGTTCCGCATCGACACCACCGATGGCATTGGCCGCCCTACGCCCGAGGGCGCGCACCGCGATGGGGTGGACCTGGTGGCGGTGTTCATGGTGGCCCGTGATCGTGTGAAGGGGGGCGAGACCCGCGTGTTTGAGGCCGATGGCCCCAACGGCCAGCGCTTTACGCTGAGTGAGCCCTGGTCACTGCTGCTCTTGGATGATGAGCGTGTCATCCACGAGTCCACACCGATCCAGCCTTTGGCCGAGGGCGGCTACCGCGACACCTTGGTGGTGACCCTGCGCGCCGGTGGGTTCCAGGGCGAGGCGTAAAGGGTTTTGGTCCTATAGCGCTCGCCGAAAATGCGCGAGTAGCTCCTGAATTGATAGCGTAATCGCTGCTTATGCCGCTGCGCCTGCCATGCCGGGCGTCAGCAAGCGCTGCATGAGCTCGCGCACCGTTTTGATCTGGTCGCCAAAAGGCAGGCGGCCGGCACCCCGGAAGAACAGGCCTTTTTTCACATCGCCGCGCAGCGCAGCCGCCAACTGGTTGTCGATGCAAAACTGGCCCCAGCCCGGCAAACCATCGCGCAGGCCACATTGGCCCAGGCAGTCAAAGCTTTTGGTGCAGCGGCTCTTGGCGTGGGCCACAGCCTGCAGCTTGGGCTCGATCTTCATATAGGCGCGCAACCAGGGCGTGCCCACCGCGCGGGCGGGCAGGCCTGCCACGCTGGTGAATTCGACCATGTCTTCCTCGCGTGCTTCGGCCAGCACCCGCTTGAATTCGGCGTGGGCGTCACTCTCTTCGGTCACTGCAAACGCGCTGCCGAGTTGCACCGCGTCGGCGCCCAAGGCCTGCAAGCGTGCAATGTCTTCATGGCTGCGGATGCCGCCGGCGGCAATCAACGGGATATGTTGCTCGTAGCCCGCGTCTTTGAAAAACTGGCGCACTTGGGGAATCACGTTCTCAAAGTCAAACCGGGTGTCCTGCAAGTCGGCGATCTTGGCAGCGCCCAAGTGGCCACCGGCCAGGCGCGGGTGCTCGATCACGATGGCATCCGGCAAGCGCTTTTTGCGCTCCCATTTTTTGACGAGCAGTTGCACACCCCGCGCGTCGGAGAGGATGGGAATCAGCGCTGCCTTGGGGTGGTCTTTGGCTAGGTCCGGCAAATCCAGCGGCAAGCCGGCACCCACCACCACGGCGTCAATGCCGGCTTCCAGGGCGCGGGTCACGTTGGCGGCGTATTCGCTCACCGCCCGCATCACGTTGATGGCGAGCAGGCCTTTGCCGCCAGTGCGCTCGCGGGCGGCTTTGATCTCGCGATCAATGGCCTCCAAGTTGGCGGCGTTGATGCCGGCTTTGGCTTCTTCACCGGGCGCCAGCTCGCGGGTCCGGTCCATCAGGTCCGGGTGGTGGCGGCGCAAATCCACGCTGGAGAGCGTTCCCACCCCGCCTGCGGCTGCGACGCTGCCAGCCAAGCGGTTGCCGGAGATCCCGATGCCCATGCCACCCTGCACCACGGGCAACAGCGTCCGCCCCGCAATCTGCAAAGCCTTGAGGCCGCTTTGGTGCAGCAGGTGGAGGGCTTCTGGGGGCATATCAGGGCTTTGCTGCTTGGTGTTGCTCATGGGCTGGTCTAAGATGGTGGTGGTTCTGCAAGCGCGCAGCTTAGGTTCTGGGCGTTGGTGCAGGTTTGCGCTGGGTCAAACTGCAGTGCGATCGGGTGTTGGAACCGGACAACTACAAGAATTGGGTTGAAACCTCATGAATGCTTTGGTGCAAGGTCTCGCTGCGTTGGGCGGTTTGCGGGATCGCGATACGTTAGACACGGAGCTGGTGCGCTTGGTCGTGCGGCATGCCGGATTGGGTGTGACGCGCGCAGACTTGATTCGCGTGTTGGGCGATGGCGATGAGCAACGTTGCCTGGCGCTGGCCACCATGCGACATGACCAAGATCAACCGACCCATGATGTGTTGTGGTCGGACTGGACCCAATTGCCTCATTTGATGGACTTCCCCCTGCGTGTGCGCGCCTTCGAGAAAGGTCGTGCGGTGCAAGAAGAGCAGCCCGCACCCGTGGCCGTACTGCCGATGGGGACCCTGGATGGCTTGCGTATTTTGCTCGAGGTCACCTCCGCCAAACCCCTGTCCCCCAGACGCGTGGATTTGCTGCAAAGCGTACTGCTGGCCTATCAGAATTTGTTGGGCTTGCTGGATTACGGCGAGCGCGATTCACTCACCGAGTTGTTGAACCGCAAGACCTTTGATGGCGCTTTTTTCAAAGCCACGGCCGATAACAGCAGCACCCCGCCTGAGGGCGTGGATGAGCGGCGCGAGTCGGGCCGGATTGCCGGCGGCGTTTGGCTGGCGGTGCTTGATATTGATCATTTCAAGCGGGTCAACGATACCTATGGCCACTTGATCGGGGATGAAGTGCTGTTGCTGCTCGCCCGCCTGATGCGCAACAACTTCCGGTTTTACGACCAGCTCTACCGATTCGGTGGCGAGGAGTTTGTGGTGCTAATGCGCTGCGACGATGCCAGCCACGCTGAAATCGCCTTGGAGCGCCTGCGATTGCGGGTGAGCGATTTCGCGTTCCCGCAGGTGGGCTCGATCACGGTGAGCATCGGGGTCTCGCAGTTACTGCCCAATGACACGCCCAGCAGCGCGTTCGGCCGGGCCGACAAGGCGGTGTACTACGCCAAAGAGCATGGCCGTAACCGCTTGTGCAACTACCAGCTTCTCGTGGCCGAGGGCCAGCTCACCGAGCAAGCCGCCGACGAGATGGATGTGGACCTGTTCTAAGCGGTCCACACTCCGGGTGCCGGCTTAGCGGTCGCGCTCAAAAATGGCGGCAATACCTTGGCCGCCACCAATGCACATGGTCACCAGCGCATAGCGGCCATTGATGCGCTCCAGCTCATACAAAGCCTTCACGGTAATCAAGGCGCCAGTTGCCCCAATAGGGTGGCCCAGCGAGATGCCCGAGCCATTGGGGTTGACCTTGGCAGGGTCCAGGCCCAAATCTTTGGTGACGGCGCAGGCCTGGGCCGCAAAGGCTTCGTTGGCTTCGATCACATCGAGGTCATTCACGGTCAAGCCGGCTTTTTGCAATGCCAGCTTGGTGGCGGGCACCGGGCCGATGCCCATGTATTGGGGGTCGACGCCGGCGTGGGCGTAGGCCACGAGGCGAGCCAGTGGCTTGAGGCCGCGGGCCTGGGCCACGCTTTTTTCCATCAACACCACGGCAGCGGCGGCGTCATTGATGCCCGAGGCGTTGCCTGCGGTCACAGTGCCGTTTTCCTTGATGAAAACGGGTTTCAGCTTGGTCATGTCTTCGAGCTTGCAGTCGGGGCGGAAGTGCTCGTCGGTGGCGTAGGCTACTTCGCCTTTTTTGCTCTTGAGCATGACGGGGGTGATCTGGCTGGTGAAGTAGCCGGCAGCGGTGGCCTTTTGGGCGCGCTGGTGGCTCTCCACCGCCAAAGTGTCCTGCGTTTCGCGGCTGATCCCCCACTTGGCGGCAATGTTCTCCGCGGTTACACCCATGTGGATGGTGTGGAACGGGTCATGCAGGGCGCCGATCATCATGTCGACCATCTTGGTGTCACCCATGCGGGCGCCCCAGCGCATGTTGAGGCTGGCAAACGGTGCGCGGCTCATGTTTTCAGCGCCACCGCCGATGGCCACATCGGCATCGCCCAACAAAATGCTTTGGCTGGCGTTGACGATGGCTTGCAAGCCCGAGCCGCACAGGCGGTTCACGTTGTAGGCCGGTGTCTCTTGTGCGCAGCCACCGTTGATGGCGGCGACGCGGCTGAGGTACATGTCCTTGGGTTCGGTGTTCACCACATGGCCGAACACCACATGGCCCACGTCCTTGCCTTCGACGTTGGCGCGGGCGAGCGACTCGCGCACCACCTGGGCGGCCAGGTCGGTAGGTGGAATGTCTTTGAGGCTGCCACCAAAGGTACCAATGGCGGTGCGCACAGCGCTGACGACGACGACTTCACGGGACATACAAGGCTCCTCTATCAATAAGGGTGGGTGCAGCACGCAGTGTGCGCGGCTTGCAATACAGCCATCTTACGACCGGAGGTGGTCATGGTTTTGTCATGAAATTGACATTAGAGGGACCTACCCTCAGAGTGTCAAAAATCTGCCCGTTCAGGAGTTGCCCGTGAGTTCCAGTGAAGAAGAAATGATCCGTCGCATCCGCAGCGACATGTTGGACAGCTATGACGAAGAGCTGGAAATGGAGCTCGACGACCACAACCAGGACGAGCTGGCCGATGGCTTAAGCCCCGAGCTGAGCGCGGAGCAAAAGAACGACCGCCGCACCTATTTCCGTGAGCTGTTCCGCATGCAAGGCGAGCTGGTCAAGCTGCAGGACTGGGTGGTCGCCACCGGCCACAAGGTGGTGGTGATTTTTGAAGGCCGCGATGCGGCCGGCAAGGGCGGCGCCATCAAGCGCATTACCCAGCGCCTCAACCCCCGTGTGTGCCGGGTCGCCGCATTGCCCGCCCCCAACGACCGCGAACGCACCCAGTGGTACTTCCAGCGCTATGTGAGCCACTTGCCGGCTGCCGGCGAAATCGTGTTGTTTGACCGCAGCTGGTACAACCGCGCGGGTGTCGAGCGCGTCATGGGTTTTTGTAATGACGAGCAGCTCGAAGAGTTCTTCCGCACCGTGCCCGAGTTTGAAAAGATGCTGGTGCGCTCAGGCATCCAGGTCATCAAATACTGGTTCTCCATTTCGGATGAAGAGCAGCACACCCGCTTTTTGGGCCGCATTCACGACCCGCTCAAGCAGTGGAAGTTGAGCCCCATGGACCTGCAATCCCGCGTGCGCTGGGAGGCCTACACCCATGCCAAAGAAGCCATGCTGGAGCGCACCCACATTCCTGAGGCGCCCTGGTGGGTGGTGCAGGCCGTCGATAAAAAGAAGGCCCGCTTGAACTGCATTCACCATCTGCTGAGCCAGATGCCCTACGAAGAAATCCCTCACCCTCCGGTGGAGCTGCCAGAGCGGATCCGCCACCAGGATTACGAGCGCCACCCGGTACCCGCCGAGATGTACGTGCCGGCGATTTACTAACCTCGCACATCCGCCACCGGTTGTTCGCCGAAATCCGGGCGGGCCAGGTAGGCCAGCACGCGGCCTGCGGCCTCTTCGGGGCTGGTGAGCTGGCCATTGGTTTTCAGGCCTTCAAAGCTGCCCCGGTCGGGAAAGTTCGCCGCATCCGCGCCGCGCAGCTGGACTTGCATGTCGGTGTCTATCACCCCCGGCGCGAGCGAGCAGACTTTTGCGCCGTTGGTCATCAAGGCTTCGTCCATGGCTAGGCAGCGGGTGAAATGGTCCATGCCGGCTTTGGCCGCGCAGTAGCCGGCTTGCGAGGCCATGGCCCGGCGGCCGAGGCCGGACGAAACATTCAGGACCTTGCGAGCCCCCTCCCAGTTTCGGGTGGCCCCGAGGAATGCCGCGCACAGCTGCATCGGCGCTTCCAGACCCACCCGCAACGCATGGGCCAGGTCTGCAGGGCTGCTGTCCCGCAGCGGCACCAGCGCGGGGATGACACCTGCGTTGTTGATCAGAGTGGCGCTGGCAAATAGCACCGGGTCTTGGCTGCCCAGCCAGTCTTGCAGCTGCCGCGCAGCCACTGCGCCATCCGCCAGATCTACCGGCCATTGGGTCAGTGCCGCACCGGCTTGCACGGCTGCGGCCTGCAAGGTGGGCTGGGTGTTACGCGACAGGCACAGCAAATTGTGACCCGGCTGCAGCAGCAGCTGCGCCATGGCCAAACCCATGCCACGGGAGGCGCCGGTCAGGATGTAGAGGTGTTGCACTGGGGTCGACATCAGTTTTGGATTTGCTATCTAATTGGTAGCGCTTGGTCCAATAAATAAAGGGACTAGAGCACTATTTAACGATTGAAATATTTCAGCAGCTTATTGGCTCAGACGTGAGGAGTAGCGGCACACCGAAGGGTCAAACCAAGTTTGTGAAAACTCCGCAATGGTATTGGCAGCCGTCCAAGAAGTACGTTCGATAAAGCCAGCGTACTCGTCAGCTAGGCGGCCGTAAGGAGGGAGGGACCATGTTGGCGACGGTGCGGCACTCACGTGGTCTTCAACACGGGATATCCATGTGCCAAAGCGTTCTTGGTAGAACAGATACATTGAGTCCCCTAAATCTGCCGCGGTAAGCACCGGGCAGTCGCTTGCATCGAACCAAATTTCTTCAAGAGCTGCAGGCACCTGACTCAAAAATCGCAAACGACGCACGCGCCACACTTTGCTTGTCGGGTTGCTCCCGAATACGGGGACGTAGGTTGGGCGGGCTAATTTGCAGACATCCAGAATGTGTGCCGTCGGCAGGCCTGGGCCCGTGTGCAATTCCAGCCGGAAGAGTTCATAAATTTGTTGGGTGCCCGCCACCTGCTTGACATAGGTGCCTGAGCCTTGTTTGCGTTCCAGCACGCCTTGATCTGACAGTAGCGCCAACGATTTGCGCAGGGTGCCGACAGCCACATTCAAGGTCTCTGACAGCTCTGCCTCGGTGGGTAAGCGTTCGCCCTCGCGCCAATAGCCCGCTTTGATCTGGCGGGCCAAAAGCTCAGCGATTTGCAGATAGATAGGTAGCGGCTTGGCAGGTATGGATTCGGGCATGCCGCGCAGTATGACAAATGCGGCTTGCGTCGGTGGAAACCCTCATTGGTAATTTGTTCAAGTCATATACTATTCATTCATGTTTAAAGCGAGGTGATTCATGAGCGTTGTTCCCGTCAAAGGCGCAGACATCGAGGGCGCAGAGGTAGCATGGTTTGCGCCACTGTGCTCGGACGACTTCCGGGTATTGGGCGTTCCAGACGGTCAGTTGCGAAGCAGCTGGAGCAACACCCGTGATATCGCGTTGCGAGCTGACCAACTGGGCTTTCGCAACATCTTGTGCCCGTCGTCATACCAGGTAGGACAAGACACCCTGAGCTTTGTCGCAGCGATGGCGCCGCATATCAAGAACATGAATATGTTGGGAGCCATTCGTTGCGGCGAAATGCAGCCTGCCATGCTGGCACGCACGGTGGCAACACTTGATCACATGCTGGAAGGGCGCCTGACCCTGAATGTGATTTCCTCCGACTTTCCAGGCGAAACCGCTGACAGTGCTTATCGCTACCGCCGTAGCTGGGAGGTCGTGGAGATTCTCAAGCAGGCGTGGACGCAGGACACCATCAATTACGAAGGCCAAATTTACAACATCAAAGGGCTATCCACAGACCCGGTGCGTCCTTATCAAACAGGCGGCCCTTTGCTGTATTTCGGTGGCTATAGCCCTGATGCCTTGGCCCTGTGCGGTGCCCACTGTGACACTTATTTAATGTGGCCTGAACCCAAAGAGGTGTTGGCTCAACGCATGCGGGACGTGCATGCTCAAGCGGCCCAGCATGGGCGTTTGCTCGACTACGGCCTACGCGTACACATGATCGTGCGCGACACCGAAGCTGAAGCCCGCGAATATGCGCGAGAGCTGGTGTCGCAGCTCGACGACGATAAGGGGCGCGAGATCCGCCAGCGCGCTCTGGATGCGAAAAGTCTGGGCGTCTCTTTGCAAAGTGCCAACCGCGAGATTGCCGACGAAGAAGGCTACATCGAACCTCACCTCTGGACAGGGGTGGGCCGTGCCCGTAGTGGCTGTGGCGCGGCTCTGGTGGGCAGCGTAGACCAGGTGCTGAGCGAGATCCATGATTACATGAAGATGGGCATCCGCGCGTTCATTTTCTCGGGCTATCCCCATTTGCAAGAGTGCGAAATGTTCGGCACCAAAGTGCTGCCTCATTTACGCACTGTGTCGCTGGCACAGGAGTACGGTCGTGTGCCGGCGCAGACACCTGCGACGCCCTTGGGCAACGGCGTACGCCGTTGACCTGAATTTCCCAGCTTTTTTCAACGACTGATTTCTTGTTTCCATGAACCGTATTACTTTGCAAAACTCCCGCACCCTTAGCCAGATGGCTTACGGCGTGTGGCGCCTCTCTGAGGCCGAAGACACCAGCATCAGTGCCAATCTGGAGCGCATTGACGCATGCCTGGAGCAGGGCATCACGACTTTTGATCATGCAGACATTTACGGCGACTACCGCTGCGAGGCCTTGTTCGGTGAGGCGGTGAAAGCCCGTCCTTCCCTGCGTGACCAGATTGAGGTAGTCACCAAGACCGACATCATGTTGCTCTCTGAGCAGTGGCCAAGCACCCGAGTGAAGCACTACGACACGTCATCTGCCCATGTGTTGGCGAGTGTTGACCGGTCGTTGCAACGAATCGGAGTGGATGTGATTGATCTCCTTTTGATTCACCGCCCAGATCCCTTGTGCGACGCAGATGCACTGGGCGCCTGCTTGGATGGCCTGGTCGATTGCGGCAAAGTTCGGGGTATCGGTGTGTCCAATTACATGCCCTGGGATCTTGACTTGTTGCAGTCACGGATGAAGCACCGGCTGCAAACTAACCAGGTTGAAGTGAGCCTGCTTGCCACCACTCCTTTCATAAACGGACAGATAGCCCACGCACAACAACATCGACTGCCCGTAATGGCGTGGTCCCCTTTGGGCGGTGGTCGTCTTCATTCGCAAGCGCATCAGGCAGGGTCAGCTGCAGCCCGTTTGGCTCCTCGATTGGAGCAACTGGCGAAGGCCAGCGGAACGGACACCACGGCGGTCGCCATGGCGTGGTTAATGCATCACCCTGTGGGGGTTATGCCGGTCATGGGCAGCAACCAGCTTGTGCGTATCAAGTCATTTGATCAGGCGTTTTCCGTTCCTATGGATCGTCAAACCTGGTACGAACTGTATGAGTTGGCCAACGGGCATGAGGTGCCCTGAGCAAATCACCAGAGAAAACATCCTATGCGCCACCTTCCAGAATCCATGCCCGCGTGCTCCAAGGCCGTGCCTCTCTCAGACCCGGCTGACTTCCGGAAGGCGCTATCGTGCTTTGCGACCGGCGTTACCGTTGTGACTGCGCGTTGGAAAAGCGGTGATTGGGGAATGACCTGCAACTCCTTCGCTTCGGTGTCTTTGGAGCCGCGGTTGGTGCTATGGAGTATCCGAAAGGCGGCCAGCAGTTTGGAGGCGTTCACCCGCTCGGGCGGCTTTACCGTGAACGTTCTTTCACATGAGCAAGAAGCAACGGCCCGACAGTTTGCAACCGGAGATATGAACTCCCGTTTTGCGGGTGTTCCTGTAGAGCGCCAAAGCAGCGAGCGCCTGTGCCTTACAGACGCCATGGCTTGGTTTGATTGCTCGCTCCACCAGCTGGTGGACGCCGGGGATCACCACATTCTCATTGGGCAAGTACGGGAATTCGGGTGGCGCGATACCGCAGCCCTCGGCTTCTGGCGCAGCCAATTCGGTCAGTTTCAGACCAACACCCCATGATTCCGCTTTGGTTGCTTTTCCTGCTGGTGGGCGCAGCAGGAGGCTTCACTGCGGGCCTATTCGGCGTGGGTGGTGGTCTTGTCATAGTGCCCACCCTGTATTGGCTGTGGCGAGAGGATCCGCTGCTGGGATCGCATGTGATGCATTTTGCCGTTGCCACCTCGCTGGCCTGCATCGTAGTGACTTCGGTGACCAGCAGTTGGACCCACTGGCGTGCAGGCCGTATGCAGTTTGACCGCGCGCCTTGGCTACTGGGGGCGGTTAGTGCCGGAGCTGTTTCCGCAGTCGTACTGGCCCGATGGATGCCCACTGAGTGGCTCAAGATGGCGTTCGGGCTGTTTGCGTTGGCGACGTGCTGCATCATGTGGAAGCAGTCTGCGCAGCCTGCACAAGGGTCCCGTCCGTCGTCCGCAGAGTTATTGGGGGTAGCGGCCTTAATTGGAAATGTCTCTACCTTGCTCGGCGTAAGCGGCGGAGCGTTGACCGTGCCTTACTTCGTTCTTCGGGGGACGGATGTCCGCAAAGCGGTGGTCATTAGCTCCGCGTTGGCGATTCCGATTGCGACAATTGGAGCGATTGGCATGGGCGTAACCGGTATCAACACACCTGTTTCCTGGGGCTTTGTACACGGCCCGGCTTTTGTCGGCATCAGCCTCGTGAGTATGTTTTTTGCGAACTGGGGTGCCCGCATATCTCAGCGCATGGACAAACGGCGCCTGCAGCAGGCATTTGCCGGCTTCCTGGCGCTGGTTGCAGCACACATGCTGTTTTTCTAAATGCGCTGAGCTTCACAGCTTGTGCTCGGCCGGCGGAGAGACTGTTTCAGCCCTTCAAACCACCTTGTGTCAATCCACCAACGACACGCTCCTGGAACGCCGCAATCAACAGCGCGATCGGCACGATAGCCACAATAAGAGCCGCGGAAATGATGGGCCAAGGGAAGGTAAATTCACCTTGATACAGAGAAATCCCGACAGGCAAAGTCCGCACGGCGGGGCTGGAGTTCAGGGACAGCGCCAACAAAAATTCATCCCATGCATTGACAAATGCCAGGATACCCGCAGTGAACACTCCGGGTGCAGCCAAGGGGACGACGACTCTCCAAAGTGCACCCATGCGGGTGCAACCGTCGATCATGGCGGCGTTTTCCAGATCTCGCGGAATGCTTTGAAAAAAACTCACCAACACTAGGGTGCAGACGGGTAAATTCAGCACTACATAAGGAAGAATAAGTGCGGCGTAGGTATTGAGCCAACTTAGTGCTCGCATGGTCTCGAATATGGGTACCAGCAAGGTGACCAGTGGAAACATGCTGGAGGCCACGATGCAGGTCAGGATGAGCTGCCGGTGCTTCAGATTCAGACGAGCAATTGCGTAAGCCGCAAATGCAGACACGAGCAGCGAGAGTACGGTAGCGCCTGTGGCCACAATGACACTGTTTTTCAGGTAGTGCAGCAGGGGTTGGTCATGGAATGCCTTGACATAGTTCTCCAAGGTGGCAGCCTCCGGCCACCAAGTGATGGGTTTTTGTACCAGTTCTGTTTCTGTTTTCAGCGACGTGAAAAGGATCCACACGGCCGGGAAAAATCCGTTAAACACCACAATGCCTGCCGCGACCCAGCGCAGCGCAGCGGAGCTCCAAACAACTGGTATCGCTTTACTCATGACGCGTTCTTTCCAATGTGGTGCAAATAAAAGCCGGTCACAGCCAGCGAAATCAAAAACATAAAGACCGCCAGAGTCGATCCATAGCCGATGTCAGAGTAGTCAATGGTGTACTTGTGAATCAGCATGGCCAGGGTTTCTGTGGACTCGCCCGGGCCGCCGCGTGTCATGGTGTACGGAATGTCGAATGTTTGGAGTGCAGTGATGGTGCGGAAAATGAGTGCGACGATGATGCTGGGCATCAGCATAGGTATCGTGATTTGCCAGAACTGTTGCCAGCGGCTCGCACCATCCACCTCCGCGGCTTCGTAAAGTGAGCGCGGGATCATCTGCAAACCAGCCAGCAGAATCAATGCCATAAATGACGAAGTTTTCCAAATGACTGTGAGGCAAATAGCAGCGAACGCCCAATTGGGCTTTAACAACCAGCTCACAGATTCGTCGATCAGCCCGACTCGCTGGAACACGTCATTGACAACGCCGTAATCTGTGTTGAAAAACCAAGCGAATATCAAACCCGCAAATGACAGCGGGAGCGCCCAAGGCAGCAGCAGCGACAAACGCACAGGCCATTTGCGTTTAAAGGGCAGGTTTGCCAGCAATGCGAGTGCAAGCCCTGCGATAAGTGCGCCGGGAACTGTGATCAGGGTAATTAGCAAAGTGTTTTTGGTGGCATTCCAGAATTGAGGGTCTTGCCATACGTCAACGTAGTGAACAAAGCCGATATACGCGCCGGTCTTGTCGATGTCGAAAAAACTGTTGTAAACGAGCTTGCCGATTGGGTAGACCACGATCATGGCCAGCAATAAAAAGGCGGGTGTCAAGAGCAGGATCGCCAGCGTTTTTTCGCTCGGGTCCTTGAGTTTGGAGAGCATGGCGTGCGCTTCGGGTGAGATTGCAGGAGAGTCTTTTTCTCTGGAGAGCCCCGGGTCATATTGCATGACCCGGGGCTGGGGCGGCGCTCTCGATTTGAGATCGTTTTGCGTTGCGCGTTTCAGCGCATCAATCGACTTACACGGGCGGCAATTTCGTCCACTCCGGCTTCCGGCGTTTTAGTACGGGCAAGTACTGCGCTGGTTGTCGTCCGGATGATGTCAGACACCTGCCCATAATCTTCCACCATGGGGCGGCTTTGGGCGCCCAGCACTACGGGGAGTGCGTCTTTAAACCACGGCACTGCCTTGATGACTGCTGGATCGCTGTAGAGGCTTTGGTACACCGGAAGGATGGAGCCTTCACGGGCTACGAATGCGCTGGCCTCCTTGGACGACAAGAATTTGATCAAGTTGCCTGCAGCATCTTTGTTCTTGCCGAAGGCATTCATCGCCCATTGCCAGCCACCCATACAGGTTGCTGACTTACCGCCATTCATGGCGGGCAGAGGAATGACGCCGACATTGTTTTTCACTTTGGAGTCCGCATCGTCTTTGAAGCGGTCAAACGCAAATCCCCAGTTGATGGCAAACACCACGTTACCCGCCTTGAACTCATTCACGGTCACTGGTGTGGTGACTTCGGCAATGTTCTTTTTGACCACGCCGTCATCCATCATCTTCAGCCACATCTTTAGACCGTTGACCGCGGCGGACTTGTCCAGGGTGAGCTTGCCAGCCGCATCATTGAACTGCTTGCCTTGCCCCCAGTACGGCAATAAAAAGGTACACACAGCACCTTCAATCGGCGCACCCTGCAAGGACAGGCCTTGGAGATTCGGGTTATTTTCGGCGGCAGTAATTTTTTTGGCAGCGGCGCTCAGCTCATCCCAGGTCTTGGGTTCGGCAATACCGTGCTTAGCGAGCAAGTCCTTGCGGTAGTACATGAACATGGAGTCGCCTTGGCTGGGTAACGCCATGACCTTTCCATCCACAATGTTGGCCTGCTGGTACACCGGCAGGTAGTCGTTGCGCAGGCTGGCAGCTCCACCGACATATTTGTCCAATGGCTCAATCCAGCCTTTGCTTGCGTACTGCGCAGGGTTCACGATATCGATCATGAAAAGATCAATCGCCGAGTCTTTGGCGTTGAGGACGGTGCTCAGATACTGTCGCTGCAGTTCAGAGGTTGCACCGCCGGTTTCGATTTCCACTTTGACGTTTGGATTGGCCTTGGTGTACTGCTCAAACAACTTGGCTTGCAGGTCGGGCCGCTGGTTGGGTCCAACAAAAACCCTTAGTGTGGTTTGTTGAGCCCAACTCGCCCCGGCGAGCAGAGGGGCAGTCAGAGCGGCGGCGCCGAGTTTTAGAACCCAATTTTTATTCATCGTTGTCTCCTAGCACGATTGAAAATCACTCAAGCAGTTTGAGCGGTCGCAAAAGACTCAGAGTGCTTTCCCTGAGTCACCATCAAACAAATGCATCGCTTGCGGATCTAGATACAGCGTTTGCTGCGATCCCGCAGGCATTTTGTAACTTGCAGCGCATCGTGCGACGAGTTCCACCTGTCCGACTTGAAAGGTAACCAACGTCTCTGCACCCAGCGGCTCACTGATCACAACGGTAGACGGCACACTCAGCTCGCCTGTCACGTTTCTTGGCAAAGGAGAAATGTTTTCCGGGCGAATGCCGAATACATGCTTCCTTGCGATTTCGGCTCGTGCTGCCAGAGTCGGAGGCAGTTGCACACGGGCCCCGCCGAGATCGACCGTCCCTTCAGAAAGTGCGCACGGAACCAAGTTCATCGGTGGGCTACCGGTGAAGCCTGCAACGAACTGAGCAGCCGGCTGGTTGTAGATTTCATCCGGCGTGGCGTATTGCATTTTGTGGCCACCACTCATGACCACAATCCTGTCGGCCAAGGTCATGGCTTCCACTTGGTCGTGTGTCACATAAATGATGGTTGCGCCCAAGCGCTGGTGCAGCTTTTTGATTTCGCTGCGCATTTCGTTACGCAGTTGTGCATCCAAATTCGAAAGCGGTTCGTCAAACAAGAAAACTTTGGGTTGCCTGACAATGGCGCGCCCGATGGCCACCCGCTGTCGCTGCCCTCCTGAAAGTGCAGCGGGTCTGCGGTCCAGCATGTGGTCTATGCGTAGCAAACGCGCAGCATCCATCACGCGGCGTTTGATTTCATCCTCCGGTGTTTTGCGCAATCGCAGGCCGAAGGCCATGTTGTCATACAGGGTTTTATGGGGGTATAGGGCGTAGTCTTGAAAGACCATCGCAATATCCCGGTGGCGGGGTGGTGCATCGTTGACGCGTACACCGTCAATCAACACATCGCCGCCGCTGATGTCTTCCAGGCCCGCGATCATGCGGAGCAACGTAGACTTGCCGCAGCCTGAGGGGCCAACAAAAACCACGAACTCGCCATGGCGAATTTCCAGATCCATTCCATGAATGACTGTCGTTTTACCGTCGTAGTTTTTCTGAACGTTGTGTAGCTGGACTGAGGCCATGGGAAGACTGGTGTCGCCTCTGATGTGGATCAAAGAGCGCGTTAGAAGATGTGTGTAGGAATAATAGAGGACTTGTTGTCTCTGCCGTCTTGGGGTTAATGCTTAGAAGGTAGCCCCTTGAGCGAAAAATCACCGTCCACCAGACTGATTGCTTGCCCCGTCCGCGCAGATTCTTGCGCTGCAAGTCCCATGAGTACCGCGGCCAAGCCGTCATCGAGTCCGACCTCCACGTGTCCCTGGCCACGGACGACTGCATTGAACCGTTGGTGTTGATAGAGTGTCGAGCCGTTGTGGTCGCCCGCTGCCAATGCCACTGGATCTACCGGCACATCCAATTCCCGCGGACCCTTGGGGTTCCGTGGGCTGATCACGACTTTGGGAACGGGCGCTTCACCCAAGTTTTCCGGCCAGAATCGGCCCGGACCGGGTACAAAACACTCCACTTTTCCGTGGGGGCCAACCACGGAGATCTCCTCCTGATAACGGGATCCCTCCGCAAACATGCACAGTTCGAGCATCGCCCGTTGGCCGCCTGCAAAATCTACGATGACGTAGGCGTTGTCCAGAATGTCGGGGGTTCCCTCCGAATAGCGTTCGTCCAGGTGGTTGTGATCAACCCCGGCCGATGCGTAGACCCTGATAGGTTCGCTGCGCACCACATGGCGCATCAAGTCGAAGAAGTGGCAACATTTTTCAACCAAAGTGCCACCTGTGTAGCGGTTGAACCGGTTCCAGTCACCTACTTTCACGAGGAATGGGAACCTGTGCTCACGGATGCTCAGCATCGCAAGAGGGCCTAATGTCACTGCCTTGTGCACCTCCTCTGTAAGGCGGGTGACCGGTGGCATATACCGATATTCCATGGCGACCCAGATGGGCGCCGAGTAACTGGCGCCTAACGCGGCTAATTCGCGAACGTCGGACAGTTGGGTGCATGCCGGTTTTTCCAGAAGAACCGGCAAGGGGCGCAACGAGGCAATGGCTCGCAACTGCCCGGCGTGGCAAAAGTTAGGACTGGCAATCAGCAAACAATCGACATCGGGCGAGGTCACGACCTCTTCGAGACTGCAAGCACGCTGCGCGCCGGGGGCGAGTGCCAGGCTGGACTGCGCCATGGCTTCATCAGGCTCGAAAATTCGTGTGACCCGGGCACCCGGAAGCAATGCAATATTGCGCAAATGTTCCTGGCCCATCATGCCGCAGCCGATGATGCCGTAACGGACTTGGAGTGGATCGTTGTTCACAGAGTTGCTTTCTAAGGAAATTGGGGCGACAACGGCAGTGGATGGGGATCGGCTGCTGCGTTGTAAGTGTGGCGTGGTCGTTGTATTTCCATCCACGCAACATGAGTTAAAAGTGTGTAGGAATAATAGATGAATTGACCGGATTACCACTCGGGGTAAATGCGGATGTATGTCCGCAATGAGCGGCGTTCGCTAGTCGCGGTGTCTGCGGATCGCGATGTAGCCGGCTATCACGGTGAAGGTCACCACAATCGCCACCACCCACCAGAAGCCGTGGGGGTGTTCGGCCAGCGGGATGCCGCCCACATTCATGCCCAGCAAGCCGGTGATGATGTTGATGGGCAGGGCCAGCACCGTCACGATGGTCAGCACAAACAGGCTGCGGTTGTTGGCCTCAGCCACGCGGCCGGCAATTTCTTCCTGCAGCAGCTTGATGCGTTCTTGCAGCGCAGCCATGTCGCTCAGGGCCACGTTGAATTCTTCGGTGCTCTGGCGCAGGTCGCCCAGATCGTCTTCGCTGATCCAACCCGGTGGCTTGCGCAACAGGCGGAACAGGGCAGCCGGCTCCGGTGCCAGCAGGCGCTGCAAGCGCACTAGCAAACGCCGCAGGGCACCCAGATTGGCGCGCTTGGTCTCCAGCCGCCCGGCGAGCAACTTGTCTTCGATGTCGTCCACCCGGGCCGTGGTGTTGCGCACAATCTGGATCAGCACATCGCCTTGGTCATGCATCAGGTGCACCAGCAGTGCCACTGACGACATCAGCTTCTCGCCCCGGCGCACGGCATCGCGCAAGCGGTCGATCGAGCGCAGGGGCTGCAAGCGGGCTGTGACCACCAACTGCGGGCCGACCGAGAGCCACAAAGTAGCAATGTCGCTGGGCTCAAACGCAAAGTCGTAGTGCACATCGTTCACCACAGCGACCAAGGTGTCGTCATCGAGCTCCACGCGGGTGGAGCGCGAGCCGTCGGTCAGAGACTCATGAAACAGGTCCGAGAGCTGCAGTTGCTCTTTGATCCACTTGGCGCAGGCGGTGTGCGAGAGGTTGAAGTGCAGCCACACAAAGCCACCATCTTGCGGGGGCGTCTGGCGCAACCACTGCAAGGCTTCGCTGGTGCCGATGGGGCGGCCGGAGCCATCTGCATCAAACACAAATCCGTAGATCAGGCCGCTGGGGTCTGCACCGTAATTCTGGGCGGGTGGGGTCATCGGTGGGCGGGGCGTAGAGGCTGCTCGGGGCGAGCGCACATGGTAGCGCGTGTATGTGTCACAACAGGCCCAGGCCTTGCACCAGCGAGGCGACGGCGTCTTGTGTGAAAGCTCCGGCCTGGATTTGCTCCAGGGTTTGCGCTGCAGTCAGACACACAAAGCCCGCGACCTCGCCGTCCTGGTTGGCGGGCGCCCAGCCGTCCGCACAGGCTAGGTTGTAGACCAGCAGGGTTTCGTCGTGCCAGCCACCGGTGTCCAAGCGGGCCGTGCGCACCAGCCCGGCTTCTTGCAGGGTTCGGGTGTCTTCCAATATGGCGCCGGCCTCTTCTTGCAACTCGCGCAGGGCGCAGCCTATGGGCGACTCGCCGGCAGGCAAACCGCCCGCGGTCACGTTGTCGAGCAGGCCGGGGTCAGTGGCTTTGGTTAGCGAGCGCCGCCCGCACCACAGGCGCCCATCCGGGGTGAAACCATTGATGTGCACCGCATGGCTGCGCATGCCCAAAAAGCGAAAGCCAGCGCGCTCCACTGCCAGCAGCGGGGGCTGCCCATCGTCTGGTGGTATCAGGCAGTCGTGGTGCCAGAAGGCAAAGGCCTCGTTGCGCCAGCCGTGCACCAGGCCGCGCACATGGCACTGCGCCAGTGCGGCCTGTAATCGGGCGCTGCGCTCAGGGGCGGGTAAGGTCAGCGCGGGCCAGTGCAAGCCGGCAGTATCCCCATCAGTCTGGAAGTAACAGTCCGGCAGCAGTGTGGCCAAAAGCGCGGCGCGTTCAGGTTCCATGCGGCCGAGTTGCAAGGGCTCTGTATGGCCAGGTTCACTGAGCCAAAAGGTCTGCAGGTCAGGCGGTGGCGCAGCGCTGGCGCGGCCGGCTGCGTCTGCTAAGTAGCGGCTTTGCACCGGTGTTAGGGCGGCGGCAAATGCAGCACCAAAAGCGCGCGCGCCGGGCAGGCTCACACCTGAGCGCCTTCCACCAGAAAGCGTACACGGCGCACGCCGTTCCACTCGTCGGCATCGAGGCGGAAGGCCAGCGTGACCTTGGGCGGCAGGGGCTCGGTGTGGCCGAACCAAATGCCGTCCACCGGTTGGCCCTGGTGTTTGAGCTTGAGCGAGAGGTGTTTTTCACCCACCAAGCGTTGGGACACGACCTCGACCTCTTCGCTAAAGGTGGGGGCGGCAAAGCCTTGGCCCCACACCTCTTTGTGCAGCGCGTCTACCAGGTCTACACGGCGGTATTCGGCGGCCAGCGGGCCGTCGGTTTCCAGGCGGCGGGTCAGTGTGGCGGCGTCCAGCCATTCCTGGGCGACCTCATTCATGCCGTTCTCGAAGTCGTCAAAAAACTCTTCGGCCACGGTGCAGCCGGCCGCCATCGCGTGACCGCCGAACTTCAAGATCACGCCGGGGTAGCGCTTGGCCACCAGGTCCAGCGCGTCGCGCAAGTGAAAGCCGGGAATGCTGCGGCCCGAGCCTTTGAGCTCGTGCTCTTTGCCTTCGGCAGCGCTGGCCGCAAACACAAAGGTGGGGCGGTGTAGCTTGTCTTTGATGCGGCTAGCCACGATACCGACCACGCCTTCGTGAAAGTCGGGGTCAAAAACGCAAATCGCCGGGGGCGGCTCGTCGCCTTCGTCAAACAGGCTCTCGGCAATCGCAAAGGCCTGCTCGCGCATGTCGCCCTCAATTTCGCGTCGCTCGCGGTTGATGCCATCCAGCATTTTGGCCAGCTCGTCGCCACGGGCGGGGTCGTCTGTCAGCAGGCATTCGATGCCCAGGGTCATGTCGCTCAAACGGCCGGCGGCGTTGATGCGTGGCCCCAAGGCAAAACCGAAATCGAAGGTGGTAGCCACCTCCGCTTTGCGGCCTGCTGCTATAAAAAGGCTAGCTAATCCTGCAGGCATGGCGTGGGCGCGCACCCGTTTTAAGCCTTGGGCTACGAGGCGACGGTTGTTGGCGTCGAGCTTGACCACATCGGCCACGGTGCCCAGCGCTACCAATGGCAGCAGAGTGTCGAGCTTGGGTTGGGTAGCGGCATCAAACACACCGCGCTTGCGCAACTCCGAGCGCAGGGCCAGCAGGGTGTAAAATATCACGCCTACGCCAGCCATGGACTTGCTCTCAAACGTACAGCCCGGCTGGTTGGGGTTGACGATCACATCAGCATCGGGCAGCTGGCTGCCGGGCAAATGGTGGTCGGTGACCAGCACTTGTAGGCCCAACGCCTTGGCACGGGCGACACCGTCTACGCTGGCGATGCCGTTGTCCACGGTGATCAGCACATCGGCGCCGGATTGCTTGACCCGCTCGCTGATCGGCGCAGTCAGGCCATAGCCATCGACCACACGGTCGGGCACCAAATAGTCGACATGGCGTCCGCCCAAGAGCCGCAGGCCGCGCACGGCTACCGCACAGGCGGTGGCGCCATCGCAGTCGTAGTCGGCGACCACACAGAGTTTCAGGTTGTTGGCAAACGCATCCGCCAGCAAGGTGGCGGCCCGGTCAACGCCCAACATGCCCGAGGGGGGCAGCAGCTTGCCCAAGGCGTCATCGAGCTCGTCTTTGCCGGTGACACCGCGAGCAGCATAGAGGCGGGCCAGCAGCGGGTGCAGTCCGGCCTGCTCCAGCGCCCACGCCGCGCGGGGGGGGATGTCTCGGGGAACAATTTTCATGGGCTTACAGGGTCCGCAGCAATTCAGCAGGTGAAGGGGTGGTGAAGCGGCGTTGGATGCGGTTCCACCAGGCAGTATTTTGCAACTCAAAGCCTGCTGCCATGCGCTCGCCGCACAGCGTCAGTTCCAGGGGCTGGCCCGCTTTGGCTTGGCGCAGCAGCAGGGCGATCAGGCTGCTGTCGAGCTGTTGCCACGCCTGCACCCAGGCGTGGGCGTCGTCGCGCAGCGCGGCCGCCTCCAGGCTGTGTTGCACCGACATAGTGTCTGATTTGTCGACCGCGCCCGAGGGCAGGGTTCCGGTCCCGCTGATCCAGAAGGAGTTGACGGTGAGCCGGCGCTGCGCGGCCCGTGCGTCGTTCACCGGGTGGCGGTACAGCAGCATCTGCATCTCGTTTTGGAGGCGGCGCAGGCTGCGGGCCTGGGCCACGCGGGGCATCCAGCGGTCTACTTTGGCGCCACAAGCCCGCGCCAGCGAGGCGGTGGGCAGGTCGCACAAGATTTCGCCATGGGCCAGCCAGGTGCTGTGGTTCAGCGAGTGCAGGGTGATGCCGTCTTCGGCAAAGTAGGGCTGCATGGCTTCACGCAGCGCATCGATTTCGTGGGCATCCAGGGCCAGCGTATCGGGGTGGTCCATGGCCACATGGTCCGCGTTGATTTGCCAGTGGCACGGGGTGATCCAGGCCCAGCCGGTGTCGCCATGGTTGCGGGTCAGGCCGAGTTGGCGGGCATCCAGCGCAGCCCACGGCAGCAAGCCGTCTACCCCCGGCAAATTCAGGCTTTTGGCGTGCACCCGTTCATGCAGTGGCGACAGCGAGTCGTCGTTGCCCAGCACCGGGGGCGTGGGGGTCAACAGCCCCAACAGTTCTGCCAGATAGGGAAGTTCGAGCCGGGGCATTGCGTCTTGGCATTGGGGTCCTGCCGGTGCTGCAAAAGGGATAAGGGTGTGCATGGGCAGGATTGTCCCGCATGGATGCCACAATCCGCCGGTTGAAGCACTTTGTAACCTTCCATGCAACTCCCCTTTGAGCTGACGATCGGCTGGCGCTATACCCGTGCCGGTCGCGCCACCCGGCGCAACGGCTTTATCTCCTTTATCTCGGGCGTGTCCATGCTGGGCATTGCGCTGGGCGTGGCCGCGCTCATCATCGTGCTGAGCGTGATGAACGGCTTTCAGAAAGAAGTGCGCGACCGCATGCTCGGTGTGGTGTCCCACATCGAGGTGTATGCCGCGGACGGCCAGGCTTTGCCCAATGTGGCGACCACCCTGGCCCAGGCCAAAGAGAACCCGCAGGTTATTGGCGCCGCCCCCTTCATTGCGGCGCAGGCCCTGATTGCGCGGGGTGAAGACATGAAGGGCGCCATCGTGCGCGGGATCGACCCCGCCCTGGAGCCCGAGGTGAGCGACTTTGCCGCTGGCGCGCAGCAGCAGGCCTTAAACCAGCTGGTGCCGGGCGAATTCGGCGTGGTGTTGGGCGGCGAGTTGGCCCGCAGCTTGGGTGTGCGGGTAGGCGACAAGGTCACGCTGGTTGCGCCTAGCGGCCAGGTGACCCCGGCCGGCGTAGTGCCGCGCCTCAAGCAAATGAACGTGGTGGGCACCTTTGATTCCGGCCACTATGAATACGACTCCGCACTGGTGTTGGTGCATTGGGAAGACGCGGCCCGCATCTTCCGTCTTGAAGGCCCGAGCGGTGTGCGCCTCAAACTCAAAGACTTGCACCAGGCGCGCGAGGTGGCTGACCAGCTCGCCCGCAGCCTGAGCGGCGACCTGGTGCTGCGCGACTGGACCCGCCAGAACCGCAGCTGGTTTGCGGCGGTACAAGTCGAGAAGCGGATGATGTTCATCATCCTGACCCTCATCGTGGCGGTGGCGGCTTTCAATCTGGTGTCCACCCTGGTGATGACGGTGACCGACAAGCGCGCTGACATTGCCATCTTGCGCACCTTGGGCGCCAGCCCGGGCAGCATCATGGGCATTTTTGTGGTGCAGGGCGCGATGGTGGGGGTTATAGGCACCCTGGCTGGCTTGCTGCTGGGGCTGGGCGTGGCGTTCAATATTGATGTGATCGTTCCCGCGCTGGAGCAGGCGCTGGGAGCCAGCTTTTTGCCCAAAGATATTTACCTGATCAGCCGCATGCCGAGCGAGCCGCAGCAGAGCGACATTCTGCCGATTACGGTCATCTCGCTCCTGATGGCGTTTGTGGCCACCCTCTATCCGAGCTGGCGCGCCAGCCGGGTGAACCCTGCGGAGGCCTTGCGCTATGAGTAACCCGATGTCATCCGTAGAACAGGCGCTCGCCGCCGCGCAATACCAGCAGGTGGCCGACTTGGCAGGCTCGCCTATGCCAGCCGCTCCATTGGGCGAGCTGGTGCTGCAAGCACGCGGCCTGACCAAGCGGTTTCAGGAAGGCCGGCTGGATGTCACCGTGTTGCACGGGGTTGACCTGCAGGTGCACCGGGGCGAGACGCTGGCGATTGTGGGGGCCTCCGGCTCCGGCAAGAGCACCTTGCTGCACCTCATGGGCGGGCTCGATGCGCCCACCAGTGGCAGCGTCCATTTGCTGGGGCAAAGCCTGGCCGAGCTCACTGCGGCCGCGCAGGGCCGCTTGCGCAATCGGCACCTCGGGTTTGTGTACCAGTTTCACCACCTCTTGCCCGAATTCAGCGCGCTGGATAACGTGGCTATGCCTTTAACAATTCGGCGTGTAGCGCCCGCAGAAGCTGCGCAAGCCGCTACCAAAATGCTAGCGCTTGTGGGTTTGGAGCACCGCTTGAGTCACCGGCCTGCCGAGCTCTCGGGCGGCGAGCGGCAGCGGGTGGCGATTGCGCGTGCCCTGGTCACCCGGCCCGATTGCGTGCTGGCCGACGAGCCCACCGGCAACCTCGACCGCAGCACCGCTGACGGCGTGTTTGAGCTGATGCTCCAGCTCGCGCGGGAGCAAGGTACCGCCTTTGTGCTGGTCACCCACGACGCTACGCTGGCCGCGCGCTGCAGCCGCCAGTTGCGTTTGGTATCGGGCCGCTTGGTCGACTGACCCCCACACTTGCAGTTTCCTGACGGATGGGGCGCTGTGTGGCGGTGCCAAGGGTAGACGCCGATTGGCGTTTGCCGGCCCGCCCCCTAAGCTGCCGCCACCTTAGTCGGGGAACACTATGAAACAACGTTGGAAACTGCAGGCACTGATCTGCCTTGGCGTGATCGCGCTTGCCTGCTTGCCTGGCGCCCACGCGCAAACGCCCAAGCCTTTGCGCATCGGCTTGATTGGCCCCTTCAGCGGGCCGTCCTCAGATTTTGGAAACCCGATGCTCAACGGGGCCAAGCTGGCGCTGGATGAAATCAATGCCGCCGGTGGCTACCTCGGGCGACCGATTGAGTTTGTGATCAAAGACGACACCGCCAACCCCGATGTGGGCTTGCAGCACTCGCAGGAGCTGGTGCAAGACGGTGTGGTCGGCACCATCGGCTTTTGCAATACCGGTGTGGCCATGAAGTCGCTGGACGTGTTTCAACAAGCCCGCTCCCCGCTGATCGTGCCCTGTGCGACAGGCACCCCGATTACGGCCAAGTACCCCGCAGCGGAGAGCTACATCTTCCGCACCTCCGCGCGGGATGCCATCCAGGCCCCGTTTGTGGTGAACGACATCGTGGCGCGGGGCTGGACCAAGGTGGCCATCTTGGCAGACAAAACCGCTTACGGCGAGGGCGGTCTCGCAGACGTCACCAAGGCGCTTGCCGCCAAACAACTGCAGCCGGTGTATGTGGGGCGCTTTGACACCGGTGTGAAAGACCTGCAACCCGAGCTCAAGGCCGCCCAGGCCGCCGGTGCCAATGTGGTGTTTAGCTACACGGTCGGCCCCGAAAACGCAGTCATCGCCAAAGGCCGCCAGGCTCTCAAGTGGAATGTGCCGCAGGTGGGTGCATGGCCGTTGTCTTTCCCGTTCTTTTTGGACGGCGCAAAAGACGCTGCCGAAGGCGCACTCATGGCCCAGACCTTTATTGCCGAGCCCAGCAACGAGCGTCGCATCTCTTTTTTGACCGCCTACAACCGCAAATACGGCACCCGCAAGATCGCCGTGCCTATGGCCGCGGCGCAGGCCTATGACACGGTGTATTTGCTGACCTACGCCATCCTCTCGATCCGCAATGGTGATCTGTCGGGCCCCTCGGTGAAAAACGCGCTGGAAAATCTGCCCCGGGTCTACTACGGGGTGACAGCGACCCACGAGCGCCCCTTCAGCAAAGACGACAAAGACGCCATCACCAGCAATATGCTGGTCATGGGGCTGGTCAAAAATGGGGCGGTCACTTTCGCTTACCCTGAAGACCGCACCCGCAACCTTTTTGTACAACGCAAGCAATGAGCCGTTCGACACCACCATGCGCTGGGTAGACACCCATGTCCACCTCGATGCGCCCGAGTTCGATGCGGACCGCAGCGCCGTTCGCGAGAGTGCCCGCCAAGCGGGTGTCGCGCATTGTGTGATTCCGGCGGTAGAACGCAGCAACTTTGACACGGTGCGCCTGCTGGCGCACAACGGTGGCGATAGCTATTGTTTGGGTATCCACCCCTTGTATGTCGCGGGCGCTAGCGATACCGATCTGGTAGCCCTGGACGAAGCGCTCAGCGCCAACGCTGCCGACCCGCGACTGGTAGCTGTTGGTGAAATCGGGCTCGACTATTTTGTCCCCGCCCTGTGCAAAAGCCCTTTGCGCGAGCGGCAAGAGGTGGCCTACCGCCAGCAGCTCAAGCTGGCCCGCAAACACGGTTTGCCGGTGGTGCTGCATGTGCGCAAGTCCTCGGACCGGTTACTCAAGCATTTGCGCGAGGCGGCCGGCCCGCAAGGGCGGTGGCAGGGCATTGCCCATGCGTTCAATGGCAGCGAGGTGCAGGCGGCGGAGTTCATCAAGTTGGGTTTCAAGCTCGGGTTTGGGGGCGCGGTCACCTATGAGCGGGCTTTGCAGCTACGCCACCTGGCTCGCACCTTACCCCTGGATGCGCTGGTGCTCGAGACCGATGCCCCCGACATCCAGCCGCACTGGCTCTACACCACCGCCGATCAGCGCGCAGCCGGCGTGCCGCAGGGGCGCAATGCTCCCGCCGAGTTGCCGCGCATTGCGCAGTGCATTGCCGAGCTGCGTGGCATTCCCCTTGAAACACTGGCGCAGGCCGCGTTAAGTAACAGTCTGATGGCCCTGCCGAAGCTGGGGGCGCTGCTGGTATAAATCCCCATGGCACGAAAAGCACCGATCACATTCCCCGAAGTTAATTTCTCCGAAGAAGGCCCCATCCGCCACCTGCACCTGGGCAGCGAATGGATACAAGGCTCCATGCTGGTAGACGCACCCACCGTATTGGTGCACGAGTACATCCAGCGCATGATGGCGTGGCTGCTCTTTGTGGACCCCCAGACCGTTAAAAAGCGCCAGGCACTGCAGCTGGGACTGGGTGCCGGCTCGCTCACCAAGTTCTGCCATAAAGAACTCAAGATGAAGACCACCGCCATTGAGCTCAATCCGCAGGTGCTGCACGCCTGCCGTGGCTGGTTCAAGCTGCCCGCAGACAACAGCCGCATGCAAGTCGTGCTGGCTGACGCCGCCGAAGAAATCAAACAAGAAAAATGGCTGGGCGCGGTCGATGCGCTGCAGGTCGATTTGTATGACGAGGAGGCAGCCGCCCCGGTGCTCGACAGCGCCGCGTTTTATGCCGACTGCCGCGCCACGCTCACCGAAGAGGGTTGCATGACGGTCAACCTGTTCGGCCGCTCATCGAGCTTTGACAACAGCGTCGACAAAATTGCGGAGGCCTTTGGCGAAGACGCCATCTGGGCCTTCAAGTCCACCCGCGAGGGCAACACCGTGGTGATGGCCCAGCGCACCCCCAGCCGCCCCAAGCGCGCCCTGATGCAAGAGCGCGCTGAGTTCATCCAAAGCGAGTGGGGCCTGCCTGCTGACAAGTGGGTCCGCGTGTTCAAGCCGGTGAAGACATGAGCCCTAGCCCCAAAAAAGCCAGTTCCTCCGCGGTTTCTTACAACGGCCCCTTGGACTGGCGCTTGCTGGTGGAGTGGCTCAAGCAAGACAAAGTGATCGCAGAAGAAGAGGCCGTGCGCACCATTGCCCGCTGCTCGCAGGCCGAGAGTTCGCAGCATCCGCTGGTCCGGCTCGCTGCCGTATCGATGCGCCGGGCGGCAGACCAAAAGCCGCTCGACATTGAGATGCTCACCCAATGGTTGTCACTGCGCGCGGCACTGGATTACCTGCGCATTGACCCGCTCAAGGTCGATGTGGGCAAGGTGGCCGATGCCATGGGTGCCGCCTATGCCGAGCGACACAAAATTTTGCCTGTTGTGGTCACCCCCAGCGAGATCACGGTGGCCACGTCGGAGCCATTCATTACCGATTGGGTGGCTGAAGTGGAGCGCCAGAGCCGCCGCAGCGTCAAGCGCGTGGTGGCCAGCCCACAGGAAATTACCCGCTACACCGCCGAGTTTTATGCATTGGCCAAAAGTGTGCGGGCGGCGAACAAAACCGGCTCCAACAACGGCGCCAGTTTCGAGCAGCTGGTGGAGCTGGGCAAGAGCAACAAGCAACTCGACGCCAACGACCAGGGCGTGGTGCAGGTGGTCGATTGGCTGTGGCAATACGCCTTCGACCAGCGCGCCAGCGACATCCACCTCGAGCCACGGCGCGAGCAGGGCGTGATCCGCTTTCGCATCGATGGCGTGTTGCACCCGGTCTACCAGATGCCCATGGGCGTGCTTAACGCCATGACTGCCCGCATCAAGCTGCTGGGCCGCATGGACGTGATTGAAAAGCGCCGCCCGCAAGATGGCCGCATCAAAACCCGCAACCCGCGCGGTGATGAAATTGAAATGCGTATCTCCACCTTGCCCACCGCGTTTGGCGAGAAGATGGTGATGCGGATTTTTGACCCCGATAACGCGGTCAAAGACCTCGATGCCTTGGGTTTCAGCAGCCACGACGCCACGCGCTGGGAGCAGTTGGTCAAGCGCCCGCACGGCATCATTCTGGTGACCGGCCCTACGGGTTCAGGCAAAACCACCACGCTGTACTCCACCCTCAAGCGGGTGGCGACTGAAGAGGTAAATGTGAGCACGGTGGAAGACCCGATCGAAATGATCGAGCCGTCTTTCAACCAAACCCAGGTGCAGCCACAGCTGGACTTCGGCTTTCCGCAGGGCCTGCGCGCCCTGATGCGGCAGGACCCGGACATCATCATGGTGGGCGAAATCCGCGACTTGGAGACCGCCGAAATGGCGGTGCAAGCAGCACTCACCGGCCACTTGGTGTTTTCCACCCTGCACACCAACGATGCGCCCTCCGCGGTCACGCGGCTGATGGAGCTGGGCATACCGGCCTACCTGATCAACGCCACTTTGCTCGGAGTTTTGGCCCAGCGCCTGGTTCGCATTTTGTGCAAGCAATGCAAGGTGCGTGATGAAGAAGCCACGCGCGAAGCCTTGGGCGAAATGGTCAAGCCGTGGCAAATCAACGGGGGCTACAAGCCTTATAAAGCCGTGGGCTGTGTGGACTGCCGGATGACGGGCTACATGGGACGCATGGGTTTGTACGAATTGCTTGTGGTCACAGAAGGGTTCAAATCGCGGGTCAGCGGCGAACCGGGCATTGATGCTCTGCGCCGACAAGCCATTGTGGATGGCATGCGGCCACTGCGTTTGGCAGGGGCTCTGCGTGTGTCGGAGGGCGTCACCGTCATGGAGGAGGTGATGTCTGCCACCCCACCGCTCACCGGCTAATCTTGCCGATTTTGATGCAAAATAGTTACAACTTATAACTAGGAGAGAGACAGTGAATATCAAAAGTCAAAAAGACTTTTTCTCAGGACTTATGTTCATCGTGGTGGGCGCGGCGTTTGCCTTAGGCGCCAGCACCTATAGCATTGGTACCGGCGCCCGCATGGGTCCCGGCTACTTCCCCCTCGTGCTCGGAGTGCTCCTTGCCATCATTGGCATCGCAGTCACCTTCACCTCGCTGGTAGTAGAAACCGAAGACGGCGACAAGGTCGGCAAATTCGCCTGGAAGCCGCTGTTCTTCATCATCAGCGCCAACCTCGTGTTTGGAGCCTGCATCGGCGGACTGCCAGTCATTGGCTTGAAACCTCTGGGCCTGATCGTGGGCATCTACCTACTCACCTACATCGCCAGCCACGCCGGTGATGAACACAAGTTCAAGGAAGTCGCTGTGTTGGCCACCATCCTGGCGCTCCTGAGCTACGTCGCCTTCATCGTTCTCCTCAAACTGCAGTTCCCGGTCTGGCCTGCTTACTTCACCGCCTAAGCCACGACTGAACCATCGACAGGAACTGCACACCATGGAACTCTTTGACAACCTCGCCCTCGGCTTTGGCGTGGCCTTCACCGGCCAAAACCTGATTTATGCCTTCATCGGCTGTTTGCTTGGTACTTTGATCGGCGTTTTGCCCGGCATCGGACCCTTGGCGACTATCGCCATGCTTTTGCCAGCTACCTATGCGCTCCCGCCGGTAGCTGCCTTGATCATGCTGGCCGGTATTTACTACGGCGCCCAGTACGGTGGCTCAACGACAGCCATCTTGGTGAACCTGCCCGGCGAGTCTTCGTCGGTGGTGACCGTGATTGACGGTTACCAGATGGCTCGTAATGGACGCGCAGGCCCTGCACTCGCTGCAGCGGGTCTGGGTTCTTTCTTTGCCGGTTGTGTGGGCACTTTGATTCTTGCGGCCTTTGCAGGCCCCTTGACCGAGCTGGCCTTCAAGTTCGGCCCTGCCGAATACTTCAGCCTGATGATTCTGGGCTTGATTGGTGCGGTGGTGCTGGCCTCGGGCTCTTTGCTCAAGGCGATTGCCATGATTCTCTTGGGTCTCTTGCTGGGGATGGTAGGCACCGATGTGAACTCCGGTGTGGCCCGTTACAGCTTTGATATCCCTGAGCTGACTGACGGTATCGGCTTCATCGTGATCGCCATGGGCGTCTTCGGCTACGGCGAGATCATCAGCAACCTGTCCAAGAGTGCGGGTGAGCGGGAGATCTTTACCGCTTCTGTCTCCGGCCTCTTGCCGACCAAACAAGACTTCCAGCGCATGGTGCCTGCTGTTCTGCGTGGTACTGCCTTGGGCTCACTGTTGGGTATCTTGCCCGGTGGTGGTGCAGTGATGGCAGCCTTTGCGGCTTACACGATTGAGAAGAAGACCAAGCTCCAGCCCGGTGAAGTACCTTTCGGCAAGGGCAACATCCGTGGTGTAGCAGCTCCTGAAGCGGCGAACAACGCTGGCAGCCAAACCTCTTTCATTCCTCTGCTGACGCTGGGTATCCCACCCAATGCGGTGATGGCGTTGATGGTGGGTGCGATGACGATCCACAACATCCAGCCCGGACCGCAGGTGATGACAGCCAATCCGGAACTCTTCTGGGGTCTGATTGCTTCGATGTGGATCGGTAACCTGATGCTGGTGATCCTGAACCTGCCTTTGATCGGTATCTGGATCAAGCTCTTGTCCGTGCCTTACCGCTGGTTGTTCCCTTCTATCGTGCTGTTCTGTGCGATCGGTGTGTATTCGACCAACAACAACACCTTCGATATCTGGATGGTGGCGATCTTCGGGATCATTGGTTATTTGTTCATCAAGCTGGGTACTGAGCCTGCACCGCTGCTCTTGGGATTTATTCTGGGGCCGATGATGGAGGAGTATTTGCGCCGGGCACTCTTGCTCTCCCGTGGCGACTGGAGTGTGTTTGTGACACGGCCTCTGTCTGCATCCCTGCTGCTGGCGGCTTTGGCTTTGCTTGTCGTGGTGATGCTGCCTTCCATCAAGGCTAAGCGGGAAGAGGCGTTTGTGGACGATTGATTTCCTGCTGCAGCCCTATCCAGCAAAAGGCACCTCCGGGTGCCTTTTTTCATGGGGGTGATTCGGTGTGGCCGTGTTTGGCACGGCGAGATCCTTAACGTTTCACTGGGGTAAGCGGTTGGGGTAGCCGCATGGCTACCGGGCGTTGTCATAGACTGGTTGCACCGGCTTCCGGCTTCCTTACTGTCAGGGGGTTCTATGGTCTCCAGCGCTACCCGGTTCTTTCAGTCTGTGTTTCGCGTTGCGGCCCTGATGGGGTTTTTTGCCGCGTACGCTGCCGGCCCGGCTCAGGCGCAGAGCGCCAAAAGTGAAGCTGCTGTAATTGCCGTGATCCAAAAGCAATTCGATGCTTTCGCAGCTGACGACGCTGAGCAGGCTTTTCGACTCGCCTCCCCAGGCATCAAAGCGATGTCGGGCAATGCGCAGAACTTCATGGTGCTGGTCAAGGTGCAATACGGGGTGGTCTACCGCCATGCCAGTGCTGCGTTCCTGAAGCCCACCATCATCGGCAAAGAAGCGCTGGTGAAAGTGCGCCTGACCGACGAAAACGGCGTGAGCTGGATGGTGGCCTACACCCTGGAGCTCCAGAAAAACAAAGAGTGGCTGATCAGCGGTTGCCACATACAGGGCGAGCAGGGCACCTTCGTGTAAAGCCCCGGCCAGCTTGGCCGCTGGCCATTCACATCAGCGTCATGTCTTTTGGCGATAACGGGTGGGGCTTGAATGCCCCGTTATAGGTTTTGCCAATCTGCTTGATTGGATCAATCAACCCTAAACATCGCAAACAGGCCCTAAGATTCAACCCGTTCACTTATCGAACAACCAATTCAAGAGGAAATCACCATGTCTTTGATTAACACCACCATCGCTCCCTTCAAGAACGAAGCGTTCCACAACGGCAAGTTCGTGACCGTGTCCAACGAGTCCATCAAGGGCAAGTGGAATGTGTTCATTTTCATGCCCGCAGCATTCACCTTCAACTGCCCCACCGAAGTGGAAGACGCAGCTGACAACTACGCTGAATTCCAGAAGGCCGGCGCTGAAGTGTTCATCGTGACCACCGACACCCACTTCGCACACAAGGTGTGGCACGAGACTTCCCCCGCAGTGGGCAAGGCCAAGTTCCCCCTGATCGGCGACCCTACACACGCCCTGACACGCGCTTTTGACGTGCATATTGACGAAGAAGGCCTGGCACTGCGCGGCACCTTCATCATCAACCCCGAAGGCGTCATCAAGACTGCTGAAGTGCACTCCAACGAAATCGCTCGCGACGTCAAGGAAACCGTGCGCAAGTTGAAGGCTGCCCAGTACACCGCCGCCAACCCAGGCCAAGTGTGCCCAGCCAAGTGGAACGAAGGCTCCAAGACCATCGCTCCTTCCATCGACCTGGTCGGCAAGATCTAAATCACCGGCACCCGTCGGTAGAGCGGCGCAAGCCGCTCACCAGCCGGACAGCGTCCTGCGGCATGTGCAGCAGGCCGTCCGGCTTTTTTTTACCCGAAATATGGCTGTAGCCCACACACAATGTGCGCTGATAGCTACTAAATAGATAGCAAACAAGGAATCACCATGTTAGACGACACCCTCAAATCCCAACTCGGCGCTTACCTAGAGCGCGTCACGCTGCCGATCGAGATGGTGGCGTCCCTGGGTGATGACGACAACTCCGCGCAAATGCGCGACCTGCTGCAAACCATCCAGAGTTTGCGCAGCGACAAGATCACTGTGGCATTCGATGGCACCGATGCCCGCAAGCCATCTTTCAGCCTCAAGCGCGCTGGCACTGACACCAGCCTGCGCTTTGCCGGCTTGCCCTTGGGCCACGAATTCACCTCGCTGGTGCTGGCCCTGCTGTGGACCGGCGGCCACCCACCCAAGGTCGAGCAAGACGTGATCGACCAGATCAAAGGCCTGGACGGCGACTTCAACTTCGAGGTCTACATGAGCCTCACCTGCCACAACTGCCCGGACGTGGTGCAGGCTCTGAGCCTCATGGCCATCTTGAACCCCAAGGTCAAAACCACCGTGATCGAAGGCGGCGCGTTCCAAGACGAAATCAATGCCCGCGAAATCATGGCGGTGCCCAGCGTCTACCTGAACGGCGCGCTGTTTGGCAACGGCCGCATGCTGGTCGAAGAAATTGTGGCCAAGCTCGACACCGGCGCGGCCGACAAAGACGCTGCCAAGTTGAGTGCTAAAGAAGCGTTTGACGTGCTCATCGTTGGCGGTGGCCCCGCAGGTGCTGCAGCTGCGGTGTACGCCGCCCGCAAAGGCATCCGTGTGGGTGTGGCGGCCGAGCGCTTTGGCGGCCAGACCAACGACACCATGGCCATTGAGAACTACCCCTCGGTGCAAGAAACCGATGGCCCCAAGTTCGCCGCCGCCCTGGAAGCGCAGACCCGCTCGTACGGCGTGGACATCATGAACCTGCAGCGCGCCGACAAAATCGTGCCCGCCGCAGAAGCCGGTGGCTTGACCGAAGTGGTGCTGGCCAATGGCGGCTCGCTCAAGGCCAAAACCGTGATCTTGTCCACCGGCGCCCGCTGGCGCAATGTGAACGTACCCGGCGAGGCCGAGTACAAAAACAAAGGCGTGGCCTACTGCCCGCATTGCGACGGCCCCTTGTTCAAAGGCAAAGACGTGGCGGTGATCGGCGGCGGCAACTCCGGCATCGAAGCCGCTATCGACCTGGCTGGCGTGGTGAAGTATGTGACCGTGATTGAGTTTGCCGACCAACTGAAGGCCGACGCCGTGCTGGTTAAAAAGCTGCACAGCCTGCCCAACGTGACCGTGCACACCAACGCCCAAACCACCGAGATCACGGGTGCTGACGGCAAGGTCAACGGCCTGAAATACAAAGACCGCGCCACCGGCGTGGAGCACCACGTGGCGCTGGAAGGCGTGTTCGTGCAAATTGGCCTGGTGCCCAACACCGAGTTCCTGAAGGGCGTGGTCGACCTGAGCAAGTTCGGCGAAATCGTGGTGGACGCCAAAGGCCACACCAACGTGCCCGGCGTGTTTGCCGCAGGCGACTGCACCACCGTGCCCTACAAGCAAATCGTGATTGCAGCCAGCGAAGGCTCCAAGGCCGCGCTGAGTGCGTTTGACCACTTGATCCGGCACTGAGCCTTGTGCGCTGCGGTTTACAAGAAAAAGAGGGCTGCGGCCCTCTTTTTTGTTGCGCGAGCAGCTATAAATTTGATAGTACTTGGCTAGTCCTCGAGCCCCTGTAGCCCAAGTTGTTTTTTGTACAAATAGAGCAATGCGCCAAGTGCCTGCCGACGGGTAGATGCAGCAACCTTGCGCTCCGTTGCCAACATGGTCAGAAACGCCTCAACTTCTGGGCGCTCCATGTCTTTGGGATGGCGAAGACCGCTGTAGCGGATAAACCAGCGTATCCAGTAGACATAGGTTTGCTCGGTGCGCAGGCCGTAGTGCATGTACCGCAACCGCTCACGCACTTGGTCAAGCAGGCGGTTAGCGCGCAGGGGCTGATGATGTGGCGGTGAAGCCTTTGCCGAATTTGTTGGCGTATTCGAAGGAGGGCATTCGCCGCAGACTTCTCAAGGTCAGTTATAAATCAAACACTTAAACAAGATGCTGGGAGGCGGTCATGGTAAGTTGCAAAGTTGTACATAAGACTCGTTTGATGTCCATAACACTTTAGGCAACCGAAATGCCTTCCCAGTTCGAGAAGCTCGAAGCGCATGCCAGTCACTTGCTCGACGGCTTCCTGCGCCTTAGAGAGCGGTACGCATTTCTTGATCCCATGCTCTTCAGCGAAGAGGTCGCAAATCGCAGGGGATCCGGCCGTCAAGCGAGAGGATTCATCACCCTTCGGCATTCGCTCTTCCTCTCTTGCGCACAGGACATCGCCAAGCTTGCGCTGGACAAAGATCCTCGAACACCGAGCATCCGCAACTTAATAGAAAGCGTCCAAGTTCAGTCGACAGCGGATGAACTGAGGGACAGATTCGCAGTCTGGGTCTTGCCTTCGATTGAGGTCGAAACCGATCCAGAAATCATTGCGGCGCTGGAACGAATAGAACTAGGCGAGCAGAAGGCCCGGAGACTGCAGTTCGACAATATTCTTACGGGCGCTGTCCGTAGATGGAATGAGCTCACCACTGCTCCCTACATCAATGGCTTTCTCACCATACGCGACAAAGTCACAGCGCATACGGAAGTTCGACATGTCGCTGACAAGTATCAGCCTATCGACATAAAAGACCTCGGTCTGAAGTGGTCGGATGTCAAGCGAGCCATCGATGAAATGCAGGAGCTGGTTGAAGCCCTCGGCATGCTGATTCGGAATGCGGGGTTTGCTTGGGACATGTTGGATGAGCAGCTCAACAGTGCTAGTAAAGAGTTTTGGCTGCCAAGTGATGCGGCCGCCTAACCCCTCCATCTAGATGACTCGCCCCGGCAAGCCGGGTCGAGCCTCTCACTTCCAATGTTCATGACTCGACTTTTTGGCAGTGCATTGCTCATGCTGTTGCCGGTCCTCAGCATCGCAGCACCGACCCACTGCACACCCGCCGAAGAGGTGGTGTTCAGCTGCCCGCTGCAGCGCACGGCCAAGGTGGTGTCGGTGTGTGCGTCGCCGCGGTTGCTGGCCAGCCCAAGCACGGGCTATCTGGTCTACCGCTTTGGCAAACCCGGGGCCGTGGAGCTGGAATTTCCCAAAGACAAGGCGGGCTCGCCCGCCAAGTTTGTGCACTCGCATTACTCTCGCGCCCAGACGGACCGCACGCAACTGCGGTTCACCTCGGGCGATTTCACCTATGAGCTGTTTGACGAATACGAGCAGGGTGCCAAGCCCCCCAGCGCGGTGGGCGTTCGTGTCATTCAAGAGCGCACGGGGCAGGTCACCCAACTGGCCTGCGGCAAGGGCGTGACCGCGCACTGGAACCTGATTGACGGCGCTGTACCCGTGAATGGCGACTAACGCCACGCGCAGGCCCGAAATTGGAATGCGGTGACAATGCGCCCCTGATTCCCCCAGAGCCGCATCTCCCCATTCCTGTGCCCGTACGTATCTACCTCGCCCCGATGGAGGGGCTTCTCGACTTTGTGTTGCGCGACATCCTGACCCGTGTGGGCGGGGTGGAGAAGTGCGTGTCGGAGTTCATCCGCATCACGCACTCGCTGATGTCCGAGAAGGCGCTCCTTCGCACCGTGCCCGAGCTGGAGTTCGGCGCGCGCACCTATGCGGGTGTGCCGGTGTGGCCGCAGCTGCTGGGCTCAGACCCAACCTGCATGGCCGAGAACGCAGCACGCCTGGCCGAGATGGGCTCGCCCGGTATTGACCTGAACTTCGGTTGCCCGGCCAAGGTGGTGAACCGCCATGGCGGTGGTGCCACGCTGCTGCAAGACCCCGAGATTCTTCACACCATCGTGGCCGCCGTGCGCGCGGCGGTACCGGCCCACATTCCCGTGACCGCCAAGATGCGGCTGGGCTACAACGACGATAGCCTGGCCCTCGATTGCGCCCGTGCGCTGGAGGCTGGCGGTGCTGCCGAGATCGTGGTGCACGCCCGCACCAAAGCCCAGGGCTACCGCCCGCCCGCCTACTGGGACCGCGTGGCCGATGTGCGGGGTGCGGTGCAGGTACCGGTGGTGGTGAATGGCGAAATCTGGAACGTGCAAGATGCCCAAGCTGCGGTGGCGCAAAGCGGCTGCCAAACGCTGATGCTGGGTCGCGGCATTGTGGCCCGCCCGGCGCTGGCCCGCAGTATTTTGGCGGCCATGGGCACCGCGCCTGACAGCATTGCCCAGCCGGGCGATGACTGGACGTGGCAAGACCTGGGCCCGCTGATGCACGCTTTCTGGCAAGTGGCCAGCACTCGCCTGGAGCAAAAACAGCAGGCTGGCCGCGTGAAGCAGTGGCTCAACCTGCTGCGCCGCCACTACCCTGAAGCGCAGCTCGCGTTTGATGAAATGCGCACCCTGGTCAAACCCAGCGATGTGGATGCCTGGATACGCAGTAGAGTCCCGCAGACATGAATATTCATCTCGGTTACCGCCCCGGTTGTATCGGCCGCATCGTTGAATTGCACGCCAGTTACTACGCCCGCACCGCAGGCTTTGGTGTTTCCTTTGAAGCCAAGGTGGCCTCTGGCTTGGCGGGGTTTTGCGTGGACTATCAAGAGGGCCGCGACGGCCTCTGGCTGGCCGAGCAAGACGGGGTGATTCACGGCTCCATCGCCATAGATGGGTCGCACCACGAGACAGCGGGTGCGCATCTGCGCTGGTTCATTAACTCAGACGCGTCACGCGGCCAGGGCATAGGCACGCAATTGCTCACGGCGGCGCTGGAGTTCTGCGCGGCACGGGGCTACCGGCAGGTGCACCTATGGACGTTTGAAGGACTGCTGGCCGCGCGGCATTTGTATGAGAAACATGGCTTTGAACTAGTCCAAAGCCAGCCGGGGTCACAGTGGGGCAAAGAAGTGACCGAGCAGCTTTTTATAAAGGAAATAGGCCTCTAGCGCTCGTGGAATATGCGCAAGCAGCTACTGATTTTGTAGCGCTCTGCGCGGTACTCAACTCCACAAACTCTCCAGCGGGCCTTCCGGTACAAAGCGCTTGTTGCGCACCAACATACGGGTAGGGCCGGGCAGGGCGCGCGCGGGCACCGAGTGGCGTGGGTCGCCGGGGTAGCTCAGCACGGTGGTGCCGTTTTCTTCAAAATTCTCGGGGAGCACGCAGGGCGGTAGTTGGGCCTGCGCCGCCCGGATGGCGTCGGCCGCAGTGGCGTAGCGGGCCAGGTGCCCCAGGCTCATGATCTGGGGCGGAGCCATTTCAATCTCCTGGCGGTAGTAGCGTTGCAGTGCTTCTACTGGCTTCAGCCAAATGCTGGCGGTGGTTTCGTGGTTGTCATGGCTGGCGATCTGGTCGCTGGGTGCCATGGCCAAAAAGAAGCGGGTGTCGAAGCGCTTTTTGCTCAGTGCGGCCATGCGGGGGGTGATCCAGCGGCTCCAGGGCACCAGGGCGGTGGCATCCAGGCTGGCTGCGGGGGCGGCCAGCCATGCCTGCCAATCGGCGGGCGACACGCCGGCTGGCCGGTGGGCGGCTGCGCTCAAGAGCACGCCGGCTTCTTCAAACAACTCGCGCAGGGCGGCCACATACAAGGCGGCGGCAGTGTCGTGGTGCAACTCGGGTTCGCCCAAGCGGTGGGCAAGTGCGGTGGCGGGTTCATTCAGGGCGGCAAGGGCGGCGGGGCTGCTGTCGTGCGCGTCCAGCTTGCCGCCGGGAAACACATAGGCCTCGCCAAAGGTGTCCGAGAGGCCGCTGCGCTTCATCAAAAAAACCTCAAGGCCTTCAGGCGTGTCGCGCAGCAGCACCACGGTGGATGCGTCGCGCGCAGCGCCGGAGGTGGGTTCGAGCATGTCTTGCATGGGACTGTCTTTTCTCTTTTGTTTTTTAGTGAGCAACTGCTTGAATTAAAGTACCAGCAGCTGACTACGGGCCTACGGACTTGCCCTTAGCCTGATCCAACCATTTGAGGAGACACAGCATGGCATTAGATTTCACAGGCCGCGTGGCCATCGTAACGGGCGCAGGCGGCGGCTTAGGTCGCCAACATGCGCTGGCCCTGGCCGCACGCGGCGCCAAAGTGGTGGTGAACGACCTGGGCGGCGCGCGCGACGGCTCCGGTGGCTCGCTCTCTGCGGCTGAGTCGGTCGTGGCTGAGATCCGCGCGGCGGGTGGCGAGGCTATCGCCAACGGCGCATCGGTCACAGACTTTGAGGCCGTGCAGGCCATGGTGCAGCAGGCCATTGATGCCTGGGGCCGCGTAGACATTTTGGTCAACAACGCTGGCATCCTGCGCGACAAGAGTTTTGCCAAGATGGATATTGCCGACTTCCGCACCGTGGTGGATGTGCACTTGATGGGCGCGGTGCACTGCTGCAAGGCCGTGTGGCCGCACATGAACGAGCAGAAATACGGCCGCATTCTCATGACGACGTCCAGCTCCGGGCTGTATGGCAACTTCGGCCAGAGCAACTATGGCGCTGCCAAGCTGGCGCTGGTGGGCTTGATGCAAACGCTGGCCTTGGAAGGCGCCAAAAACAACATCCACGTCAACAGCCTGGCGCCCACGGCCGCCACCCGTATGACCGAAGGCCTGATGCCGCCCCAAGTGCTGGCCGCCCTCAAGCCCGAAGCCGTGGTGCCCGCCATGCTGGTGCTGGTGTCTGAAGACGCGCCCACCCGCACCACGCTGTGCGCCGGTGCTGGTAGTGTGGAAGCAGCGCACATCACCCTCACACAAGGCGCGTGGATCGGGCTGGATGCGCAAGCGACTGAAACCCTAGCCGCGAACCTGCGGCAGGTGCTGGCCCGCGCGGGCGACATGGTGCCGGAGAGTGGCGCTGCGCAGGGCAGCCAAGAGGTGACCCGCGCCTTGTCTCACCTGGCCGGTTAACAGCAGGCCGGTCCGCTGGCCTTAGCTGAGCGGGCTAGCGGCGGTCAAGGTTGCAGAGCCGGTGGATGCTGCCTCGCGCGGCGACTCTGCTTGCACCTGGGCCAAGGCGCGCTGCTCAGTGTCGTCGAGCACTTGCTGTGCGGACGAGCTGCCGGGCATCCAATGCGATACACCCAAGCCAAACACCGGCTGAAAGTGGTGCCCGCCCGCTTGCGGATCGCTCAGGAGCAGGCGGCTTGAAACCAGTGCCTTCAGCCTGAACATCATGCGGTCTACCTCTTGGGGCCGATTTGCATGGGTAATCACCATCACAAAGCAGCGCGGGTGGTACAGGCCGACCACATAACGGAAGCCCACCGCCCTGCGCACGCGGGCTGCCACAGCGGTCAGTATTTGTTGGTCAATGGCGTGCCCGGCCGACTCGCTCATGGAATACAAATTCCGCAAATGAAGCGCCACCACCGCACAGCCCACTCCCGCGCGCTCAGCCCGCCATAGGGCATCGTCCACCTTGGTGAGCAACACCGAGCCGGTGGGCAGGCCTGTGGCCCGGTCAAAACCCACGGTGTCGCTGGCACGCCGCTTGAGCCGGCTGTTGGCCTGGTTGCGCCGCATGGACAAGCGGATGCCCATCAAAAAGTGCACCAGCGCGCACAGTGCAATCACGGCTTTGCCACCGACCGGGATGGCCGTAGGCCACAGCGCGCAGGTGTAGAGCCCGACCACCATCACCGCCAGAAAGCCGCACGCCACCGCCATCCAGCGGGCCAAGTCGTCGCCCAGCCGGTAGGCCCGCACACTGGCATGCAGTGCAAACAAGACACCGGTGGTGCACACCACCGCAGAAATCCACAAGGGGTTGAGGCTGCCGGTGCTGATAAGCCCCAGGCCAATGAGCGCCTGCAGGGCGGCCACGCTCACCATGGCTGCAGCGCCCCAATTGATAGTGACGTAGAGCATCCGGTCGACCAGCGCCACGCCCAGCCAGACACCCAAGTACCACAGCACCAGCGCACCACTGAGGGGGCTGATGATGCTCTGCACTGTTTGCAGTGTCTGGGGGGAGAGGTCGGGAAACAAGGCCAAAGGCAGCCCGCTGCCGACCACGCCGGAGCCGCCGAGAACGAGCACATAAGACAAGGCGCGCCAGGCGCCCGGGTTGTTGTCGCTCAAAATTTCACCCACGGCCCCGCAGCTCAGGGTCAGCAGGCCCCCGAGCAAGCATGACCAGATGATGATTTCGGTGACACCCATGGCGCCATTATTCATGTTTGCGCCAAAGCGCAAAGCCTTGAAATAGCGGGAAACAACGCTATCTAGGCCCTCATGCCCGGGGGAAACCGCTGCTCTGCACGTTTCATGCGCCTGTGGTACCTTTGCCCCCCGTTTGATTTCTGAAGGGCCTTTGGTCATGGATAACACACAAGAGGCCTTCAGCGCCCTGACTCCCGAACGGCTCCGCGGGATCCGCCGCGGGCTGGAAAAAGAAAGCCTGCGCGCGCTCTCCAGCGGCAGCTTGGCGATGACGCCGCACCCCCAGGCCATGGGCTCGGCCCTGACGCATCCGCACATCACCACCGACTTCAGTGAGTCGCAGGTGGAGTTGATCACTGGTGTGCATGCCCAGCCTGAAGACTGCCTGCAAGAGCTCACCGATGTGCAGCGCTTTACCCTGCAGAGCATGGGCGAAGAGCGGCTGTGGGTGTCGAGCATGCCGTGTTGTTTGCCTGATGACGACGCGATTCCGCTGGGCCAATACGGCAGCTCGAATGTGGGCCGCTCCAAAACCGTGTACCGCATGGGCTTGGGCAATCGCTATGGCCGGCGCATGCAAACCATCTCGGGCATTCACTACAACTGGTCGATGCCGGATGTGTCCAGCGAAGCGTATTTCGGGTTGATCCGCAATTTCCGGCGCCATGCGTTTTTGTTGTTGTATTTGTTTGGCGCCTCGCCGGCGGTGTGTTCCACCTTTGTGGCGGGCCGCCAGCACCAGCTGCAGCCCTTGAGCGAAGGCACCATGTATTTGCCCTATGCCACTTCGCTGCGCATGGGGCGGCTGGGCTACCAGAGCGACGCGCAATCGTCGCTCGCGGTGAGCTACAACAGCCTGGAGGGCTACGGCCACTCTTTGCAAGGCGCGCTGACCCAGGCTTACCCGGCCTACGAGGCCATTGGCGTGCAAGGCCCTGACGGGGCCTACCGCCAGCTGGGGACCAGCCTGCTGCAAATCGAGAACGAGTTTTACGGCACCATCCGCCCCAAGCGGGTCACGTTCCCGGGCGAGCGGCCGCTGCACGCGCTGCGCGAGCGCGGCGTCGAATATGTGGAAGTGCGGCTGATGGACCTTGATCCGTTTGAGCTGGTGGGTATCAACAGCAGCACCATGCGTTTTATTGATGTGTTTTTGCTGCACAGCTTGGGCACCGCCAGCCCGGACGATTCGCCCGCCGAGATCACAGCGCTGGCGCGCAACCAACAAGACGTGGCTGAGCGAGGCCGCCAACCCGGTTTGCTATTGCAGCGCGACGGGCAGCCGGTGACGCTGGTCGATTGGGGGCGCGATCTCTTGGCCCAGATGCAGCCTTTTGCACAGGCGCTCGATGCGGCCCATGGCAACACGCTGTACACCTCTGCCTTGCAAGCGGCTAAGGTGGGGTTGGATCAGCCGGATACCTTGCCATCCGCCCGGGTGCTGCAGGCGATGCAAAAAGACCACGGGGGTTCGTTCGCGGCCTTCGTGTTAGCCCAGAGCAACCGCACGCGGGATGCCATGCTGGCGCAGGCCTTGCCTGCCGAGCAGCAGGCCCTCTTTGAGCAAGAGTCCGCGGTGTCGTGGAGCGACCAGCGCGCCATCGAGGCGGCAGACACCATGCCGTTTGATGTCTACCTCAAAGAGTTTTTGGCACCCCACCGCTTGTTGGCAGGGCGCCGCAGCACAGCAGCTGCTTAAACTGCGACTGCCGCTTCTACAGCAGCAGCGGCTTTGCGCACGCGGGGGGCGGCCTTGCGCACTGCCTTTTTCACCACACGCTTGGCGCCTGCAGCCTTGGCTTTGACTTTCGAGCCAGCCAAGCGGATCGCCAGGTCGCTGCTCTTGGCTTCCAGCTTGGCGGCCACTTTATTCACAGCCACTACGGCAGGCACTGCGGCGTTGGCCACTGTGCCCAGTGTGCTCAGGCCGGTGGTTTGCTCAAAACGGGTGGCGTTCACTGCCACTTGTTCCAGGCTCTTGCCCGCCAGCTCGACGGCTTTGTCGACGGCAGCGTCTGCACCGTCGGTGGTAAAGGTCACGCCTTGCACGTAGTAGCCGGTGAGCTTTTTCTGGGCGTTGAGGGCGTTGCGGCGAACTTCGCCGCTGATGCGCTTGCCGGCTTTTTGCACAGCGGCTGACCAGGTTTTTTCAACGTAGCTGGCGGCGCGGGCATTGCCGACGCGGTAGGCATTGATCACGTTTTTGGCGGTGTTGCCGTAGGTGGTGATCAGGTCGTTGGTGGCGAGGGTAAGGGTGGTCGTGCGCATGTGCAGCTCCTGCAAAGTGAAATCGTGAGGGAATACATGGATTCTCAAGATCCCCCCTAGTGAAGGCACCTTAAATACCGCCTGTTTCCTAGGGGCGGCTGTCTAAGCGGCGCGTGGCGGCCACATACGGGACAATGCAGGGTTTAGCGACAGGCAGAAAGACACACGGCATGGCAATTCAGTGGTTCCCGGGGCATATGCACCTGACCCGCAAGGCGATTCAAGAGCGCATCAAAGAGATCGATGTGGTGATTGAACTGCTGGACTCCCGCTTGCCCGGCTCCAGCGCCAATCCCATGCTCGCCGAGCTCACCGCAGGCAAGCCCGCGCTCAAAGTGCTCAACAAACAAGACCTGGCCGACCCCGAGCGCACCGCACTCTGGCTGGCGCATTACAACGCCATGCCTGGCGTGCGCGCCCTCCCGCTCGATGCGAGCATGACCACCCCCGCCAAAGCGCTGGTGGCTGCCTGCCACGAGCTGGCCCCTAATCGGGGCGGCATGGCCAAGCCGATGCGAGTGCTGATTTGCGGCATTCCCAACGTGGGCAAGTCCACTCTGATCAACACTCTTAAGGGCAAGCGCGCCGCCAAAACTGGCGACGAGGCCGGCGTCACCAAGATCGAGCAGCGCATCACGATTGCGGACGACTTTTACCTCTATGACACCCCCGGCGTTCTGTGGCCCCGCATCATCGTGGCCAAGAGTGGCTACAACCTGGCGGCCAGCGGTGCCATCGGCAAAAATGCCTTCGACGAAGAAGAAGTCGCCCTCGAACTGCTGGACTACCTGCGCCAGCACTATCCCGCCACACTGGAAGCGCGCTACAAGCTCACCGGTGTGGCCGGGCAAACCGACGAGCAGTTGCTGGACGCCATCGGCCGCAAGCGTGGTGCTTTGCAGTCGGGCGGGCGCATCAATCTCAACAAAGCCGCCGAGATCGTGATCCACGACTTCCGCAGCGCGGTGCTGGGCCGCATCACCCTGGAGACCCCGGAGCAGTTTGCCCAGTTGCTGGCCGAGGGCAAGCAGATCGACGCCGAGCGCCAGATGAAGAAAGACGCCATCGAAATGGCGCGCCTTATCCGCCTCAAAAAGGTCAAGCGCCCGGCACAGCCCCGCCATAGCGACGAGCGGGAGGCAGCTGCCGGCCAAGGAGCTTCACCAGAGCCTGAGGTCGAATAAGAGTCAAATCAGCATGTAGCGCACGATATACCTGCGCTAGTAGCTATGATTTTTATAGCAATTTCCTGATGTGCACCAACTTCATTCCCTCGGCCCGGACTGATTTTTTAGACAAGCGCCTGGGCACGGTGGCCACGGCAGCACCCGGCTGGCCGGCAGAAACCTACCCCGGCTACGCCGCCCCGATGGTGGTGCGCAGCTCCGGTGGGGCAGCGGTGCAGCTGGCGCAGTTCGGGCTAGTGCCGCCTTGGAGCAAAGACGCCCGCCACGCCCGTGAGTTGGCCCGCGGCACTTACAACGCCCGCAGTGAGACAGTGGCTATCAAGCCCAGTTTTCGCCATGCCTGGGCGGCTCGCCAGTGGGCGCTGGTGCCGATGGAGTGCTTTTTTGAACCCTGCTGGGAAGATGCCGCCACCCAAGGCGGCCGGGCAACCCGCTGGCGGATGGCCATGCACGACAAAGAGCCGTTTGCGGTAGCCGGCCTTTGGGAGCGTTGGACCGACAAAGCCAGTGGCGAGCAAGCCGACAGCTTTACCTTGCTCACAGTCAATGCCGATGGCCACCCGGTGATGGGGCGGATGCACCGACCCGGGGATGAAAAGCGCATGCCGGTGATCGTGCCCGCTGCGCATTACGCCGATTGGCTGCATGCCAGCCCGCAGCAGGCGATGGCGTTTATGACGCGCTTTCCCGCCGAGCAAATGCACGCTGAGCCCGCCCCGGTGCCGCGTGCGGCGCCTGCGGCTGCGCGCAACGCCAAGCCCCAGACCCCTCCGCCAGAAAACTTGTCGTTGTTTTAGGCGGTGGTAGCTTTGGCCGGACTCAGCGGAGCTCGGTCTCTAACGTGTCCCACAACTCTTTGTCAGCCAAGGGCGTCTCGGGAGAGAGCATGGGGTTGGCGATGCGGATCACCCGCCGGCCTGAGAGACTCAGGTCCGCGAGGATGCTTTTCTTGAAGACCAGATAGCGCTTTTGGAACTTGCCATTGCGCATCAATAGCTTCAAGCCTTCCTCGACCCGCTGAGCCAGCTTTTCACCTTCGGGCGAGCGGGTGAAGAAAAAGTAGCGGGGCAGGGGATAGTAGAGCAGCAGTTTTCTTTCCACCGCGAGGTCGGGGTAGCTGCCGATGTTGGAAGCCAACTCTGCGCTGATTTCGTTCACACCGCGCGAAAACAGGTCATACCGCCCCGCGCTCAACATGGGGAACAGGCTCTCATACGTCGGGGCGGTGACCACCTCCAGGCCGGCGTTGCGCAAGATGTCCACATCGATCCAGTTCGCAGCCTGCCCGATGGTGAACTGCCGCAACTCGCTGGTGCTGCGAATGCCGCTGAAGGCGGGCTGGTTCACCTCCTTGATCAAAAACAGGCGGTAACCGGTCAGGCCCTTGTCCAGGGGCAAGCGGATGGGCAAGAGCTTGCGCTCACGGTCCTGGCTGGTGGTGCGCGCCATGACGGAAATGTCTTGGCTGTTGCTCAGCTGCATTTCTGCGCGCGCAGGCGTCATGACTTTGGGGGCTGGCTGCATTTGGAAGGGCCCCCACTTGGGGCGTGTTTCTTCCAGGGCGAGCTGCAATACATCCCAGTAAAACTGCATGCGCACATCCGAGCCGCTCTCGGGGGGCGGATAGGTGTATTGCATGGGCGATGTCGCCCCAGCTGCAGGCTGCAGCCACACGGTGATTGATATGCCAACGACGGCTAGTGCTTTGAAGAGTCGCAGCATCTCTACGCTCCTTGTATTTTCAGAACAGTGTAGCGCGCTCATGTGACAGCCCGTGTGGGCCGGGTCGGCACCTCTGTGTGACGCAGGTCAAGACCGGCTGCGCCGCCTTCCCGCACAGTGAGGGCATCGATTTACAGGAGGCTCCCATGTTCAAACACATTCTTTTGGCAACCGACGGCTCTGCGTCTTCAGAGCATGCATCCCGCTTGGCGGTGGATTTGGCCCGCACCCACGGCGCCAAGCTCACCGCTTTGTATGTGGCGGACCCGTACCCCTATATTGGCATTGGCGAGCTCAATCCAGCTGGTTTACAGGCCTATGCGGCGGCCGGTCAGCAGCTCGCCGCCCAAGCCCATGCGCATGTGGATGCCCTGTGCCGTGAGGGGTCTGTGGTGGCGCTGGATGTCCGCTTTGTGGAAGATGTCACCGCCGTGAGCGGAATCGTGCAAACGGCAGAGACGCTGGGCGTCGACCTGATCGTGATCGGCTCCAACGGGCGCTCGGGCATTGAACGCCTGGTGCTCGGCAGTGTGGCAGCCAAAGTGGTCGCCCAGAGTTCGGTGCCGGTACTGGTAGCGCGCTAACCCTGACCCCACGGCACCCCCGCATGGACGGGCGTGCTTGAAAAAGGCCGCGGGGGCTCCAGTTAACCGGCTAGTGCAACGCCGCTGATGGAGAGCTTGTGGCCTTTTTGATTTTTTGCCTTGCAGCGTTGTTGCTGCTGATCGGGCTGCTGGGGTATCCGCGCTGGATGCGCTGGCGGCGCGAGCGCTTGCAACAGCAACCGTTCCCGCCCGGCTGGCGCAAACACCTGCGCAAGCGCGTTCCCTTGTTTGCCCGTTTGCCGGCAGACCTGCAGCTGCAGCTCAAAAAGCACATCCAGGTTTTTGTGGCCGAAAAAACCTTTATCGGTTGCGATGGTTTGCAGGTGACTGAAGAAATGCGGGTCGTGGTCGCCGCCAACGCCTGCCTGCTGCTGCTCAACCGCACCCGCGGGCTGCCGGCGGACTACTTTGCCGGAGTGCGCCAGATACTGATGTACCCCGCTGCTTTTGTCGTGCAGCGCAAGCACACCGATGCGGCGGGTGTGCAGCACGCCGAGCAGCGCTCTTTGGCCGGTGAGAGCTGGTCGGAAGGGCAGGTCATACTGTCGTGGCAAGACGTGCTCCAAGGCGCTGCCGATGCGCACGATGGCCGCAACGTCGTCATCCATGAATTCGCCCACCAGCTGGACCAGGAAAACGGCCAGGCGATCGGCGCACCATTGCCACTGCCCGGTGATGCGGATCACCACCCCGCCCGCTGGAAGGCGGTGTTCACCGCCGCCTACGAGCGCCTGCAAGGCGAGGCCTTCATGCACCAGCAGGTGCTGCTGGACCACTATGGCGCGCAAGACCCTGCGGAGTTTTTCTCGGTCGCCACCGAAGCTTTTTTTGAGCAAGGTGCGGCCTTGCGCAGCTACGACGCCGCGCTCTACCGCGAATTGCAGGGCTACTTCAAGGTCGACCCTTCCACCTGGTGAGCGGGTGGCCTGGTAAGCAGCGTGTCAACATGCCACGGGCTGGCACGGCACAATGCTTGCTCCGTAAGGCCTATGTCGACCTCCACACCCCCCAACGCCCCAGAAAAGCCCCTGCGCGGGCCGGTTGAGCTGCCCTCCGCATTGCAGGGGGCGGTGCAGCAGCACACCTGGTTTGAGGATGCGCAGGCCATCTTTACCGGCACCTTGTTCGTGAGCCTTGCGCTGATTTTGTTCGGCCAGGCAGGACTGCTGACCGGCGGCACTGCGGGGGCGGCATTTGTGCTGCACTACGCGACCGGCGTCAGCCTGGGCAAGCTTTTCTTTTTGATCAACTTGCCGTTTTACTGGTTTGCCTGGCAGCGCATGGGCCGCGAGTTCACCATCAAAACCTTTGTGGCCATCAGCTTCTTGTCTGCCATGGCTGAGTGGTCTCCGCGCTTGTTTGCCATCGAGCGGCTGCACCCGGCCTATGCGGCCGTGCTGGGTGGCCTGCTTCTGGGCTCGGGGTGCTTGTTTCTGGCGCGGCACCGGGCCAGTTTGGGAGGCGCCACCATTGTGTCGCTGTACCTGCAGCGTTCACGCGGTTGGCGGGCCGGCATGGTTCAAATGGGCATGGACTGCACCATCGTGCTACTGGCACTCACTGTGGTCGACCCGGTGCGGGTCGCCTATTCGGTGTTGGCCGCGGTGGTGATGAACCTGTTTATCGCGGTCAACCACCGCCCGGGCCGCTACGCGGTGCTGTAGCGCTTAGTTCACGCCCAAAAACTCAGCCAATGCTGCCGTTTGCATGGCACCCGCATTGGCCACCACTTGGCCGGTTTTGACATTCTTGGCCACCATGTAGGGCACCGATTCGGCAGCCAGGTCATTGAACAACACCGTGTTGGCCTTGATGATGGCTTCCACTTCCGGCGGTACTGACGCTGGCAACGGGGTGCCACCACTGCCGGCGAGCAGCGAGGCCTCATGCGCAGCCATGAACTCGGCGGGGTTTGCGGCGGTCAATATCGCAGCGCCCTGCGGAGCGCTCTTGCCGTTGATAAACGACACCGGAATCCAGACAAACTTGGCCTTGGGCAGCAACGCCTGCGACGCTGTCCACAAATGGCCGCAATGCGGGCACTGGGGGTCAAACAGCACATAAGCCGGGTTGGCTGCCATGAGTGCGCCCACGGTAAAGCCTTTGCCCTCGGCAGCAATCTTGTCGTAGGCCTGTGCAGGGCTCAGCGCCGTGGATTTGGCAGCGGGCGCTGCCGTCTCGTCTTTCTTGTCGCCACAACCGGCCAGACCGCCCAAGCCCAACAAGGCCGGCAGTGCCAGCAAGTGCAGGCGGCTGCGCTGGGGCAGTGAGGGCGAAGCGAAGGCGGAAGACGAGGGGGACTTGATGGTCATGTTGTTGCAGCGTGTAAAAGTTTTAGCGCGGGTAGAGTCGTGAAAAGCGGCATTGGTTCCCGCAGTGACTACTTTACAGGCAACGGTGCCAAAGCCCCTGTTTGTGCGGGTTTTGTCGGTTGTAAACAAAGTTATCCACAGAGTGGCGCACAGTTTTGAGGGGTAATTCGGGCCTCAGGGGCGTTGCTTTTCACGTCTACACCGATTCACAGCAAGTGCTAACACAAAACTTTCCCTCATTGACAAAACGCCGTTTTTTCTTCTTCGAGAAAATTGAAATTGCCTAAAAAATAGGCGTCGTGTTGCAGCCCAATGCTGGCGCGGATTTGGCGGCTTGTGCCTAGGGTTATCCACAGCGTGGCCCACACGGGAATGGGGTAAGTTTTTTCCTGGTAGTTGTTCTGATAAGCGTCCTCTGCCATAGTGCAGACAGAGGAAAACGATTAACTACAACGCGGGACGGGCATCACATGCCAAACCGGATACGTGTGCGGCGCAGTGTGTCATTGCGGCGCGCGCTGCGGATGCTGGTCATCTTCAGTGTGCTGCCGACGGTACTGATTTGCGCCTGGTTGGCTTACAGTAACTACCGATTGCAACGGGAGGGCTTTGAGCAACAGACCGTGCTCTTGGCGCGTGCGATCCAGGCGGAGATCGAGCGGGAGCTCGCTGCCATCGAGTCCGGCCTCAAGGTCATGGCTACAGCCCCTGAGTTGGCGCGTGGCGATCTCAAGGGCTTTCATCAGTTCGCTACTAACAACATCGTGGCACCCGACATGGCGCTCAACTATGTGTTGACGGACGCCAAGGGTCTGCAAGTGCTCAACACCTTGTTCCCCTTCGGTGCAGCCTTGCCCAAAACCGGCACTCCCGCTCAGCTCCAGCAGGTGTTTGCCCAGCGCGAGACAGTGCTCACCGATCTTTTCAAGGGCGTAACGACGCAAGCGCACATCATGGCGATCGGGGTGCCGGTCGTGGCCAATGACAAAGTCGTTTACAGCCTGAACATGGGCCTGACGCCCGATTACATCAACCGTCTCATTGCCCAGCGCCCTTTGCCGGAGGGCTGGCTCATCGCGGTGCTGGACCGGAGCCGCACGATCGTGGGCCGATCGCGCGACCCTTTGAAGTTCATTGGCCAGTCGGTCAGCTTGAAGGTGCAGCAGGCTATGGACGGCAATTCATCTGGCTTTTTGGAGTCGGTGACCAAAGACAATGTGCCGGCATTCACCGGGTTCAGCACCTCAGACCGCTGGGGCTGGACGGTGGTGGCTGCAGCACCGCAGCGCAGCCTGTATGACGACCTGTTTGCCCAGCTCGCCCAAGTGTTGCTTGGCTTGGTGCTGGCCTTGGGGCTGGGGTTTTGGCTGGCGCGGCGGGCAGGGGCCAAGGTCATGTCATCGGTTCAGCAGCTCAATGACACGGCGCTCGCACTCGGGCGCGGGGAAGATGTGAGCCCGCCCAGCCTGGAGTTGCAAGAGGCCCAAGCCGTGGGCACCGCCATGCTGCAGGCGGCGGATGCCATGCGCAAAGTCAAGTTTTTCGCCCAGCACGATGCACTGACCGAGCTGCCCAACCGCTTGCTGTTTGACGAGCTGGCGCAGCGCAGCATCTTGAGCGCCATGCGGCACCACGGCGAGTTGGCACTTTTGGCCATGGACCTCGATGGTTTCAAAAAGGTAAACGACACCCTGGGTCATTCGATTGGCGACGAGGTGCTCAAAACCGTGGCGCAGCGCATGGGCTACACCATCCGGGCGTCAGATGTCGCGGCCCGCATCGGTGGGGATGAGTTCATTGTGCTGCTCGACGGGGTGAGCCAAGCCGATGCCCTGCAGACGGCCGACCGCTTGGTGCATGCCCTGTGCCAGCCGTATTACGGGGTGAGTGTGCCCTTGGGTGTGAGCATTGGCCTTGCCTTGTACCCGCATCACGGTTCGGATTTGAAATCTCTCATGCTGGCGGCGGACAGCGCCATGTACGCTGCCAAGTCTGCGGGCAAGGGGCAAACGCACACCGCTAAGCCACAGTAGCGCCTTAGCATAAAAAAACCCCGTAAAAAACGGGGTTGTCAGAGTGCCTATTTTTTAGGCGTCGTGTTGAAAGCTAAGCCTGGCGCGGATTTCGTGGCTTGTGAACACGCTTATCCACACAGCAACCCACAGGCGACAGGGGTAAGTTTTTTTCAACTTTATTTGCCCCGCGCGCGGTGAATGGGCTCGCTGAGTGTGCTAGCCCGACCTTACTCTTCCAAAAAGTTGGCAATCGTGGCGCCTGCCGACGGGTCGCGAGGCTTGCGCACCCCGTGCTTGGCCAGAATTTCGATATAAAACTGGGTGCCGCCCTCTTTGGCAGCAGCGTCGATCAGACCGATCAACTCGGCCGGGTGGGCCACTACGGCGGTTTGCTCGGTAGCGCCGAAGCGGCAATCAAAGTCCCAAAAATCCACGCCCACGGGCAGCGCCCGGTTGCGTTCGCGCTTCATGTATTTGCGGATTTCGTGTTTGGTGGCGTCCAACAGGCGATCGGGGTGCTTGCCTTCAACGTGGAGGGGGAATGTCTTTTTCATGGGGAATCCTTGTGCGCCGCGCCGCTCTGTGGGCTACGGGCAAAACTGTGAGGCCAACCAGTGGCAGGTGGGCGATGATACGCCCCATGCAACAAAACCCCCGCGAACAGCATGCCACCCCCCACAAAGATGCCATTGCCTTGCTGCCTGAATTTGCCCGTCTGGGCCTGGACAGCATCACCCTGGTGAACGAGGGCGCTCAAGCCCATGCTGCCTTGGCCACTCTGCGCCAAGCCCGCGCCTGGGGCTTTGATACCGAGTCCAAACCCACCTTCAAAGTGGGCGAGGTCTCCGACGGGCCTCATGTGCTGCAACTCTCCACGCCTGAGCGGGCCTGGGTGTTTCAGCTACACGACCCCGAGTGCCGCGCGGTGGCTGCCGAGCTCATGGCGCTGCCCGGTATCGCCAAGGCCGGTTTTGGCCTGGGTGATGACCGCAAGCGCATTCTTCATAAACTGGGTGTAGAGCCGGTGGGCGTGTTGGAGCTCAATGTGGTGTTCCGCGAACGCGGCTACCGCAAAGACATGGGGGTCAAAGGTGCCGTGGCAGTGTTGTTTGGGCAGCGCTTCATCAAGAGCAAAAAGGCTGCCACCAGCAACTGGGCGGCACCGCGGCTCACCGAGTCGCAACTGGTCTACGCGGCCAATGACGCCTACGCCGCCATCCGGGTGTTTAACGCGCTCGGGCTTTAGGCCGCAGGGTTTGCTGGGCGGCCCCACACCAGCAACAGGTTGTTGGCGGGCAGGGCGTGGCGGGCTTGCAGCTGCAGGCCGGCTTGTGCCGCAACGGCTGCCACATCGGCCAGTTGGCGTATGCCGAAACTCGGGTCATGCGCTCGCAGGCTGGCATCGAATTCGAGATTGCTCTGGGTGGGCGGCACGCCGGCCTCAAAGTAAGGCCCGTAGGTCACCAGCACCCCGCCGGGCGCCAGGCAGGCGGCGGCACCCCGCATCAGGGCCGCGCACGAGGCCCACGGCGCAATGTGCAGCATGTTGATGCACAACACCAGGTCATACGGTCCCGCCCATGTGGCGCCCTCGGTAAACCAAGGTTCGCGGCAGACATCGAGCTGCTGGGCCACTTCGATATTGGCCAAGTCCGCCTCGGTGGCGCGCACCTCGATGTTGTAGAGCGCGCCGCGGTGCACCTCGGTGGGCTGCCAGGCCCACTGCGGCAGGTGCTGCGCAAACCACACCACATGCTGCCCGGTGCCCGAGGCAATCTCCAGCGCCCGGCCGCTGGCAGGCAGCAGGGCTTGCAGCACTTCCAGAATCGGGTGCTTGTTGCGTTCGGCAGAAGGGCTGTGGTCGGGTTGCGCCATAGAGCGTGGCTTAGTGGGTCACAAACTCGTAGCTGACTTCTTCGCTCTCGACCATGTCGAGAATGTCGTTGAGTTCGTCTTCGCTCTCGGTGCTGCTCCAGGTGTCTTCAGGGTCCGCTGCGAACAGAGGCTCGATGGCGATGTCCAGGAACTGGCCGTTGGGCAGGCTAAGCACCGGGGTGCCTTCAGAAGTTTCTACCAGTGCCCAGTCATCGGGTACCGACATTTCCAGCTTGATGGTGACGTTGAGTTTTTTCATGGAAAAGTCCTTGTGTTTGTCGTTCAGTGAGGCGGCGAGGTTACCTCATCAGGGGTTGCGGGTCCCAGGGGACCGGACAGCCGGTTCCCCCATACCACAGCTTTTTGCCTTTAAAAACAATGCTCTACGCGCTGCCTTATTTTTGGGCAGGCTTGTCAAAGCCAATGCTGGCGCGGATTTCGCGGCTTGTGAACACGCTTATCCACACAACAGCCCACAGGCGCTTGGGGTAAGTTTTTTTATTAATTAATTGTTCACAATGTCCGCGGCGACCACTTCCATCGGGTAGTACTTTTCAAAAACAGCGCGCAAGCTGCCGTCGCGCGCGCTTTTCACCATCGCGTTGCTGAGCAGATCCATATCGGTCTGGCTCAGCGTCTGGCGCGAAAGGTAGGCCCCCACGCGGGATTTGGGCAGTCCGATGACCGGGCTGAAACGAAATTCGCCACTCTGCGCCACGTCGGCTGTAGTTTGCAGTGCCGAGTGCAGCAGCGTGGGTGGCAATATCGTGAAGTCCACCCGCCCAGCACGCAGCATGCGGCCCACGGTGCCCAAATCATTGACAAAGTCCACCCGGTTGTCGTCATTCAGCTTTTGTACCAGCGCATCGTATTCATCACCCCAGCTATAGCTGCGCACCAAGGCGCCGCGTAGTTTGGACCGCTCCACCAGCGAGCGGAGGTCTTTGGGAGGCAAGGGCGCAGTACTGAGCGTGATCAGGGTGGGCGTGAGGTTGACTAGGTGTACAAATTGCGCCTTTTGGTCCCGCTCCTGGTTTTGTGAGGCCGGAATCAAAATGTCGGCCTGGTGGGAGACAAAGGTCATCGAATCCGCCCGAGCGCGCGGCACTACCGGAAACTGAAGCTGGCAACCCGCTTTGCGACTGACCTCGCGCAGCCAGTCGGGGTAGACGCCGGAGACCCCTTCATCAGTCACCTTGACATTGAAGCCCGTCGGTGCCGCCGGCACCACGATGGCCCGCGAGCACACCGCGTGGCTCAGGCTTGCACCCAGGATCAAAGCTGCGCTCACTGCCATGCGCAGCCAACAGGTTCTTCCGCCGGGAAAAAGTGTAGAGCCCATATCGGCCACTATACACAGCCTTGCCGGCGTGGCGGCCTATTTCACCGGCAAGTGCATTTGAACCCAACGCACGATATCGGCCTGCCCCATGGCCCCGGGTTGACGGGCGACTTCGCGGCCGTTCACAAACAGCGCAAGGGTGGGAATGCTGCGGATCTGGAATCGGGCGCCCAGCGCCTGCTCGGCCTCGGTATCCACTTTGGCCACCCGGATGTGCGGCTCCAGCTGGCGGGCAGCAGCGGCATAGGCGGGCGCCATCTGCCGGCAGGGCCCGCACCACGGCGCCCAAAAGTCCACTAGCAGTGGGATATGGCTGCGGTGCAAATGCTTGTCAAAAGAGGCGGTGCTCAAGCCGACCGGCTTGCCGGTGAACAACGGGGCCTTGCAGCTGCCGCAGTCGGGCGCACTGGACATGTGGTCTGCCTTCACCCGGTTGGTGGTGTGGCAGTGGGGGCAAACGATATGGAGTGCTTCGGTCATGCAGGCTAGCTGGCGGCGCCCGGCTGAAACTCAAGCGTCCGGGGCGCAGGGCTTAGGCGTTTCACCCTAAGAAACAACGAATACTAGGGTTAACCCTTGCATCAAGTCTAGGGTTAACCCTATACTGCAGTGCAACATCACTTGTTTTTACTTAAAGGAGCCCACCATGGCCAGCACGACTCTTCACAGCATTTCTCTGCCCCGCGACGCACAACCCACTGTGGGCGCCTCCTTGCAGGCGCTGTGGGTAGCCGGCAAAAACCTGGTGGTGGCTTTGAGCCAAGCCGCTTTTGGCCGCGCATCCGGTGCCGGCCAGACCCGCCTGGAGCAGGCGGAAGAGCTGCGCACTTTTGCGGCCAGCATCCAGAAGTCGGACCCCGACTTTGCGCTGGACCTGTTTGCTGCCGCAGACCGCCACGAAGGCCTGTAAGCCTTCGCGGCCCACGCGCCCACCCCGGCTGTGCTGGCCGGGTGGCGCGCAGGGTTCCCCTTACATCGTGGGGTAATCGGTGTAGCCCTTGGCACCGGGCGTGTAGTAGGTGCTGCTGTCAGGCGTGTTCAACGCCGCACCGGCTTTCACGCGTTCCGGCAGGTCCGGGTTGGCAATGTAGGCATTGCCGAAAGCCACCGCATCCAGCTTCCCGTCTTTGATCGCTTGCTCAGCCTCTTCCGCGCTGTAGCCCATATTGCCGATCAACACACCCTTGTAGTTCGCGCGCGCCACTGACATGACGTCGGCCTTTTGCACGCCGAAGAAATCCGCACGCATCATGTGCAGGTAGGCCAGCTTGAAGCTGTTGAGCTTGTCCGCCAAGAAGGTAGTCAGGCCCACAGGGTCGCTGTCGATCATGCTGTTGAAGCTGTTCAGGGGCGACAGGCGCACACCCACGCGGTCGGAGCCGATGGCATCGCTCACCGCAGTCAGCACTTCAAACAAGAAACGTGCACGGTTTTCTACCGAGCCGCCATACGCGTCGGTGCGCTGGTTGCAGCCGTCGCGCAAGAACTGGTCGATCAGGTAGCCGTTGGCGCCGTGCACTTCCACACCGTCAAAACCGGCGGCCATTGCGTTTTTGGCGCCTTGGGCAAACGCTGCCACGATTTCTTTGATTTCTTCCACAGTCAGTGCGTGGGGCGCCACGTGGGGCACTTTGCCTTCAGGGGTGTGGATCTCGCCTTCAATGGCCAGCGCGCTGCTGGAGACGGTGCGCGCACCGCCATTGATGCCGGGGTGGGCGGCGCGACCTGCGTGCCAGATTTGCATGAAGATGCGGCCGCCTTTGGCGTGCACTGCGTCGGTGGTCTTCTTCCAGCCGGCGATTTGTTCGGCGGAGTACACACCGGGCTCGGCCACAAAGGCAGAGGTGCCCTCAGTCACCATGGTGCACTCGGTGATGAGCAGGCCGCCGCTGGCGCGCTGGGCGTAGTACTCGGCCATCAAATCATTGGGCAGGTGCTCCATGCCCGCGCGGGTGCGGGTCAGTGGCGCGAGGACGAAACGGTTGGGCAGTGTCAGCGCGCCGACTTGGAGGGGGGAGAAAAGCATGTTCAAAAACCTGTAAACGTAACAACAAGGGGCGCGAGTGTGGCACCGGGGCAATAAGCCCGATGCGGTGGGGTTACTCGGTTTCGGGGTAGCCCCGCGCCCGCGGGCCTTCAGGGGCAGCGCAGGGTGGCCAGGTTTTTACCCACGCCCACCACCACAGCCAGGTGGGCTTTAACGCACTCAGGTGCGTGCGCCGTGTAGGTGTAGGTCAAGGTCAGCGGGAATGCTCGGGTGCTGTCCCAGGTATCTGCATTGAGATAGCCGGGGCCACCGGTCCAGGTGATGTTGTAGGTGGCGTTGTCGGCAGCGCTCTGGGTGTTGTTGCCACGCAGTTCCCACCAGCCGCAGTTGCCGGCGTCGTAGCGGCAGGTCACCGGGTTTTTGGCGTTTTCGAACCAGTTGTTTTCTATGAGCGCATAGCCCGCTTGGCGCACGTTGATGCCGGAGTCAGTAATGCCGCTGTACAGGTTGTTGTACAGGTGCGTCCAGCCACCGCGCTGCATTGGGAGGCGGGCATGCACATTGCGGTACAGGTTGTGGTGGTAGGTGATTTCGCGGCCACCGGCAATGTCGCTGCTGGACGAGCCATCGAGCCCCACCTTTTTGCTGTCGTGGATGTCGTTGTAAGACACCGTGATGCGGTGCGAGTCTTTTTTGATGTCGATGGCGCTCTCAAATGTCAGGTCCCCGTCCGGTGAGCCCTTGCACTCGTTGTTGACCGCAAATAACTCGTTGTGGTCAATCCAGATGTTGGAAGACGAGTCAATCCGCAGCATGTCGGCATCGTGGGCGGCACCGGCCAGTGCGCCTATCTTCATGTTGCGTACCACCACGTTGTCGCTGCGGATCAGGGTGATGCCAAAGTTGGCCGAAGAGCCGTTGGCCCCCAGAATCGTCAGCCCGTGCGAAAACTCTTTGATTTGCAGCTCGCGGTAGGGGGCGTGCCAGTGCGGGCGGGGGCAGTTTTGATAAGCATCCGCCGTGTGGTCTTGAGTGATCCGGGCAATCTGCGCATCTTCATTGCCCGTGTAGGTCAGCACCAGCGGCTTGCCTGCCGCTTTGGCGGCGGCCACTTCTTGGATCATGTCTTCCAGCGTGGCTGCGCTGCGCCGCCGGGCGCCGGGGATGTTGCCACCCGCTGTGGTGGCAAACCCGCCGGAGTGGGTGTCTGCAGCTTCCACCGGCCCCGCGACAAATATTTCCGGCAAAGGCGCCTCGCTGTGGGCCGGGCTACCGATAGCGCCCCAGCACGCCAGCACAAACACCAGGGCCAGCCGGGGCACGGTGAGGGGCATCGGTTCAGCCAGCGGCCAGAGCCGCATCGCGCACGCGGGCCAGCAGCCGGTGCCGGATCAAGCCGCTTACCGGCCGTATCACGTACCAATAGGGGGTGAACCGCAGCAGGGCCGCACGGTCGGTGCACCACACCCGCGTTTCGGTCAGCAGCCAGGTGCCGCCGCCGGCATCGGGTTGGGTGCTGAAGTTCAGCAGCAGCTTGGCACATCCCGGCTTGGCAAATGCCGCAAACCCGTCGGCACCCGCCACTGGCAACTGGCCGTAGTCTGCCTGCCAAAACCGGCCTGTCAGGCCCAGCGCGACCTCAGTATCGCCATCACGCCCGAGCAGCGTGAAGTTGTCGATCCCGAAAGGGGGCTGGTCTTTCAAGCGGCTACTGCCGCCCAGGGCGCCCCGCAGCCGGTCGGGCAGCTCGCGTAGCTGGATGAATCGGCGTGCCCACGGGTCTTCGCTCACGCCGGGCTGCAGCACCGCATCCATCAGGGCAGCAGGGCTGGCCTGGGTGAGCAAGCGGTGTTTCTCGCTGAACTGGTAGTGCGGCATGAGCCGCTCCATCAACTGCATCCGACGCTTACTTGGCTGCAAACTGTGCGTAATAGGCCTTGATGGCCGGTGTCTCGCCAATGCGCTGCATGTGTGCGTTCAGCGCCGGGGCCACGCGCTCCACCAAATCGGTGGGCACATGGTCAAAGCGGCCGGAGTTGAGGGCGCGCACATCCACCCACACCTTCAGGTCTGCCACAGTCAGGCGGCCGTCGGCAAAAAACTCGCCGCCTTGGGCTTGCAGGCGCTGCTGCAACCAGCCCAGGTACACCGGCATGGAGCCGTTGACCAACGCCAGGCGGGCTGCCTTTTGCTCTTCACCGCTCATGCGGAACGTGGGGCCCATCTTGACGCCGGCTTCTTCCACCACATAGGTCACTTCATCGCAGTACAAGGCTTGCAAGGGGTCGGTGGGGTATAGGCCGGCCAGCTTGCCCGCAAAGCGCAAGAGCGCATCGCTCTGGGTGAACAGAGTGCCATCCACATCCAAAGTGGGCACCTGGCCGAACGGGGTGGCTTTGCGGACCTCTGCAAACTCAGGGAAGGTAAAGCGATGGTCATCAAACGCCACACCACCGATGTGCAGGGCCAGGCGCACAGGTTCGGCGCGGCCACCGTGCATATCGAAGTAGCTGAGTTTCAGTTGGGGCATGGTGTTGTCCTAGTAGGGGGTAAAAATTAGGGGGCTGCACAGTGGCAGTGCAGCGCACGGGGCATTCTATGCAGGTGGCACTGCCACCTTCGGTTAGGGCATCAAAAAGCCCTCTAGCGCTCTAATAACCTGTGCTAGTAGCTATTAAAATCGTAGCAAACAAGTTTTACAGCCAAAGCATTGACATGACCCTCTCCCGTTTCTATCCCTTGGGTACCCCCGGCCAGCCTTGGGGCCCTGCCGAGGTGCAACAGTGGCGCGCCCGCCAGGTGCGCCAGCGCAGCTATGCCGACGACGTGTTGGCTGCGATAGAGCTGCTGCGCAACCAGTGGGATGTGGAGTGCTATGGCGAAGTGGTGTATGCCGACGCCGCGCTGGGTGAAGAGCGGTTCCCCCTCATGGCCCTGCGCAGCCTTAGTTGGAGCAGTGCTCTGCCCACCGTGCTCGTCACTGGCGGGGTGCACGGTTACGAGACCAGTGGTGTGCATGGTGCGTTGCGCTTTGCAGCAGACCACGCTGCGGCCTTTGCCGGCCGGGTGAACCTGCTGGTGGCGCCCTGCGTGAGCCCTTGGGCCTATGAGCGCATCCAGCGCTGGAACTTTGATGCGCTGGACCCCAACCGCAGCTTCCGTGCCGACAGCCCCGCCCAAGAGAGCGCGGCCCTGATGCGCCTGGTGGCGCCGCTGCTGGGGCAGTTTGCCGCCCATATCGACCTGCACGAAACCACCGACACCGACGAGAGCGAGTACCGCCCCGCCGTGGCCGCGCGGGATGGCAAAGCCTTTGAGCCGTGCGTGATTCCCGATGGGTTTTACTTAGTGGACGACACCGCCAACCCACAGCCCGCATTCCAGCAGGCCATCCTGCGCGCTGTGGAGCAGGTCACGCACATTGCGCCTGCCGACGCCGAGGGCGGCCTGATCGGCACCCCGCTGGAAGCGCCCGGCGTCATTGCTTATGACGTGAAAGGCTGGGGCCTGTGCACCGGCATCACCGGGGCGCGCTACACCAGCATCACCGAGGTCTACCCCGACAGCCCACGCGCCAACCCCGAGCAGTGCATTGCCGCGCAAGTGGCGGCGGTGGGGGCGGCGTTGGATTTTGTGATCGCGTCAAGCTAACCGGGCCGGGGCATCGCGCCCCAGCGTCTGCGCATTCAGCCTCTGGTTAGCTCAAATGCCCCCAGCGGCTGGGCGCGGCCGTTGAGGATGGCGTCTACCCGGTGGTGGCCGGGGTAGTGTTTGCGGGTGGTCATGTCGGCCAGCGATATCTTTTTGCCCACCTTTTGGGTCTCGTGCGGGGCCAGGTCCAGCGTTTTGAGCTTGAACACTTTGGCGCGTGCCTGGCCATTGGCCTTGACGTAGTGCACCGCAAAGTCCACCAGCACCTGCTGGGCTTGCCCGGTGGTGTTGGTCACGTCAAAGGTCACGTTCAGCGAACCGCCCATCACTGCCTGCGGCGGCGTGATGGCGGGCTGGCTCACCACTGCGTTGGCCGTCTCTCCAAAGCCCAGTGCCGCCAGCGCACCGGCCTCGCCGCGTTTCACTGCTGATCGCAGCGCGTGCTGCACGGTCCAGCTCCGCTCGGGTGTGGCGCCTTGCAGCCAAGAGCGGGCTGTGTCCGCTAACAGGGCCGGGTGGTCTTTGCCAATGTCGTTGAGGTTGTTGGCCACCGAGCGCCGCACGTACAGGGCAGGGTCGTCTTTCAATGGCTCCAGCAGGGCCAGCACCGGGGCAGGGTCACGTTGAAACGCCGGCAAGCGCGAGGCCCAGGGCAGCCGCGGCCGTGTGCCCTCCGACACCAGGCGGCGCACATGCTCGGAGGGGTCGCGCGTCCACTCCATCAGCCGCTCGAGGGTGGCCTCTTGGTGGTGTTGCAAATAGGGGCGGATGCTGAACTCTGCCGTAAAGCGCTGTGTGAGCGCGTGCTGCGCCTGCATCGACAACTCAAAATGCCCCAGCCCGAATTCCGCCACAAACGCCGTGTGGGGCAGGTACAAGAACGATGCCAGCGAAAGGCCCGGGTTGCGCCCGTGCGGCTGCTCAGCAGATGCCAGCAAAATCGGCAGCGCCTGCGCATAGTCCTGCGGCAAGTGCTGCTGCAGTGCTCTGGCAATGTGCTTGCCACGCGGCATCAAGGCTAGGGCCTCGTAGCCGCTCAGCGCGTCGTGTAAAAAGGCATCAGCGTCAAACCGCGGGTGCACCGCCCGGATCATGCGCGCAATGGCCTGCGGCACATCGGGGCCATATTGGGCAACCAGCGGCTCGGCCATATCGGGGCGCTTAGCCGCGGTCTAGCTCTTTGATCAGCGTCTTCACCTTGGTGGTGATGATGTCGACCGCCGGGTCGTTGGCGCCGTGGGGCAGGATGACGTGGGCGTGCCGCTTGGTGGGCTCGATGAACTGCTTGTGCATCGGGCGCACGGTTTCCAAGTACTGGGCGATCACGCTCTCGGTGCTGCGGCCGCGCTCGGTAATGTCGCGCTGCAGGCGGCGAATAAAGCGCACATCGGCCGCCGTGTCCACAAATATCTTCAGCGACATCATCTTGCGCAGCTCGGGGTCAAACAGCGCAAACAGCCCCTCAATCACGATCACCGGTGCCGGGTTCACCACCACGGTGCTGGGTGCGCGGTTGTGGGTCACAAAATCGTAGGTCGGCATGTCGATGGCCTCACCGCGGCGCAGTGCCTGCATGTGCTGCACCATCAGGGGCCAATCGAAGGCGTCGGGGTGGTCGTAATTGGTTTTGACGCGCTCTTCAGGCGCCAGGTGGGTCTGGTCGCAGTAATAGTCGTCCTGGTAGACCACAGACGCCATGCCCGGCCCGATAGAGGCCAGCACCTCGCGTGTCACGGTAGATTTGCCGCTGCCACTGCCCCCGGCAACGCCGATCACGAATGGTTTGTTATTGGATTTTTGGGGCATGATTTTTAGGGGTTCCGGACGACAAAGCGCGCTATTTTACGAGCCCGGCCCAGTTTGGCCCAACAGGCCCTAGCCGTAATCGGTTACATCCAAAAAGGATGGTTGTTTTGCAAACGCCTCCGTAGAATGGAATCCAGAAGCTGCACCCCGAATAGCCGCAAACCCACACCCACCCAGCCCATGCAGCCCCTTCCCGATCTATCGGTCAGCGACCGTTTGGTGGTCAACCAAACCGGCTTTGCCTTGTGGGTGGCGTCGTTCCGCCAAACCCTGCACACCACGCCAGCCGGCTGGTTTGTGGCTGCCTGGATGGCATGGGGGCGTGTGCCCGACAAAAACCTGCTCCTCTGGCTAGTGCTTTTCTTTGTGGTGTGGATGATGGGCTTGCTCTCGATCGACCGCGCCCTCAAAGACGGATGCGACCAGCAGACCCACGGTCCACGCCTGCGGGTCATGGCGGGGCTGGACGGCATTGCGTGGGGCTTGCTGGGCTGGTTGCTGGCGGGGCACGATGTGCTGTTGGACGCGATCATGGTCGCGCTGTTGTGCGGGGTGAGTGCCGTCAACGCGCAGGTGTATGTGTCTTACATCCGCGGCTACTACCTGCAAAGCGGGCTGATGTGGAGCATCTCGGTGCTGGGGCTGGCGCGCTACGCCAACCAGCAATACAGCGTGGACCTGATCGTGGCGTTCAGCGTGTTTCAGGTACTCATGTTTTATCACTCCAGCCGCATTTCTAACCGTGTGCGGGAGGGCATTGCCTTGCAACTGTCCAATGCGGCGCTGGCCCAACAACTGCGCGGCTTGCTCACCAAAGTGCGCATCGATGCCGCCACCGACGCGCTCACCGGGCAGGGTAACCGCCGCGCGCTCGACGCATTGCTCAAACAACAATTGGAGTTCTCGGTCAGTACCGGCCAGCCTTTTTCTATCTTGATGCTGGACATCGATTTCTTCAAAAAAATCAACGACGTCCACGGCCACTTGGTCGGCGACGAAGCGCTGCGCTCCTTTGCACAGCGTGTCCGCGAGGGCCTGCGCCAAGGCGATGTGTGCACCCGCTACGGGGGGAAGAGTTTTTGATCGTGCTGCCCCTGACCCCCTTGCAGACTGCGTTGGAAGTGGCCGAGCGCCTGCGCCTCGCTGTAGAGGCCGAACCGCTGCCCACCACCCCGACTCTGGCTATAACGGTGTCTATTGGCGCCGCCACCTACAAGGCCGGGCAAACTGTTGATGCACTCATGGCCGCTGCGGATGCAGCCTTGTACATGGCCAAACGAAGCGGGCGAAACCAGGTCCAGAGCTAAGGCCCGGTTGCCGCCGGCCGTTAGCCAGCCAGTAAGCGCGCGCTCACCTCGGCGGCATCGGGTGTTTGGAACTGCATGTTGTGCTGGTCAGTGAGCGGGCCACCACCGGGCTCCATGGCACCAGCTTCGTCGTAGCCCATGGCCTTGAACTTCCAGACCGCGCCAATCTTTTTGAGCGACCCCACATGCGCGCCATCGGCCGTGTGGACGGCCAGCACATCGGCGTTCACCGGCAGCAACTGCAGGGGGCTGGCAAGAGGGCCCGGCGGCACCAGGGTAAAGGTGGGCGTGAAATCGGGCGGCAGTGTGGGCGTGTGGGGCATGGCGCTGTTTGTATCGCAAAACGCGCAGCCCTTGTGGCTAGGCCGGCAGCGCCTCGCCCCAGTAATGAAAAGTGAAGGGCCGTGGGCCGGTGAGGTAGCGGGTTTGCAGGTCGGGCAGGGCAAAGCCTGCGGCACGCAGCAGGGCGGGTACATCGCGCCCCAAATGGCAGCCACCTGCCACCTTGCCCCACAGCGGCTGCAAACGCTCTTGCCAGCGCTGCACCGAGGCATCGGGCGCGCGCCCATGCTCGCAAAACAGCAGCTTCCCCGTGGGTGCCAGCACGCGGCGCATCTCCAGCAGGGCGGCGTGCGGGTCGGGAATGGTGCACAGCGTGTAGGTGATGAGCACGGTGTCAAAGCTGGCATCGGGCAGCGGAATCTGCTCAGTGGAGAGGCCGATCAAGTCCACCTGCAAGCCCGCGCGCTCTATGCGCTCCCGCGCCAGCGGGTGCATCTGCAGGGCCGGGTCCAGGCCGGTGATGTGGGTGACGCGGGCCTTGTCGTAGTAGCGCATGTTCAGCCCCGTGCCAATGCCCACCTCCAGCACCCGCCCTTGCGCGCGCTGCACCACATGCTGCCGCATGCGCCCGATCATGGGCATGCCACAGGCCATGTCCAGCGCCGTGGGCAAGATGTGCCGCTCATACCAGTTGGGTTGCATGGCTTGCAGTGTAGCGGGGAGGGTGCGGATAGGCCTCAAATCGGCCTCTAGCGCCCGTTAAATATGCGCGAGTAGCTACTAAAAACGTAGCAAGTGAACGATGGAGCCTCAGGCCTGCCAAACCCCGAACCCGGCGGATTGCAGGTCTATGGCGACTTCGATTTCTTTGTCTACCGCGTCGTCGTAGCTCATGGGGTTGAAGCCTTCAAACAGGTCGGGCAGCAGGCGCAGGCCGTATTGCTGGGCGAAGCGGTTGGCCTGAATGCCGGCTTTGTGTTTGTCGAAGCGCACATCCGGGTCCAGCCCGGTCATGCCCACGTACACGCAGGGCTTGCCGTCCACATAGCCCGGATTGTTTTTGCGAAAGCGGGGCTCCAGCAGCACGTCTTTGTGCAACTCAATCACATACACGTGGTGGTGCTTGCGGCGGGCCATGGGGCGGGTTGCCTTAGCGCGGTTACAGCGCCCAGTGCGTTTGCAGCATTTGGGCGGGGGTGCAGGGCTCGTCGGGGTCGGTCACCAGGGTGATCTGCCAGCCACCGTCTGCGGCTTGGGCGGCAATGCCTTCGACCTTGGGGGCGCCGGCCAGCAGCTGCAGCTTCACCTGCCCGTCGGGGGTGACGATACCAATGGCGGAGCCCACGCAGGCGCCGTCGTGGTAGCTGTCGTCGGTGCTTTCGGCTACGGCGCAAAAGGCCCAGGCGCCGCCGTCCAGGGGCGTGCCATCGGTCAGGCTCAGAGGCACACCGTCCACCTCGCCCAAGTCCATGGTCTGCACGTCGTGGGGGGCGGGCGGCTGGGGCTGCAGGCCTGCCAGCCAGGGGGCAATGTGGCTCCACTCGTAGCGAATGCAGGCGCTCAAGGCGTTGCCCTTGTTGCCCCGCTGCAGCAAGAGCAACTTGTTGCCCAGCAGGAAAGCGCCTTCGATGTTCAGGTCTGCAAACCGCTCTCGTAGCGGCGCATACAGCGGCGCCAGATCGACGGTGTCCACTTGCCCAAGCGGAGTTCCCTGCGCATCCAGCGGCAGCAGCACAGCGGTTTTACGCTGTGGCTTGGAGCCAGACCCCAAGGCCAGCAAGGCCCCGTGGGCGTGGCCGGGGAGGAGCGGCAATAGGGCCAAGGTTTCGAGGTCGGGCTTGGCTTTTTTGCGCGCGCCCTTGTCGTGCGGCAAGTCGTCTTCCAGCAAGCGCAGCAGCGCGCCGGGTGCGTGCATGGCGCTACTGTCAAACACGCCCAGGTGCACCTCGTCGTCGGCCACCACATACAGGCGCTCGCCCACGCGCACCAAGCCGCTGGCCGCACTCAAATGCGCGACACCACGGGGGTGGTCAGCGGGGTTGAGCGTCAGCTGGCGCAGCAGCTGTGGGGTAAGGGTAGGGTGGGCTTGGGGCATGCGGCAGTATAGAGCGCACGGTTGCCGGAGTTAAGCGAAATAGGCCACTAGCCCACGTGGAATATGCGTGATTAGCTACTAAAAGCGTAGCAAGTAGCAGTCAAGAAATCAGGGTTTTAGGTAGCCCGTAAAACGTCCAGCTGGCTTTTCAAGGCAGGCAGTGCAGATTTGACGGTATCCCAAACCACTTCAAGGTTGATGTCGAAGTAGCCGTGCGCGATGCGGTTGCAATTGCGTAGTTATAAGAGGCGCGCTTCCCGGGCCACTATGTCGCGGAATTTGATGGGCAGGTCCTTGAGCGTGAGCACATCTACCGATACGCCCAGCAGCTCTTGCAGTTCGTCTTGCAGGCCACCGAGATCGAATAAGGTGGTTCCCGGTAGTGGGTCCACCAACAAATCCAAGTCGCTGCCTTCGCGGTCATCGCCGTGCAGGGCCGAACCAAACACCCGTGGATTAACCACGTGGTAACGCGCTGCGGTAAGGCAGACGGCATCACGGTGTTGGCGGAGGGCTTGGGAGGGGCTCATGAGCTGGAGTTTACCGGAGCAGTCTTCTATGCGCCAAATAGGCGTCTTGCGCAGGTGGAATATGCGCGAGCAGCTACTAAAAGCGTAGCAAAATTGCCTTTATCAAAGCAGACCAGAGCTCCGCACGCCTACACCTTTACCGCTTAGCGGCCAGTATTTCCTGCCACGCCTTGTCGGCTTGTTGGCGATAGGCTTTCCAGTCGCCATTGAGCCAGCGCTGGCGGCCGCGCTCGGCGTAAAACAAGTGCAGCTTGTTGTCAAAAAACTCCCACACCGAGCCGCTGGTGGGGATCAAGCCCTCGCCTAGCGACAGCCCGTTAGAGCAATGCCCGTTGTACTGCGGCGCATAGGCCGCGGGGTTGGCTGCAAACTTGTCGGCGCTGGCCTTGGATGCAAAGCGCCACGGCACGCCCAGGTACTGCACGGTAAACGTGCTGCTGCCTTCCACCACCTGGTGGTTGGTTTTGGCCTCGGGTGCGTAATACGACACCGTATCTTTGCCACCTATGGCGGCACCATTCATCCAGCCAGTGCTCACTGGCTCGGCGGCATGGCCTATGGTGGCGAGGGCGGCCAGCAGCAATGCGGCGCAGCGGATAAGCAAGGTTTTCATGGGGGGCGGGCAATGCGGTTGAAAGTGGTTTGTCTGCCTACGCGGCACATTCTTACAAGCCGCGGCGCAGCACCGCGCAGCGCTTAGGCCTTCTTCCAAATCACAAGGCCAATGCCGCCCAAGATGGCGCAGCCCGACAGCGCCATCGGCCAGGTAGCGGCCTCGCCCAACAGCACCACGCCACCCACAGCCGCAATCACCGGCACGCTGAGTTGCATCGTGGCGGCGTGGGTCGCTTGCAGGGTGGGCAACACCCGGTACCACACGGCATAGCCCACGCCCGATGTCAACGCGCCCGAGGCAAACGCAAACACCAAGCCGCTGCTGGTGATGTGGAGCTGCGGCAGCGCCACCGCACTGAGCACCAGCGCCATGGGCACGGTGCGAATGAAGTTGCCTGCCGTTACCGCCGTAGGGTCAGCGCCACCGTGGGCGGGCTGGCGCCGGCCCAGCAGCGAATAAGCGCCCCAGGCCACCCCGGCACCCAGCATGGCCGCAGAGCCCACCAAGCCCGGCGCCGCTACGCCCGGCAACATCAGCACCACAAGCCCTGCAACCGCCAGCACAAAGCCGCCCATCTGTTGCGGGCTCAAGCGCTCCCCGCGGTACAGGCCCCAGGCGATCATTGTGGCCTGCACCGCACCAAACAGCAACAGCGCCCCTGTGGCCGCCGACATGCTGAGGTAGGCAAACGAGAACCCCGCCGCATACACAAATAGCGCCAGCGCCGACCAGCCATCACCCGGCAGCGCTGCGGTGCGCGCGCCCTGCGCGCTTGGTTTGCGCTGCAGCCACACCAAGGCGGCCAGCGTGATTGCGCCAGACACCAAACGCACGGTGGTGAAACTGGCCGCATCCATGGCGCCGCCCTTGAGCGCCACGCGGCACAACAGAGAGTTGCCCGCAAAGGCCAGCATGGCAAGCGCCAGCAGAGACAGATTGAACAGAGAGCCCATGGCGGAGCAGTGTACGCGTGGGGTGCAATTTAGAATGAAATTGGCCACTAGCCCACTTGGAATATGCGCGAGTAGCTACTAAAAACGTAGCAAAACCGCCGCCTAAAAACCTTGAACGAAGACCCTAGTTCGCTCAGATAAGCCAGCTCCTCGGGCGTGGTGGTGCGGCCCAGGAGGGCGTTGCGGTGGGGGTAGCGGTTTGAGCGGTCAACGATCTCTTTGTGGCGTAGCTCAAAGCGCAGGGTGTCTTGGGATACAGGAGGCCATACGTCTAGTACTGAATGCTCAAAAAAATTAATGAGCAGAACCATCGGCAAGAGAACTTACAAAGCAGCTTCAAACTGCGCTGCTACTACCTCTAGAGAGTTCTTCACACGGTCAACTACAAGGGAACTCCCTGCGGCAGTCAATACCAGCTTTTCTGTGGCTCGTGTCATGCCCACATAGAGCAGGCGTAACTCTTCTTCCAATGGCTCGCCCATCCAAGGCATGCAGTCCAGTCCAGAGATGAATACCAATGGAAATTCCAAACCTTTGGCGCTGTGTAGCGTCACCAGCTTGACGCTGGGAGCCGTCCAGTCAAATGCCTTGAAGGCTGGGTTGTTCATAGATTGGCAGCCGATCTGGTGATGCAGTATTGCTTGCTCAATCAAGTCCATGTGTTTTTTGATTCGGCACAGCACGGCGATGTCGCCCGGCGATGTGCCATCGGCGATTGCAGCTGCAATTCGTTCTGCAATCAGTAGCGCCTCTTGGCGACCATGGGCAGCGGTAATTAATGTTGGCAGTGGGCCGCGTCGTCCAGCAGTAGTGGGCTGCACCGTTTGCATGTCGTCATCGGTGCCGGCTTTTTCATTCACTATTCCCTGCGCGCATTGCATTGCCAACGCCAGCACTTCGGCAGTATTGCGGTAGTTCAGTCGGAAAATGCTGGTCGTCCCCACCGCTTTGATTCCAAGCTTTGCGAAGTTGAACTTGCGTCGCTTTTGCTGGTAAATGGATTGGGCATCGTCGTAAAGAACCAGAAGTGAATTGGTGGCTGGCGTCACCAGCTTGGCCGACATTTGCAGCCAGGCATCTTGAAAGTCGTGGGCTTCGTCTATCAGCAGTGCGGTGTATTGGCCGCTGGGAACCAAGCCAGTGTCTAGTGCCCGTTGAACGGTGGCAGCGAGTTCTTCGTAATACGCATCCGTGTTGGGACGTGTCTGGGGACGGTCGAGCTGATAAGCCCGCACCATGTCCTGACACCAAGCGTGGAAGGTTCGTACCACCACCCGCTCATCCACGCCGCGCTCGCGCAACATGGCGTCTATGCGCTGAGACAACGCGCGGTTGTAGCAGAGCACCAAAATTGGTTGGTCGGCCCGTGCTGCCGCTGCAAGTTGCTGTGCCCTAAAAATCAAAATCATGGTTTTGCCAGAGCCAGCCGCGCCATGAATCACACGGTGCCCCTCACCAAGGGTGCGTGCAGTTTGCTCCTGCGTAAGATCCATGACCTGCATCAGACTCGGCAACGCCATCGGCTTCCCATCCGATTGCAAGTCCAGCGCCACTTGGGTCGACTGCATGCGAATTTCGGGGAACAGATGCCAGCGCACGCGATCACGCTGCGGCAGGCTCAGCGCGTAGGGGAAAGTAAGGGTGAACATGCCCCATAAGCGTTTTTCAAACTCATAGGCATCCACCCCATCGTCCAAGTCCTCTCGTAACAAGGTCTTATGACTCGGGAATAGCTGCTCAAAATCAGTGGATTCGACTTGCTTTTGTCGAATGTTGCTTAGTACACAGCCCCAACCATAGGGAACACGGCACTTCCCTTTGAAAGGGTCTTCTGTTTCTAACAACGCTGGGTCTTGCTGGAGTACGTTGTTGAGCTCAGTGGCGTAGTCACGAGCCTGACGCAACGGATGCGGAGAAGTGACCAACCCGTTGTTGGTGAGTAGCTCCACGCTGTCTTTCGTGATGCGCTGGTTCTCAACCGTGCCCCAAGACCAGTGTTTAACTTCCAAAATTAGCAATCCACGGCGTGGACTGAGGAGCACAAAATCAGGTTGCCTCGCCTTTGGCCCGATGGGAACATCGTGCCACACCATATATTCGTCTGACAGGCACCGTTTCAGCTGATGTAGTGTGTTGCGTTCACCGGCGTTCGCGCAGCGCTTATCGATGTTGGTGAGTCCTTGCGGAAAAATAGCCATGGTTCATATCTGATGTGTGACCAGTCTATTCTGCCATGGTACAAGGGACAAATAAGGAAAATAGGCCACTAGCCCACGTGGAATATGCGCGAGTAGCTACTAAAAACGTAGCAAGCCTGCAGCCAAAAATCTAGAACGAAGACCCCGGTTCGTTCAAGAAAGCCAGCTCTTCTGCAGTGGAGGTGCGGCCCAATATGGCATTGCGGTGGGGGTAGCGGCCGAAGCGGTCGATGATCTCTTTGTGGCGCAGATCAAAGTGCAGGGTGTCTTCCATGCCCGGCTGCGAAAACAAGGCCACGGCTTGCGTGTGCACTAGCGCGGACTCGCTGTGCATGTAGGGCATGTAGGCAAAGCTGCGCTGCGCCAGGGGCAGGCTACGGTCCTGCCCACTGGCCACCAGCTCTTGCGCCAGCACCAGGGCCAGCGCGTCCTGCGCAAAGGCGCGGGCGGTATCGCGGTACACATTGCGCGAGAACTGGTCCAGCACCAACACCTCCGCCAGCCGCCCCTCGGGCGTAGCGCGCCAGGCAAACAGCTCACACCGCGCAGCAGCCTCCAGCGTGGCGCCGAAGCGGGTGCCGATGGCTTCGTCCAAGGCAGCGTCTTTGGCGAAGTGCTGCTTGGGAGTTAGCTCGGTGAACCAGAAGTGGAGGATGGGTTGGGGATACATATTGCGCAGCTCTGTGGGCTATCGACTCATTAAGCGATATTGCAATGCAGTCTCATAGGCCTCTTGAAAAAATTTAGTCAATGGCCTGCGCTCATGCTTTTCGTGTTCCTCAATGACGACGCTATGGTCTGCATCCACTAAGTGACGATGAAAATGGAGCCAACCATAGAGTTTTGGAGTTGTCTCGACCTTGAGGTGGAGTCTTTGCTCTGCATATTGGCGAGCCTTGCGTTCATCCGTCATAAACGCGAAGGACGTTGTCTTGTAAGCTGTAGCGATACAAGACAACTCCCCACTGCTAAGCGCTGCTGGCGCTCGGCGTGAAACTGCCAGTAGGTCGTCTAGATCGCAAGGCTGCTCGCTAAATTTGCCTTGTGCTCTCAATACCCTGAGCCTGCGGATTAGTTCAACTGACTCGGGTGTTGTTGTCTTCCTAGGCTTGTTTAGGCATTCATAAAGAACCATCGGAGTCACATAAAAATTAACCCGAGCTGAATTTGCAGCACGAAATATCGCGTTTGCTGAAAGAACATTCCAAACAGAGCAAGTGTCTGTGATGACCATAAAGCTGAAGTTGCTCGGATCAAAAGCCATGATTGACAGTCCTTCCGAACAAGACAGCAATTTCCGGAAGGTCTGACTGACTTATTCGTAGTGCTTCAATTAGTCGCCCAGTGCTGATCAGTTCCTTGTAATGCGCCTCAAAACATAAATTTACGAAGTAGTCCGATAGACCCCTCTCAAGCAAAGATAGACGTCGTGCCCGTTGGCTATCAGTCAGGTTTTCTGGCGCCTCAGGATCTATCTTGGCAGAGGTCGGCACACGAATTGTCCGAAGCTTTGATGCAGTTCCCTGATTAATCAATTTCGCATCCTTCAATGCTTTAAGGAGTGCAGAAACGCTAACTCGAAACTTCTGTGCCCAAGGGGCGATGTTGGATTCGTCGAGTGTCCCGATTCGTTGCAGAAGGTGTACTGGCATCAAGTAGTTCGACGCAAAACTGTTTGCCCGTATTTCGATCAACTCCGCTTTGTTGTATTTTGAGCTGTGAGTTTCGTAGGTAAGCATCACGCGCTCAGACGAATCGAATATCGAATGTGCAACTTCGTGACAGACCGAAAAGCGCTGTCGGTAAATATCCTCGTTGTAATTGATAAGTACACAATGACCCGCTAACGGATCTTGAATGTAAAGACCAGAGATATCGCTGTTGACTAGCCGTTGGCGCAGTATGTGAACACCAATGCTTCGGAAGTCCGCGTATATGTCGTGGGGTACTTCATTTTCTTTGTGACTTAAGTGAGATCGAAGCTTCTTCGCAGTAGCTTGTCCATCTCCTTTGTAGAAATTGCCCACCCTAGGCGCTGGAAATGGAGTCTTTTTGATACCCAGTAATCCTTCCAGGGAGGATTCAATCTGGCAGATATGCAAAAACTCCTGAATAGATCTGCGGTCAACTGCAGAAAACGTATTTCCGTATCGTCTGAATAGGATGTCTGTCAATTCACCTGGCGGAGGTACTGAATCATCAATCAGGGAACGGAAATCACATTCGTAGAGACTTGCAAGAATCAGCACTTCATCACCAGTTGGCCGTGTTTGGGCCAACTCAATCTGAGTCAATCGTTCAATTGGCAGATCGATGGTTTTGCAGACATCCTCAATTGAGTACTCAAGCGTTTTTCGTATTTGCTTAAGTCGCGTTGCTATTGTTTGAATATCCGCGGCCATATTAATTGCTGGTCAATCAGGTATAGATAAGGTGTTCCAGAATGAGGCCTAAAACCGAACTCTGCGTTTTCACTTCCCCCAACTATCCTTCAACCCCACCGCCAAGTTAAACACCGGCTTGTCCGCCTTGTGGTCCATGCGGTCGGCCACAAAGTAGCCGTGGCGTTCAAACTGGAACTTCTGGTCGGGCTGCGCGTTGGCCAGTGACGGCTCCACGATGGCGGTCACCACCTTCAGGCTGTTGGGGTTCAGGCTTTCCAGGAAGTCTTTGCCGCCCGCGTCGGGCTGGGCGTCGCTGAACAGGCGGTCGTACATGCGCACTTGCGCCGACACGCCGTCGGCCACGCCCACCCAGGTGATGGCAGCTTTCACCTTCACCAGGTCGGCGCCGGGGGTGCCGCTCTTGGTGTCGGGCACCACGGTGGCCAGCACTTCGGTAATGACGCCATTGGCATCTTTGGTGCAGCCGGTGCACTCGATCACGTGTCCGCCCTTCAGGCGCACCTTGTTGCCGGGGAACAGGCGCTTGTAGCCCTTGGGGGGCACTTCTTCAAAGTCTTCGCGCTCGATCCACACCTCTTTGCCGATGGTGAAGTGGCGCACCGGTGATTCGGTTCCCTCGGGCGGGTGGGGCAGGGCGGGCATGCTGCACGCGTCCAGATACGCGTCGCCACCTTGCTCTGCAAACACCTCGCCCCAGTTGGTCAGTACCAGCTTCACGGGGTTGAGCACGGCCATGCCACGGTGGGCAGTGTTCTCCAGGTCTTCGCGCAGGCAGCCTTCCAGGGTGCTGTAGTCGATCCAGCTGTCGCTCTTGGTCACGCCAATGCGCTCGGCAAACAGTTGGATGGCGGCAGGCGTGTAACCACGGCGGCGCAGGCCGACGATGGTAGGCATGCGCGGGTCGTCCCAGCCACTGACCTTGCCTTCATTCACCAGTGCGGCCAGCTTGCGTTTGCTGGTAATCACATAGGTGAGGTTCAGGCGGGCAAATTCATATTGCTTGGGCGCGGGGGCTGCCAGCAGGCCGGTATCAATGAGGCGGTCCATCAGCCAGTCGTAAAACGGGCGCTGGTCTTCAAACTCCAGCGTGCAGATGCTGTGGGTGATTTGCTCCAGTGCGTCCTCAATCGGGTGCGCAAAGGTGTACATGGGGTAAATGCACCATGTGTCGCCCGTGTTGTGGTGCGTGGCGCGGCGGATGCGGTAGATGGCCGGGTCGCGCATGTTGATGTTGGGGCTGGCCATGTCGATCTTGGCGCGCAGCACCATCGATCCATCGGCGTGTTTGCCATCGCGCATTTCGCGGAAGCGGGCCAGGTTCTCCGCAGGTGTGCGGGTGCGGAAAGGGCTGTCCACGCCGGGCTTGCCGAAGTCGCCACGGTTCACGCGCATTTGCTCAGGCGTTTGCTCGTCCACATAGGCGTGGCCGGCTTCGATCAGCGCCTCGGCGGCGCGGTACATAAAGTCAAAGTAGTCGCTGGCCTGGTAGGGGGCCACGCTGTAGTCGCCCTGGCTGCCGTTCCAGTCAAAGCCCAGCCACTTCACCGCGTCGATGATGCTGTTGACGTATTCGGTGTCTTCTTTTTCGGGGTTGGTGTCGTCAAAGCGCAGGTGGCACACGCCGCCGTAGTCGCGCGCCAGCCCGAAGTTGATGCAGATGCTCTTGGCGTGGCCTACGTGCAGGTAGCCGTTGGGCTCGGGGGGAAAGCGGGTGCGGATTTTGGCGGGGTCAGGCTCGCCAGCGGCGTGGTGCGCGGCGTCGCCGGGGGTGCCGGCCCAGCGGCGCTGGGCGTAGGTGCCTTTTTCGAGGTCAGATTCGATGATCTGGCGCAAAAAGTTGCTGGGCTTGACGGTGTCGGTAGCTGTGTTCGCGGGGGTGGGGGTGCTCATTCGCAGATTTTAGACGCCGCATCTTGCGTCTCGCCCCGCGGGGGTGCCTGGCGGGCTTGTGTAAGCGGAGTTCGTTACTATGTGCTTGTTACATTTTTAACAATTTATAGGATCTGATGGCTGACTCCAAAGGCATTGCTGTGAGCTCGTATTTCGCGGAAGACCTGGCTCGCCTGTACGAGCAGTCGCCCCTGCATGTGGTGTTGTACGACCCGCAAGACATGGTGCGCTACGCGAACCCGTCGCACTGCATTGACTTTGCCATGGCGCGGGATGTGCCGATCTCGTGGTCCGACATGATGCGCCACAGCTATGCCAACAAGGTAGGCGCCGCTATCCAGACCGACGACATCGAGGCGTGGCTGATCTCTGCCAAGGCGCGGCGGGGCAAGCTGCCGTTTCGCTGTTTTGAGGCCGACCTGCGCAGCGGCCAGTGGATGTACATCACCGAAACCATGGACGAGCAGGGCTGGATGTTGAGCGTGGGCTTTGACATTACGGCCCTGCGCACCAACGACCGCTCGTTGCGCCAGGCGCGCGATGGCGCTTTGCGGGCCGCCCAGGTGGACGCACTCACCGGCGTGAGCAGCCGTGCCCATGTGCTCGAGCAGCTTGATTTGCGGCTCAACCAGTTGCGCGGCAACCAGCAGCCTTGCGGTTTGGTGCTGCTGGACCTGGATTACTTTAAAAAAATCAACGACACCTATGGCCACAACGCGGGGGACGAGGTCTTGCAGCGCTTTGCCCGCCTGGTGGTGAGCTCGCTAGGGCGCAACGACGGGTTTGGCCGTATCGGGGGCGAGGAGTTTTTGCTGCTATTCCCCCAAGCCACCCCTGCTGAAATGGAGGCCAAGGTGCAAGCCATCCTGGAGCTGGTGCGCGAGTCGTCGCCCTTGCCCGAGGTGCCGCGCTTTCACCACACCTGCTCTGCTGGCCTGACCATGCTGGACCCTGCCCTGAGCAGCATTGAAAACATGCGCAATGCAGACCGCGCGCTCTACGCCGCCAAGGCCGCAGGCCGTGACCGGCTGATGTGGGCCTGAGCCTTAGGCCAAAGCCTTTTTCTTCAGGTGTGGTTCCAGCCGGTGAGCTGCACCAAGCGCTCCAGTGCAAAAGCGCCCAGCACCGAGTTGCCTTTGGCGTCCAGCTCGGGCGCCCATACCGCCACCGTGCCCACTCCAGGGGCAATGGCCACAATGCCGCCGCCCACGCCGGTTTTGACCGGCAAGCCGATGCGGTAGGCAAAGTCGCCAGCGGCGTCATAGGCGCCGCAGGTGAGCAGCAGTGCGTTGACGCGGCGGGCCTCGTCGGGGCTTAAAAACTGCTCGTCCGGGCGGCCGTCGCGGCCGAGGTCACGGCCCGCGTTGGCTAAAAACATGGTGGCTTGGGCGAGCTGGGCGCAGTTCATCTCGGTGGCGCACTGGCGGCAGTAGTTGTCGAGCACCAGCTCGGGCGCGTTGGCAAAGTTGCCGTGGCTTTTCATGAAGTAGGCCATGGCCATGTTGCGGTGGGCGGTGTCGCGCTCGCTCTTGGCGACAGCTGCGTTCCAGCTCAGGTCGGGGTCGTCGGTCAGGCGGCGCAGAGCGCCCAAGAGTGCGTAGTCGAGGTGGGCGTAGCGGGTGGTGAGGATGTCGGTAATTACCAATGCGCCGGCATTGATAAAGGGGTTGCGCGGAATGCCGTGTTCGGTTTCCAGCTGCACCATCGAGTTAAACGCCGCGCCCGAAGGCTCGCGGCCTACGCGCTTCCACAGGTCTTCGCCGATGGCCTTGAGCGCCAGCACAAAAGTAAACAGCTTGGTAATGCTCTGCAGCGAGAACGGGGTGTGCGCATCGCCCACATGAAACGTGCTGCCGTCTACCAGCGCCACCGCCATACCAAACTGCCGTGGCGGCACTTGGGCTAGCGCGGGAATGTAGTCGGCCACCTTGCCTTGGCCAAACAGGGCGCGGGCTTCGGTGTTGATTTGGGCCAGGGCGGTGGTGAGGGTGTGCATGGTTTCATTCTAGGAGTGGCCTTGTGGTACATATGCAGGCCAACCATAGGGGGGATGCGCAATGCACATCAAAGACGACACAGGCACGGCAGATTTACCGGTTGCGCTGCGCTTGCAAGATTTGACCGAGGCTGCCCGCGACGGCGTGATCACCGAGTCGCAGGCGCAGGCCTTGTGGCAGCGCTGGCACTATCGCGTGCAGCCGCACAGCGCTGCACAGCGCGAGCCGGGGCACGGGCTGCAGCCGGTGGCTGCGGGGCCGGGGTTCAGCTTTGTGAATGTGCTGTATTACTTTGGCGGTTTGCTGGCCATCGGGGCGATGTCGCTGTTCATGACCCTGGGCTTTCAGCAAATGGGGCCTATGGCCTTGCTGTTGCTGGGCGTGGCCTACTTGTGGGCGGCGCTCAAGGTGGCAGACCATTTCAAAGGCCGGGGCCTGATGGTGCCGGCAGGCCTGCTGGCCACGCTGGCAGTGTTTTTGGTGCCCTTGATTGTGTGGAGCGGGCAGCACCTGATGGGCTGGTGGCCGCCTGGGGGCTCGGACTCGCTGGCCAGCTACCACACGCGGATTGACTGGCGCTGGCTGACCCTAGAGCTGGCCACCCTGGCAGCTGGTGTGGTGATGCTGTGGCGCTACCGCTTGCCCTTTATGGTGATGCCGTTGGCACTCACGCTGTGGTACCTGAGTATGGATGTGGCCAACATGCTGCTCCTGGACCATCGCTGGGAGTGGGAGTTCATGCGCGACATGTCGCTGGTGTTTGGCATTGGTACGGTGGCGGTGGCCCTGTGGGTGGATGTGCGGACCCGGCTCTCGCAGTCGGCCGAGTGGCGGCAGGACTTTGCGTTTTGGCTCTATATTTTTGGCACCACCATGTTCTGGTGCGGCCTGAGCCTTAATGACTCGGGCTCCGAGCTGGCCAAGCTGGGTTATTGCGCGCTGAATGTGGCCTTGGTGCTGGTGGGGGCGGCCATTGGGCGGCGCGTGTTCACGGTGTACGGCGCCTTTGGGGTGCTGCTGTATTTGGGGCACCTGTCGCACAAGGTGTTTCAGGATAGTTTTATGTTTCCGTTTGCACTCACGGTGCTGGGCTTGGGGCTGGTGGCCTTGGGCGTTTGGTGGCAGCGCAACGAGGCTGCGATTGCCGCCCGGCTGAGCGCCTTTGTGCCGCGTGGTTTGCAACCCCGGTCTTGAGTGAACGTGTGCCGCGCTGGCACTGGCAGTAGCAGTGGCAGATTAGCGGGCACGCATAAAAAAAGCGCACTGCAGGCAGTGCGCTTTTTGCTGTGCATGGCAACTTGTGTTGCCATGAGACAGGTCCGTGATTAGCGGATCACAGCGATTTCAGACAGCTTGCCGCCCTTGACGGTCTTCAGTGTCAAAGCGCCGTTCAGGATGTCGCCCTTGTTGTCAAAGGAGATGTTGCCTGTCACGCCCTTGTAGTCCTTGGTAGCTGCCAACACGGGCAGGTACTTGGCTGGGTCGGAAGAACCGGCCTTGACCATGGCGGCAACCATCAGGTTCACGCCGTCGTACACGTAGGGTGCGTACACCTGAACGTCTGTACCGAACTTGGCCTTGAATTTGGTCTTGAATGCGTCCATGCCGACCTTTTGCTGGCCTTCCACGCCACCGGCTTCCGCGCAGTAGACTTGGTTGTCAGCAATCGCGTCGCCACCCAACTTCACCAATTCGGTGGAGCAGATGCCGTCGCCGCCCATGAACTTAGCGTTGATGCCCAAGGACTTCATTTGACGCAGCATGGGGCCTGCAACAGCGTCCATACCGCCGAAGAACACGACGTCGGCTTTCTTGCCCTTGATAGTGGTCAGGATAGCGGAGAAGTCAGTGGCCTTGTCGGTCGTGAATTCTTTAGCAACCACGGTGCCACCAGCAGCTTCAACAGCCTTGCTGAACTCTTGTGCAACGCCTTGGCCGTAAGCAGTACGGTCGTCGATCACGGCGATGGACTTGCCCTTCAGTTCTTTCACAGCGTAACGGCCCAGTGTGCCGCCCAGTTGTGCATCGTCAGCCACCAAACGGAAAGCTGTCTTGAAGCCTTGGCGTGTGTACTTGGGGTTGGTAGCGGAAGGAGAAACTTGGGGGATGCCAGCGTCAGAGTAGATGCTGGAAGCAGGGATGGTGGTGCCGGAGTTCAAGTGACCGACCACGCCGGAAACCTTGGCATCAGCCAGCTTCTGGGCAACAGCAGTACCTTGCTTGGGATCAGCTGCGTCGTCTTCTGTCATCAAACGCAGAGTAACTTTTTTACCGCCGATGGTCACGCCAGCTGCGTTGAGTTCTTCAACGGCCAATTTGGCGCCGTTTTCGTTGTCCTTACCCAAGTGGGCGATCGCGCCGCTTGTAGGGCCAACGTGAGCGATAGTGACAACCGCGTTTTGTGCGAAAGCCATTCCGGTGGTCAAGGCGATGGCTGCGGCTGCAACAATTTTCAACTTCATAAAAACTCCAAATTAAAAAAGTGTGAATAAATTTCTCACCGGGGCGAACATTAGCGCAAGTCTTGAAAGGTGAGCATCAGGCTTGTACTGATATGGTACTAGTATTTAAATCTCTAATGGAGCATGAATTGATTTGCTCCCAAAACAGGGCTTCTCCCTCTGAAGCGAGGTTGCCTTTGGTGCCCCGGATGAACGAATGCACAGTTTTGGTGCGAGTTGTGCGTTAGGGAAAGCCCCGGGGCGGAACCGGTTTTGGCATCCGGGCCTGATTAGTCGATCAGGGTGCGGGCAAAGGTGTTGATGGCGTCCACATCGGCCGGCAGTGCGGTGAAGTGAATGCCTTCGGTCAGCAGCGTGGTGCGCAGGCCGCGGTCCACCTCGCGTGCCTGGTCTTCATCTTGGAAGCGGCCGGTGTGCACGTATTTTTTGTCACCGCGCTCCACCAGGATGTTGATGTTGTTGTGCTGGTGGTACCACTCCAGAATCTGGGCGCGGGTCTTGCCCACGTCGCAAATGTTCTCGGGGTAGTGCTCGTTGTAGTACAGCACCTGGGGGAGCGAGCACTCGGTGATCAGGAACTGCACCTGCCCGTCGAGCAGGTTGAGCATCTCGAACTGGCGCTGGGCAATGAAGTACTGGTTTTTCAGCACTTCAAAGTTTTGTTGCCAGACCAGTGACTTGGCGTAGTCGGGAATGGTCTCCACCGTTTTGTGGTGGAGGTTGAGAAACAGAATGATGGCTGCTGAGAACAGCGACTTGTCGCTACCCGGCCCCCCAATGATGTTGATGACCTTGGTGGGGTACATGCGCATCTTGCTCTCGGGCAAGGTGTTGGGTACGGTGGTGTAGCGCAAAGTCATGGTGTTCTCCTCAGTGTTCTTTGCGGTGGGGCTTACCAGCTGTCAGAGCGCATCTGGGATTCCCAGAGCCCGCCTTTGCCACTGTAAACCCCAATCACGCCGTAGCGCTGCTCGCCTTTGTCATCCCATTTCATGGAGCCGGTTACCGGGGCATAGCCATCGAGCTTTTTGAGCATGGCAGTAATGTCCGCAGCCTTGCTCGACTCGGCGCGCCGGATCGCTGCGGCCAGCACGTGCATTGCGTCGTAGGTGTAGTGACCGGCGTAGGCGGGGTCTTTTTTGAACTTGGCGCGGTACTTGTCGAGGAAGGCGGCCCCGGCGGTGAATTCGCGGGCTTCCAGGATGGGCGAGGTCACAAACAAGCCCTTCATGCCGCCGCCGCCCTTGAGCATGTCTGGCGTTTTGGCTGTGTCTGCACCGAGGATGGTGATGCTGGTGTAGTCGATTTTTTTCAGAGCTTCAATCAGGGCCACGACCTGGAAGTCGCTCACGGTGGTGACCAGTACCTGCACGTTTTCTGCCTTGAGCTTGGCGGCGAAGGCGTCGAAATCGACCGTCTTGTCGTCAAAGCTTTGTTTGAGCACGATCTCTTTTTTGGCGAGTTTGAGCTGGACCTCGGCTCCCTCGGCCAGCTCTTTGCCGTAGGTGGTGCTGTCGTCTTGCAAGGCGTAGCGGGTGCCTGAAATTTGCGATGCCGAGTAGCTGCCAATCGCCTTGGCCTGCAGCGTGTCGTTGGCCACCAGGCGGAAGGTGGTGTCCAGGCCGAGCTGGGTGAATTTGGGATTGGTGGAAATGGCCAACTGGGCGATGTTGCGGCCCGCATAAATGGGCGCTGCGGCGATGCTGACCCCCGAGTTCAGGTGGCCGATGACGGCCACCACACCGGCGTCTACGAGTTGCTGAGCGACGGCCTTGCCGGTTTCGGCGTTGGCCTTGTCGTCGACAGCCACGATTTCAAAGGTCACGGTCTTGCCCTTGACTTTGTAGCCTTCCTTGTTGATTTCTTCTGCCGCGAGGTTCACACCATTGAGCAAGTCCTGGCCGAGTGCCGCGAGGTTGCCGCTCAAAGGCTGGGCGACGCCGATTTTGATAACCGCGGGCGTGGAGTCGCAGCCCGCCAACAGCCCGGATGAGGCTACAGCGGACGCGGAAAGCAGGCGCAGTGTGCTGCGACGCGAGAGTTTCAATTGCATGGAAGGGGTCCTAGGGAATCGATGGGGCATTGTAGGGAGCTATACCCAGCAACACCCATGCCACAGAGGGCTCGTTTACCCCAAGTAGAAGCCGCCCACTACATGGCTTTGAAGCGGTGGGCGTAAAGGCGGCTGACCGGCAGTTTGTCATGGCGCTCGCGCAAGGTGAGCGAGAGCTTGCCCGCCTCGTCGCGGTGCACGAATGCAATTGCGCTGGCCCGCACCACAGTGCCGCGGTGGATCTGCCAGAACTCGTCCGGGTCGAGCTGGTTGAGCAGGTCTTTCAGGGGGGTGCGCAGCAGGTATTCGCGGTCGGCAGTCAGGACCCGCAGGTACTTGTCGGCCGCCTCGAACACCAGCACCTCGCTCACCGAGACCATGTGAATCTGCTGCCCCACGCTGGCTTGCAGCACCTGCAGGCGGGGCAGAGCTGGCGTCGCGCCCATGCCGCTGCCGGTGACCCGGGCGCTGTGCTCCAGCAGGCCGCGCAGTTGGTGCAGCGTGGCGTCCAAGGTGGCATCAGGTACTGGATTTGCTATTGTTTCAGGAGCGGTATGCGCAGGTTTTATGAGGGCCTGCTGCAGTTTTGACACAGTTTTTTGTAAGCGCGCGGCTTGCACTGGCTTGAGCAGGTAGTCCATAGCCTGCGCTTCAAAGGCTTGCACTGCGTATTGGTCGTAGGCGGTCACAAACACCAGCGCAGGGAAGGGCTGGTGCGGCGCGTGGGCCGGGGGCCAGAGTTCGGCCAGCTCGAGGGCGGCGTCCAGCCCGCTCAGGCCGGGCATGCGGATGTCAAAAAACAGCACCTGGGGTGCCAGCTCCAGCGCAGCCCGAACGGCGGATGCGCCATCGCCCACGGTTCGCAGCACCTGCAGCCCGGGCCAGGCACGGGCCAGCTCGGCCTGCAGGGCCATGGCCAACAGGGGCTCGTCTTCAGCTATCAGTGCGGTCGCAACGGTCATGAGGGCTCAGATCTTGAGGGGGAAAGTGACACTGGCGCTTATTCCGCCTTCGGGGGCTGCTACTAAAAGCATAGCGCCCTCGCTACCGAAGGTGGTGGCCAGTCGCTCGCGCACCTGTTGCAAGCCAAAGCCGTGGCCGGGTGAGGGCGTGGCTTGGCCTTGCAGGCGGGTCGGGTCTGCGCCCAAGCCGGTGTCTTGCACCTGCAAAGTTAAGCGCCCGTGGTCTGCGCTGGCGGCGATGCGGATGCGGCCGCCCTCCACCTTGGGCTCCAGGCCATGCTGGATGCTGTTTTCTACCAGGGGTTGCAGCAGCAGGGGCGGCACCGGCTGGTCGCGCAATGCATCGGGCAGGTCCAGGGTGAACTGCAGCCGTGGTCCCATGCGGATGGCCATGAGCTCGAGGTAGTCGTGCAGGCGGGCAAACTCATCGGCCAGGGTGTGGCGGGTGCCGCCTGCCGGCGCGCGCGAGGCCGAGAGGGTGGCCCGCAAGTAGGCAATCATGTGATCCAGCATGGTTTGGGCCCGGGCCGGGTCGAGGCTGATCAGGGCGCGCAGGTTGGCCAGGGTGTTGAACAGCATGTGCGGCTCCAGCTGCGATTCGAGCAGCTTGAGCTGGGCCTCGCTGGCTTGGCGGCGGGCAATCTCGAGGTTTTGCCGCTCAGCGGCGAGTTGCTCCCGGCTCACAAATACCCAGCAAATCGTGCCGCCGGCCACCAGGCTCACAAACAACATGCCCCAGGCCATGCGGGGCGTCTGTTTCCAGTATTGAAACGAGGTGGTGCCCAGGATCAGGTCGGTCAGCAGATGGCCGCTCACATAGCCCAGCACCACCGACACCGGCACGATGAAGATCAGCCGGGACACATGCTTTTGCCAGTTGTCCACCAAGAAGTAGTTGGCACACTCGATGTAGCACCAGATGCAAATGCCTATGCAGTTCGAATACACCAGGTTGAGGCCGAACGAGTGGTTGTCAAACAGCGTGATGCCCAGCGCAATGACGGTGTTGAGGACCAGCACCTTGAGGCCGCGCAGGGCTAAAGCAGTAGGGGGCAGGGGGCGCATAGGGCTCTGAGTATGCCGCCAAGCGTGGCGCGCTTACCAGGGGTCGCGCTGGGCTTGCAGGGCTTGGCGCTCACGCTCCAGCAGCGAGTGAAACAGGCCGACCCGTTGCAGGCGGATGAACACCACCGCACCGTGTACCGCCAGGCCCAGTGCCCAGCCCGCAGCAGGGAACACGGCCCAGTGCAGGCCTTGCAAGGCTGCCAGCAGCATCAGCCCGGCGTTAACGAAAACAAACACCAGGGCGTGGATGTACCACCCCATTTTGGCGCCCGCCCGTTTGCGGGCCAGGCGCTCCAGGTCGGCGGGTGAGAGAGTGGTGAATGCGTTCATAGCGATGGACTCCAAGCGGGGTGAATTACAAAAGGCCGAACCATTGGCCCCAGACCAGCTGGCCGAGGTAGCGCCCGGGCAGCAACGTGAAGGCGCCCGCACCCAGGCAGGCACCGACATAAAGGCCCTGCATGATCTTGCGGTGGCGCGCAATATCGTGGAGCGCGAGCGCCCGGAACGCACCGAACAGGCCCGCCAGCGTGACCGGCACAAACAAGTGGATCCAGGTGTAGCCGGCCCAGTTGGGTAGCTGGTAGTCGCGGATAAACATGGCGCTGATGGCGGTAGCCAGCATCATCGTGACCCAGGCGTAGCCGGCCGCGCGGTGCAAGCGGGTGCGCTGTGTGCTGCCGCGCCGGGCCCAGATGGCCAGCGGCCCGATCACCAGGGCGGCGAGTGCTGAGGTCAAATGAACAGCAATGACGGGTGTAAGTGGCATGGCGGCGGGGTTGTGGGCTGGCGATGGCGTGACTGTGACGCGTGCGCCATCACTTGCCCACCGGTTTGCGACGGAATGCAGCCCCGGCGGCGCGAGATGCAGCACCACGGCGCAAGTTGCACGTTCCCGCCCCGGAGCGGTCAAGGGCCTTTGGGTGGCTGACATGGGTTTGCCATGGCGGCTTTCTAAAATCAAGGCATGAATACAAAACGCATAGGCGCCGCCGTGGCGCTGGTGGCTGCCTTGGGAGCGGGCGGCTGGTGGTGGGTGCAGCAACAAAATGGCGGCAAAGTCGAGTACCGCACGGCGACGGTGAGTCGCGGCAATCTGCAAGCCACCGTGGCGGCCAGTGGCGCCGTCAGCCCCGTGGCGCAGGTAAGTGTGGGCACCCAGGTGAGCGGCCAGATCCGCGACGTGCTGGTGGATTTCAATAGCGAAGTCAAAGCCGGCCAGCTGATTGCCCAGATAGATCCCGAGACGTTTGAATACCGGGTGCGCAGCGCCCAAGCGGATGTGGATGCCGCTCGGGCCGCGGTGTTGACCGCCCAGGCCAACGCGCTGGCCGCACAAACCCAGGTGTCGCGCGCGCAGGTGGACTTGGACGAGGCCCGACGCGACTCCGACCGTAAAAAGAGCTTGGCCGACCAGCAGTTCATTGCCGCCAGCGAGGCCGATAAGGCCCGCGCTTTGGTGAACACCAGCCTGGAGGCCATGAAAAGCGTGCAAGCCCAGGTGGGCGTGGCCCAAGCCCAGGTCAAAACTGCACAGGCCAATGTGGCCCAGCGCGAGGCGGCACTGGCGCAGGCGCGTATCGATCTGGCCCGCACCCGCATTACTTCGCCGGTGAACGGCATTGTGATCAAGCGCACCATCGAGCGTGGCCAAACGGTGGCCAGCAGCCTGCAGGCGCCCGAGCTGTTTGTGATTGCCCAGAACCTGTCCGACATGCAGGTCGAAGCCGCGATTGACGAGAGCGATGTGGGCCGCCTCAAAACCGGCCAGAAAGCCAGCTTTACGGTGGATGCCTTTCCCGGCCAGACCTTTGAGGGCAGCATCCGCCAGGTGCGCAAGGCCGCCACCAATGTGGCCAATGTGGTGACCTATGTGGCCATCGTCGGTTTCAAAAACGAAGGCGGCAAACTGTTGCCCGGCATGACGGCCAATGTGCGCATCATCACCGACCAGCGCGACAAAGCGCTCAAGGTGCCCAATGCCGCACTGCGCATGCGTATCGAGGGCGTGGACGCCCCGGCAGGCGGGCGCGGGCAGGGCCGGGGCCGGGTGTACACACTCGCCGCCGACGGCAAGCCGCAGGCGGTGGCGGTGCGCATCGGGGTGAGCGACGGCAGTGCCACCGAGGTGCTCGAAGGCGGCGAGGGATCTGCCGGTCTGGCGGAGGGCGCTGAGGTGATCACGGGTCTCAAAAACACATCCTCTGCCAAAGCCGGTGGCAGCGGCCCCCGGTCGCCGTTTTGAGGGACGCCCGATGCTGATATCGGCCCGCGAACTGACCAAGACCTACGCCATGGGCGACCAGACCGTGCACGCCCTGCGCGGCGTGTCGCTGGACATTGCCGAGGGCGAGATGGTGGCCATCATGGGCACCTCGGGGTCCGGCAAATCGACCTTGATGAATATTTTGGGTTGCCTGGACCAGCCCGGCAGCGGCAGCTATCTGCTGGCGGGCGAGGCGGTGCAAGACATGAGGCCCGACGCGCTGGCCTCGATCCGCAACCGGCGCATCGGCTTTGTGTTTCAGCAGTTCAACCTGCTGGCCCGCACCAGTGCGCTGGAAAACGTGGAGCTGCCCATGGTGTACGCCGGCGTCAAGGCGCCGGAGCGACATGCCCGCGCCCTGGAGGCGCTGCAGCGCGTGGGCTTGGGCGAGCGGGCCCATCACACGCCGGCCGAGCTGTCGGGCGGACAACAGCAGCGGGTGGCGATTGCGCGCGCGCTAGTGAACCGGCCGCAACTCATCTTGGCCGATGAGCCTACCGGCGCGCTGGACTCAGAAACGAGCGAAGACATCATGCGCCTGCTCACCGACCTGAACCGCCAGGGCATGACGGTGGTCCTGGTAACCCATGAACCCGACATCGCCGCCTGGGCCCGCCGCAAACTGGTCTTCAAAGACGGCCGCATGGTGGAAGACACCTTGCAAGCGGGGGCCAAGGGAGAGTCGAACGCCGCCGGGCCGACCCAAGGCGTGAGGGCCCCCGTGGGGGGCAGCGACCCGCAAAGCGGTGGAGCGTGGGGGCTATGAATTTTTTTGCGGCATTGCGCAGCGCATGGCGGTCGCTCGCGGCCAACACCTTGCGCAGTATCTTGACCATGCTGGGCATCATCATCGGGGTGGCGGCAGTGATCACCATGATTGCGGTCGGCCGGGGCGCGACTGACCGGGTGCAGGAGCAGATGAAGGGCCTGGGCTCCAACATCATGCTGGTGCTGCCCGGCGGTGTGTCGCAAGCCGGGGTGCGCCTAGGCGCACAGACCCGCCAGCGCCTGACCGAAGAGGACGCTGCGGCCATTGGCCTTGAAATTCCCGAAGTGCAGGTGGCCGCCCCCACCTCGCGTACCAGTGCCCAGCTGGTGTTTGGCAATACCAACTGGAGTTCGACCGTTTTTGGAGTGAACAACGACTACCTCGAGGCGCGCGACTGGCCCATGGCTGCCGGCCGCATGTTTGATGCCGGTGAACTGGCGGGCTCGGCCAAAGTGGCCTGGATCGGCAGCACCGTGGCCCGAGAGCTGTTCGGGGACCAGGACCCGATTGAGCAGGTGGTGCGGGTGCGCAATATCCCGATGACGGTGATCGGCGTTTTGGCGCCCAAGGGCCAGAACTCGATGGGGCAGGACCAGGACGATGTGGTCATGGTGCCGCTGGGCACTTTGCGCAACCGCATCTGGGGTGGCGACGCGACCAGCCGGCTCAAGCGGGTGGGCAGCATCAGCGTGAAGGTGCGTGAAGGGCAGGACATGCGGGCGGTGGAAGACAGCATCAAAGACCTGTTGCGCCAGCGCTTTAAGGTGCAAGAGGGGATTGAAGACCCGTTTGTGGTGCGCAACCTGACCGAGATTTTGCAGGCCCAGGAGGAAAGCAGCCGTGTGATGACGCTGCTGTTGGCGGCGGTGGCGGGCATCAGCTTGCTGATTGGTGGCATTGGCATCATGAACATCATGCTGGTCAACGTGACCGAGCGCACCCGCGAGATCGGGCTGCGCATGGCGGTGGGGGCCCGGGGGCGGGACATCCTGGCCCAGTTCTTGATTGAAGCTGTCACGCTGAGCCTGTTGGGTGGCGCCATCGGGGTCGCGTTCGGGGCGCTGGCCACCTGGGGTGTGGGACACTTCGCGGGGTGGCAGGTGGCGTTGAGTGCAGGCTCGGTGCTGCTGGCGGTGGGGTTCTCGGCGGTGGTGGGTGTCTTTTTTGGCTACTACCCGGCGCGGCGCGCGGCCAAGCTGCTGCCGATCCAGGCCCTGCGCTACGAGTAGTTGCTATCAAAATGTGAGCTACTCGCGCATATAAAATGAGCGCCAGAGGCCAATTTGGCTTGTATTTCAGGGAGAGATTTTTTGGATATTACGTTGTTGATCAAGGCCGCCATCATGGGCGTGGTGGAAGGGCTGACCGAGTTTTTGCCGATTTCGAGCACCGGGCATCTGATTCTTGCGGGCTCGCTCTTGGGCTTTGTGGATGCCAAAGCCAAGGTGTTTGATATTGCGATCCAGACCGGTGCAATTTTTGCCGTGATTCTGGTCTATTGGCAAAAGATCCGCGACACCATCGTTGCCCTGCCGGCCGAGCGCTCGGCCCAGCGTTTTGCGCTGAATGTATTCATCGGTTTCTTCCCCGCTGTCATTCTCGGCCTGCTGTTTGGCAAGGCCATCAAGGCACATTTGTTCACGCCGGCGGTGGTGGCTACTACCTTCATTGTGGGCGGCTTCATCATTCTGTGGGCAGAGCGCCGTCAGAGCGCAGGCGGCACCGCAGTGCGGGTGCACAACGTGGACGACATGAGCCCGCTGGACGCCCTGAAAGTGGGGCTGGTGCAGTGTCTGGCCATGGTGCCCGGTACCAGCCGCAGCGGCGCCACCATCATTGGCGGCATGTTGCTGGGCTTGTCGCGCAAAGCAGCTACCGATTTTTCTTTCTTCCTCGCGATTCCGACCCTGATTGGTGCGGGTGCCTACAGCCTTTACAAAGAGCGTGGCCTGTTGTCGGTGGCGGATGTGCCGATGTTCAGCGTCGGCCTAGTGTTCTCATTCATCAGCGCGTGGTTGTGCGTGCGCTGGTTGCTCAAGTTCATCTCTACCCACAGCTTTGTCGGCTTCGCGTACTACCGGATTGTGTTCGGCATCGTGGTGCTGCTCACCTCCTGGAGTGGGCTGGTAGTCTGGGCCGAGTGATCTGCGGGGTGCCTTGCCCCGGTTTGCCAAAGGCCACTGTGGTGGCCTTTTTTACGCCGGTAGCGCGGTGTTTTGCAGCTCGGTAAAAAAGCGCTCGGCTTGCGGGGCGGGTACCGCAGGGCTGAACAAATAGCCTTGGGCGTCATCGCACCCCAGCTCGCGCAGATAAGCGAGCTGCTCGGGGGTCTCTACCCCTTCCGCCACCAGTGACAGGCCGAAGCTCTGTGCCATGGCCACGATGGCCCGGGTGATCGCCACATCGCCCAAGTCGTGGGGAATATTGCGCACAAAGGATTGGTCGATTTTGAGGGTGTCGAGCGGGTAGCGTTTCAGGTACGACAGGCTCGAGTAGCCGGTGCCGAAGTCGTCCATCGCAAGGTGCACGCCCAGGGCTTTGCACTCGTGCAGGGTAGCCAGGGTGTTGGCCACGTTGTGCAAGGCCAGGCTTTCGGTCACCTCCAGCTCCAGCGCGCTGGGCGGAATGCCGGTTTCTTTCAGAATCCGGCCCACCAATTCCGGCAGGTTTTGCCCGACAAACTGCCGCGCGGAGATGTTGACCGCAATCCGGAAGCCTTGGTGCCCCTGGGCTATCCAGCGCGCGGCTTGTTGCGCGGCGGTGCGCAACACCCATTCACCCACCTGCACAATGATTCCGCTTTGCTCCGCAATCGGGATGAATTCGCTCGGCGGTATCGCACCCAAGGTGGCATGGTGCCAACGCAGCAGCGCCTCGAAGCCCACGACTTTGCCGGTCGCAATGCGGATCTGGGGCTGGTAGTACAGCTCCAGGTCACCGGCATGCAGGGCGCTGTGGAGCTCGTTGTGGATCAGCAAGGTGCGCGCGACCCGCCGGTTCATGGCGCTGTCAAAGTAGGCGTACATGCCCGGGCCGTCCGGCTTGGCGTGGTGGAGCGCGGACTCTGCGTTGAGCAGCAGCGCGTGCACGCTGTCGGCCTGTGCCGGGTAGGTGCTGCCACCGGCGCTGGCGGTCAGAAACAGGGTGTGTCCGGATACCCGGTAGGGCTGCGCCAAGGCGGTCAAGGCTACCGTGGCAAAGCCAGCCAAAGAGCAGGCATCCGGCAAGCCGGTAACGCACACTGCGAACTGGTCTCCGCCGAGCCGGCCGACCACATCATGCGGGTGGCTGGACACCGAACCGCGGATGCACTGCTGCAGCCGTTTGCCCACCTCGCGCAAAACGAGATCGCCGACCCCGGTGCCCAAGGATTCGTTGATTTTTGAAAAACCGTCCAGCCCGAAGCAGAGCAAGGCTACGGTTTCGCAAGTGCTGACCGCGTGGTCGAGCTGCTCTTCAAACAAGTCCCGCCCGGGGAGTCCTGTCAGGGTGTCGATTTGCATGGCCTGTTGGGCCTCGGTTTGCAGACGTTGCGCAGCCAGTTGCTGGATACGGCTACGCTCCAGGCGGGCGCTGATGGCGGCCAGTAGCTCTTCGCGGCGGCAGGGCTTGGTGAGGTAATCGTCTGCGCCGAGGTTCATGCCGGTGCGGGTGTCACTGCGGTCGGCGCGGGCCGTGAGCATGATCACCGGCAGGGTGGCTGTGGCCGGGTGGCTGCGCAATGCTTTGATGAGCCCGAAACCGTCGAGCTCCGGCATCATGACGTCGGTCAGCACCAGGTCGGGGCGATGGGCGAGGGCGGCCGTCAAGGCCACACGGCCATCCGCTGCGGCGGTGACTTCGTAGCCTTCCAGCTCGAGCATCCACTGCAGGTTTTCCCGCAGGGAGGGTTCGTCTTCCGCGATCAAGATGTGCATCACGTATTCCCGGTGTCGGCTGGTGGGGCTTCGAGCATCACGGTGAAGCAACTGCCTTGCCCCGCCGCGCTGTGCAGACTGATGGTACCGCGGTGGCACTCCACCGCGTCCCTGACAATCGAGAGACCGAGGCCGGTTCCGGCGATGTTGCCGACATTGCTGGCGCGGTGAAAGCTTTCAAACAAATTGGGTTGGTCCGCGGGTGGTATGCCGATCCCCTGGTCGGACACCTCAATCAGCAGCTTGGTGGCTTGCACTGGCTTCACCCGCAAGGCGACTGTACCACCATCGGGCGAGTACTTGACCGCGTTGGACAACAGGTTGCCCACGATATTGCGGACCAGGCTTTCGTCTATCTCAAACCGCAAGCCCTCGTCCGGCAGGTCCAGTGTCATCTGGATGTTCTGAAAGGCATCCGGCATGGTGCTGCGGAGTTCGTCCACGAGGCTCCTGCAAAAGCTGGCAATCGCGGAGGCCTGAGGCTTGAATTGCAAACGCCCGGCTCCGGACTGGCCGATGACCAAGACGTTCTCCAGCATGTGCGCCATGCGTGCTACCGCGTCGTCAATTTTCTGCAGGGTGAGCCGCTTCTGCTCAGTGCTCATGCGGGCTTCGTAGTGGCTCAGCAACTCCACCGAGCCGTGGATGGTGGCCAGCGGTGTGCGGAATTCGTGCGACGCCACCGAAATGAACCGGCTTTTGAGGTCGTTCAGTTCAATTTGCTGCTGCAAAGCCCGCTTTTGGTCGGCCTCTGCGCGTACCCGTGCGGTGACATCAACGACAAATAGCAAGGTTGCATCCCGTTGCCCCCACTGAATCAACACCGCGGACAGATCGAGGGTGCGCACCTCGCCCCGGGCGGTAATGACCCGGAAGCTGTAGTTTTCTTCCACCGGTTCGCCGCGCAGGCGCCGCTGGTGCCGCTCAACGACAGTGGGTACGTCTTCCGGGTGGATGCTGCCGGTGAAGGGCATGGCCATCAGGGCCTCGGTGGTGTGACCCACGATCCGCTCCATGCTCGGGTTCACAAACACCATGTGACCGTTTTGCACGACGACCACCCCCACCCCGACGTTTTCAATCACCGAGCGGTAGCGCGCTTCTGATTTGCGCAGCTCTTCAATGGTCTGGTAGCGCTCGATGGCGGCACTGACGTGGTTCGCGAAAAACCCGAGAATCTCCACATCCTCGTCGTTGTAAATGACGTCGTCGCTGTAAGCCTGCACCACCAAGACACCGAAGGTCCGGCCGTGAATCTGCATCGGTACGCCGAGCCAGGAGGCGAAGGTCAAGTCTCCGCTGGAATCTGCCATGTGGCCCGCTTCACGCAGCGCTGCAAAGCGTGCTGCATCCAGCAGCAAGGGCTGTTGAAGCTCTAGCAAGTATTCCGTCATGCCTTTTTTGTAGGGCACGCCGTAGCGCTGCATTTCGTCGCCATCCCGCTCGTCCACGTAGTAAGGAAAGTCCACCACCCCAAGGTCGTGGTTGTGCAGTGCCACATAGAAGTTGTCGGCAAACATCAACTCGCGCAGCAGCTGGTGCACCACTTGCAGGAAATCGTGAAACGAGAGGCCGGCGGTTGCACGCTCTGCAATCCGGTAGAACACCCGCTGCATGGTCTCAGCCCGCTTTTGCTTCTCGTTGTCCTGCTGCATCTCTGTGGTGCGCCGGATCATCCACTGGCGTGCCCCACTTAGCTGGGCAACCACTTGCTGTTGCAAGGATTCGTTTTCCGCACGCAGCGCGGCAATTTGTGCTTCCAGCGATTCCAGTAACTTGGAGGCCGGAATGGTCATCTGCTCAGCCCCCGAGGTTGCGAAGGGCCGCTTCCAGCGCCGCCGCTGTCGCGAGGGGCTTTTCCATGGGGAAAAGATGGGTGCCATCGAGCATCATGTTCCGTCCCTTGGTGATTTTGTTGGTCAGATCCATGCCGACTTGCTTCATCTCTGCGGACTGGTCTCCCCCGATGAAAGCCACAGGGCATTTCAGCGGATGACGGGCCAACAAGCGATCCAGGTTGTCGGGCAAGGTGTTGTAGAAAGCGGTTTCTACATCACGGTCGAAGGCTAGCACGCGTTTGCCTTCGCTGTCTTCAGGGAAATCGTGTACGTAATCCAGCAGGACTTGCGGGTCCCAGCGGGCAAAAGCCTTTTTGTGCTGGAAATGCGCAAGGGCCGCATCGGCGTCAGGCCAGCTGTTACGCCGTTTGCGGCTCACCGCGCCCGGCGATATCGACCCCACGAGTTGGGTGGTTTTGGCTAAGCCCACCATACGCGAGCGCCAGCCGCCCACCAAAGGGGAGTCGATCAACACCACACCTTTGGCCAGACCGGGCTGGCGCGCTGCCGCCATCACACTCAAGAAGCCCCCCAGCGAGTGGCCCACGAGCCAGACAGGCTCGCCGGCTTTTTCGACGATGGGGGTTGCAAAGTCCACCAGCTGTTGTACGACGTTCGGCCAGTTGTTGCTGACCGGGTAGCGTGGATCATGGCCGTATTTGTCAACGGCTTTGACGCTGTAGCCCCGGGCACGCAGGCTTTTGAAAAGCACTTTGTAGGTGGCGGCGGGAAAGCTGTTGGCGTGAGAGAAAACGATGGTCGACATGCGGGCGAGACTAAATCAATTTCTCGTCAGGGGTGGTGATCTTCTTCAATGGCAGGCTGCGGGTGCTGGGTATCAACAGCGGCACATCGGTCTGGCCGCCGTTCCACATCGGGTCTTCAATGCTGTCGAACACTTCGCGCAGCTTCTGGCCCCAGCTGTTGTGCAGCATCTTGAAGTACGGGTTGTTCTCGTCGATGCATACCACCTTGTCGGTCTGGAAGCTGTTCGCTTCGTACACCACCATGTCCAGCGGCAGGCCCACCGACAGGTTGGACTTGAGGGTGGAGTCCATGGACACCAGCGCGCATTTGGCGGCCTCGTCCAGCGGGGTGTCGGGGGTGATCACGCGGTCTAGCACCGGCTTGCCGTATTTGGATTCGCCCACCTGGAAGTAGGGCGTCTCGGGGGTGGCCTCGATGAAGTTGCCGGCCGAGTAGACCTGGAACAGGCGCATGCCTTCGCCCTGAATCTGACCACCGAAGATCAGCGACACGTTGAAGTCCACGCCCGCATTCTTGAGTGCAGCGCCGTCGCGCTCTTGTACCTTGCGGATGGCCGAGCCCAGCACGCGGGCAGCATCGAACATGCTCTTGGCGTTCCAGATGGTGATGCCTTCGTCGTCTTCGTGGTCCTTGAGCTTTTCGATCTGCAAGATCTCGCGGACTGATTGGGAGATGCTGAGGTTGCCGGCCGAGAGCAGGACCATGAAGCGGTCATTGGGCTTCTCGTACACGATCATTTTGCGGAAGGTGCTGATCTGGTCGAGTCCGGCGTTGGTGCGGGAGTCTGAGAGGAACACCAGGCCGGCGTTGAGTTTGATGGCGACGCAGTAGGTCATTTTTATTGTCGTTGAGGGCGAAACCTAGAGTGTATCGAGGCGAGATCACTTACCGGTTTCGAGCAATGTCAAAAGAGCCTGCAAGGTCGCCACCGTAGTTCGGGCATCCTCCAGAACTGCTTTAGTGAAAAAGCGTGGATAAATTCTGGGCTCTGAGGCAGGGCCGCCAAAGGCTGCTTCGAAGGCTTGCTTCAATTGTTCAGTCGTTCTGTCTTGAATCGACTTTTTGTGGATTTGTAGCAGCAGGCCCTCAAGACAAGGAGTGGACGCCAATACTTGAATTCGCTCTTTGCGGGCAATGCTTTCAGTCCTCTGGTCCCAGCCAACGTCTGTATCCAGCAACGCCACACGATGGTCGAAATCAGCATTTCTCGATTGCCGAATCACGACATTCACCACATGCGATGCACCCATGCCGCGTGCATTTTTCACGTCGAATCGAAAGCCACAACCACGCTGGACATAGAGACCTACCAAGTGCTTCAGAAAATACTCTTCAGAATAGCCTTCCCCAACCACCAAAATTGTTCTGACAACACTTCGTCGAGCAAGTTTGTGATTGCTCATAGCTGCGGCACTGCCCCGTAGGCACCTGCCATGTACTTGGCATAGTGGTTATGGTCTGCGCGGATGCCCTCTACGCTGTCAAGCCGCCAGGCACTGCTCTCGTTGAATTCGTTTTTCTCAACCAGCGTCACTTGCGATTTGTGGAGCAAATTCAGCACCTCCATGGCATGGCAAGTGAAAAGCAGTTGTGCCTTGTGCGGATTGGTTCGCGGATTGGCAAACAAATCCAAAATCGGTTCCAGCATGTGGGGGTGCAAGTCGTTCTCGAACTCATCAATGACTGCCAAGCCACCGGCCTCCAATACGGGTAGAAGCCGAGAAAGCAAAATGAACGCACCTTGGGTGCCGCTGGACTCTTGCGCAAAGTCCAGTGCAAAGCTGGAGCCATCGTGCATTTTGTGAAAGCCGTAGGGTCGCCACAACTTTTGTTGCGTGTTGTCGGGGCCAGTGACCTCAAATTCTTTCAATTGCACATCACTAAGCCCCAAATCCCATTGCGATAGCAGTTGGGTCATGGAGACTCGGTGCGCATCATGGTTAGCAAACAACTTGGCGGCAGCAATCAGTTGATTGCTGTCCTGAACTATCCGCCCGTATTGATGAATATTGCTCCACACATAGGGTGCAACCATGCGTAAGGCCAATGGCACCCCGTACTGAGCGGCAGTAGCAATCAGTGACGCGTTGGGCCGCACCTTCACGGCCTCTGAGGGGGCAAAGCCAAAATCTTGTTGTTTCACGGTGTAGGTCTGCCGTGCCTCATCCCAATTGCGGACAAACACGTAGCTCATGCGCTGACGTTTTACATAAAGGGCCTCATGCAGTACGCGTTGCTGTGTGGCACGCAGGGTGTACCGCCAGAGCTGCCCATCAAAGTCGATTTCTGCCTCAAACTCAGTGGCTTCATCAGCGCCTGCTGGGTGGGGGCTGAAAGGCAAAGGCGCAGATGGCTCCATTTGGAAGGAATGAGCCATAAACCAGTGCACGAATACCACCGGCTTGAGCAAACCCGTCTTCCCACTGGCATTGGGGCCAATGACGGCCATGACTGTGCTCAGTCGCTCGCCCGTATCGGCGTCCATGGACCAAGCAGATGACGCATTGCGCTGATCAACTTGCCAAGAAACCTCAGTGCGTTCACGGAAAGACTGGAAATTGGAGAAGGCAAAACTATGTAGCATGCCCCTATTAAATCACTTTTCGTACGAAAATTTGTACCAAAATTGATTTGATACCCTTTTTTAGGACTTCGAGCGTGCCAGGTTGAGAGCCAGTAGGCGTTTCAAAACCTCTTCGTCGGGCATGGCGGTGGTGTAGTCGGACCAGCCGTATGCGGCGGCCACGGCCTGGTCCAGTGCCTCATGGGCTGCCTGCAACCAAGCCGGGCGCTGGTTGTAAAGCTTGGTCAGAGTGCGCTGGGCTAAGTCTTTCTCAAATCCAAGCTTGGGCACGATGCGGTCGGGGTAGGGGCTGGTGGTCATGCCTAGCGGTACGACTTCAGGCAACCGTTCAGTCCACTCGGGCGGGTTGAGCCAGTTCTCCCGCAAGTCGTTGAGGCGCTTAGCGGCTTGGGCAATGCTGGTTGCTACAGTTTTCGTAGCTGCTTGCGCATATAAGGCGTGCGCTAGAGGCTGATTTGACTCGGAAAGCCCTGCCGGAATCAGCGCGCCACCGGCTACAAGCTCTGTGCGCTGGTGGGCAGTGTCGGCGGGCGTCAGGCCCTCGGGGAAGGGGAAGGTTTCGAAGCAGGTGGTGGGGGTGTAGCGAGGCCGATCTTCCAGCGATGTGCCCATACGCAGCGACCAGAGTTCGTGGAAGCGGCTGTGCAGGATGCCGAAGGTGGTGTCATCGGCGCGGGTTATTGCGACGACGGCGCTGTCTGGAAGCACTGCGCTGTTGAACCATGCGAATACTCGATGTTTAGAAACTCTGGGCGAGATGATCTGTCGCGGTATCTCTGCAAGCGCCAGCTTCATCGCTGGGCGTGGATCTCCATGACTCCACCAATGCAAGCGATGCCAGTCGCGTCGGAGTTCTAGGCGTGTCGGTTTGACATGCTGTGCAGCGTGAGCAAAAGGCAACTCGAAGAGGCTGGCATCTGCTTCGGACATCTTGTCGAAGTCAACAACCCACAAGTTCTCCGGGCGGCGGGTCACGCTCAGGCCATTCGCCCAGGGCCGCACCACTTGCGCGTTCGATTGACCATGAGGATTAGGCTGCGCTAGCCAAGCTACGGCTGTTTCGCGGGGAACGTCAAACGGGCCGTTCTTCTGCGTGCCGATGAATGAGGCTTCGGCATTGGCAGACAACTTGGTAGCTGTCGTCAGGTCGCCACCACCTGCGGCATCTTGTGCGCTCAGGTCGGCAGCAATCAGCGCAACGGAAGTACTGTTTAAACAGGCTTCTTGGTCAGCATGGCCAAACGCCACCAAGGACACTCGGACTGCCGCGCCTTCATTCACCCAGCCTTCGTCACCCCAAGCTTCGTAAATGCGCGTGGTCGAGCAAATAGCTTCCAGAACTTTGCGATTGGCTCCGCCACGTATGGAGTTGGTCGACACCAAGCCGGCTGCGCCCAAACCATGGCTCTCGATAGCTTTGCGAGACTTTTCAAACCAATAGCACACCAAGTCGGCACCACCGGGGACGCGATCGGCATAGACCTTGCGCAGGGTGAGTGTGTAGGCCTCGCCTAACTCACGGATCATTTTTCGGTCGCCCAAAAACGGCGGATTCCCAATCACCACGCTGGCTTTGGGCCACTGGGCTTCTTCTACTGCGGGCGGTGCATCCGGATCGTCCTCCATTGGCACAAAGGTCAGCAGCGCATCGCGGCACTCAATATGATCCAGCGGCTCCAGCACGGGGTTGGTCTTGAAGTCGTAGCCATGCTCAATGCGCCACTGCAGTTCGCCAATCCACACCGTTACCCGCGCTAGTTCGGCGGCGTATTCGTTGAGCTCGATGCCCAACACGTTGTGCGGGCCAGTGACCAAGTCGGCCTGCCGGTCGAGCCCTAGGTTGGCGGCATCGAGGTGGCTTTTGTGCTCTATATCTTTCAGGGCTTTGAGGCCAAGGAATAAAAAGTTACCGCTGCCGCAGGCCGGATCGAGCACGCGGTAGGCGTTGAGTTGCTCAAGCCAGTCGTGAAAAAGCCGCTCTGCTGCCTGAAACGAGGCATCACCTGCCGAAGCCCGGAAATGCCTGCCGCCCGCGGAATAGGCCGCTCGTCGCTTTTGCTTACTCTTAGCCATTAGCGTCCGTATTTCCTGCGCTACTAGCTCCCATTTTTGTAGCAGTGGGCGGGTCAACACCGGCTCCACGATGCGCAGGATAGTGGCCGGGTCGGTGTAGTGGGCACCGAGCTGGCTGCGTTTGGCGGGGTCCAGGCCCCGTTCAAACAGGGTGCCGAAGATGGACACATCAATAGCCGACCAGTTCAGCGAGGCCGCGTTGCGCAACTCGGTCACTTCCATGATGGTGAGCATCGGCACTTTCACCTTCTTGAACAGCCCACCGTTGAACCACGGGATGTCGTCGTTGCCATACAGGCCGCCCTTGCGCATCACCGTGAACAGGTTGGTAAGGCCCTGGCTGAGTCGGTCGGCGGTGAGTTGTTTGTTGTTGACCAGCCCTTCAAACATGCGACCGGGGAGCAGGCCCACGTCTTCCGCAAAGAAGCAAAACAGGCACTGGGTAAGGAAGTGGGCGACTTCATCTGCGTGCTCGCTGGTGCCCGGGCCGCGTTTGCGCAGGCCTTCGGCCAGGGTGGCAAAGCTCTTGGCGGCGGCTTCGGTGATGTCACGGCTGGTTTTCTTGGGGCGAAAGCTCTCAGGGTCGGTCCACAAGCGGCGTAGCAAGGCTTGTTTTTCGGGCTGGGCCAGCTCGGCCAGCAACACGGTGTGCACCTCAGACGGATGGCCGTTGAATTGGGTGTGGATGCGGATGGTGAGCCGGTCGCACACCACCAGCAGTGGCGGGTTGCTGAGCGCTAGGCTGTAGGTCAGCAGTTGCTTGAGCGCGGCATCCAAGTTGCGCCCAGGTGCTTTGTTTTCCCAAGCGAAGTGGTTGCGCTTGAACACGTCGGCATAGCCACGGGCTTCGCCCAGGATGAGTGTGTCTTGCTCAAACAGGTAGTCGCCATCGGTGCCGGGTGTGGGCACGCCCAGCAATTGGCACAGGTCCATAAAGTGTGGCTGTGCGCCTTGGCGCTCGTTCAGTTCATATGACGGGCCACCGGGGCCCCATTTAGCGATGAATTGCTGCGGCGTCATGTTGTATCCCTGCTTGTTATTAGTTTTTGCTCGCTAGAGCTTTTAGCTGATACAGCGCGTCCATCGCTTCCCTGGGGCTCAGTGCATCAGGATTGATGGCCGAAAGCGCCGATTCCAGTGCGCTAGTCGCTACTACTTCTGTAGCGGGTGGCGCGGCGAAAAGGTCTACTTGGGTTTGGGATTCGCTGGCCTGGGCTTCCAGCGCGTCCAAAGTATGGCGGGCGTGGTTGAGCACGGCGGCGGGCATGCCGGCCAGGCGGGCCACTTGCACGCCGTAGCTTTTGCTGGCCGGGCCGGGCTCAATGGCGTGCAGGAACACAATGTCGCGGCCCGCTTCGGCAGCGCTCACATGCACATTCAGCGCCGCGTGGTGGGTGGCGGGGAACTCGGTGAGCTCGAAGTAGTGGGTGGCAAACAGGGTGAACGCCTGCGTTTTGTCGTGAAGCTGGGTGGCTATTGCCGAGGCCAAGGCTAGGCCGTCAAAAGTGCTGGTGCCGCGGCCGATTTCGTCCATCAGCACCAGGCTATGGGGTGTAGCGCTGTGCAGGATCTGCGCGGCCTCGGTCATCTCGAGCATGAAGGTGGACTGGGCGTTGGCCAAGTCGTCCGCCGCGCCGATGCGGGTGTGGATGGCGTCAATCGGCCCCAATCGGCATGCCTGCGCAGGCACGTAGCTGCCGATGCTGGCCAGCAGCACAATCAGGGCGACCTGGCGCATGTAAGTGGATTTACCGCCCATGTTGGGCCCGGTGATGATCTGCATGCGCTGCTTCACACCCAGTCGGGTGTCATTGGCAATGAAGTTGCCACTGCTCAACTCGGCCAAGCGCGCCTGCACCACGGGGTGCCGGCCTTGGGTAATGTCGATGCAGGGCTCGGCCACAAATTGCGGGGCATTCCAGTCCAGCGTGAGCGAGCGCTCGGTCAGCGCGCACAAGGTGTCCAGCGCGGCGAGCGACTGGGCTACGGCCGTGAGCGCGGCGATGTGTGCCTGCAACTGGTCCAGCACCTGTTCAAACAACCATTTCTCGCGGGCCAGCGCGCGCTCCTGGGCGCTCAGGGCTTTGTCTTCAAAGGCTTTGAGCTCGGGGGTGATGAAGCGCTCGGCGTTTTTCAGGGTCTGGCGGCGGCGGTAGTCCTCGGGCACTTTGTCCACCTGGCCGGTGGTGACTTCGATGTAGAAGCCGTGCACCTTGTTGAACTGCACCCGCAGGTTGGCAATGCCGGTGCGGGATTTCTCGCGGACTTCGAGGTCCAGCAAAAAGTCATCGCAGTTGGTTTGGATGGCACGCAGTTCGTCCAGCTCGGCGTCAAAGCCGTCGGCAATCACGCCACCGTCGCGCACCAGCGCTGCAGGTTCGGGGGCAATAGCGCGCCCCAGCAGGGCAATGGCCTCAGCAGGTGGCTGCAGGTGGCTGCAAATATGTGCCAAATAGCCCTCTAGCGACCGCAGGTTGTGCGCGAGAAGCTCTGTTTTTTGTAGCGTTTGCACCAGCGCCACCAGCTCGCGTGGGCGCACTTGGCGCAGGGCAATGCGGGCAGTGATGCGTTCCACATCAGCACACCCTTTGAGCTGACCACGCAGGGTTTGCCACATGTTGTGGCGCAGCGTGCCAATGGCCAGCAGGCGGTGCTGCGCCTCGGTTCGGTCGCGCAAAGGCTCCAGCAGCCAGCGTTTGAGCAGGCGGCTGCCCATGCCGGTCATGCAGGTGTCGAGCAAGCTAAAGAGGGTGGGGCTGTCCTCGCCGCGCAGGGTCTGCACCAGTTCCAGGTTGCGGCGGGTGGTGGCGGGCAGGTCGATGAGCGCGTCGTCGCGCTGCACCTGCACGCTGTGGATGTGGGTCAGCGTGCGGCCTTGGGTGTGTTCGGCATAGCCGATCAGAGCGCCCGCTGCAGCATGGGCCAAGGCCAGCTCTTGGGCGTTCCAACTGCTAAGGCTGGCGGCTTGCAGCGCGTCCAGCAGTTTGCGCTGACCCAAGGCACTGTCGAACTGCCATTCGGGGCGGGCAGTCAAATAGACGGCTGTGCCGTGGCGCAGGCGTTTGATTCGGTCTTCAAAGGTGGTGGTGCAGCCCGCGCTGTAAGCAAGTTCGCTGGGGGCGATGCGGCTCACCCAGTCGGGCACTTCGTCAGGCGTGCATTCGGCGAGAAACACCACGCCCTGGGTGACGGACAGCCATGCCAGGCCGCAGCGGTTGCGCGGGCCTTGGTGTACGGCCATCAGCATGGATTCTGTTTTTTCGGACAGCAGCTCGGCGTCGGTGAGCGTGCCGGGCGTGACCACGCGCACGACCTTGCGCTCCACCGGGCCTTTGGTGGCCCCCACTTCGCCGGTTTGCTCGCAAATGGCTACCGACTCGCCGTGGCGGATCAGTTTGGCCAGATACCCTTCCATCGAGTGGAATGGCACACCGGCCATGACTACCGGTTGCCCGGCGGACTGACCACGGGTGGTGACGGTGATGTCCAGAATCCGGGCCGCCTTTTCGGCATCGTCATAGAACATCTCATAAAAGTCACCCATGCGGTAGAAGAGCAGGGTGTCGGGATGGTCGGCTTTGAGCCCCAGATACTGCTGCATCATGGGGGTGTGCTGGTCGAGTGGAGCGGAGGCTGGGGGACGTGTCACAGTAGGGGGAGAAGGTAGTCAGGCGAGGGCGTGCTGCACTTGGCGCAAGCCCGCTTCAGGCCCTATCATAAGGAGGTCACACATCAAAGATACCGCCTACAGTGCAACCTCCTCCGGAATCTTCATCGTTTGATCCCGATGCTTCGGCTGCTGCCGACCATCCACCGCCAGCCGGTGTGGGGGCGGGTGTGTTTCACATCATCTTCGAGTCCAGCCCGGAGGCCATTGCGCTGACACGGGTCCGCGATGGTGCCATCGTCCAGGTGAACCGCGAATGGGAGTCCATGACCGGGTATCGCCGCGAGGAGGTGGTGGGGCGCACCGCGCTGGCCTTGGGCCATTGGCTGCACCCTGAGCAGCGCACATCGATCTTTGGTGATCTGAAGCCCGGTGGCCGAGTGATGGACGTCGACGTGTCCCTGGTCATGAAGGACGGCTCCCCACGCGTAGTGCGCCTGAATGCGACCATGCTGATGGAAGCGGGTGAGGCGTACATCCTGATTTACCTGCGCGATGTCACCGCTGACCTGTTGGCCCATGAGGCGCTAAGGTCGGGTGAACTGGCGCTGGCCCATGCCAACACGGCGATGAACCGGCAGGTCAAGCTGCATGAGCTCACCGAGTCAGTGGCGCAAGTGGGGCATTGGGTGAACTACCCCGGAGACAAGACCGTCTACCTCTCCCCCGGTTTGGCCCAGATTGCGGGCTTGGAGCAAGAGGCGGTTGTCACCATGGATATGTTGTGGGGGCGGGTGTTTCCGGAGGATCTGCCCGCGTTGCACCAAGCGCGCCATCGGATGGACGGCGAAGTGGTGGAGTTCCGCTCTTCGGGCCCCGGAGGGCGGACGCTGTGGGCGCGTTCCCGCATGCACCGCCAAGTGGTGGACGGACGGGTGTTGGCTGACTTCGGGGTGGTTCAAGAGTTCACGCATGAGCGCGAAGCGCGCGACAGCCTCCAGAAACAGTTCGATTTCATTCACAAAATCACCAGTCGCGCGCCCGGCATGTTGTTTGAGTTCCAGCGTTTGCCGAACGGGCGGTTCAGCTTTCCGTTCGTCAGCGATGCGGTCCGGCAATTCTTCGGTGTCACAGCAGAGCAAGCCCGTGCAGATTCCCGGCGCTTGATGTCGCGCATCCACCCACAGGATGTGAATCAGGTCATCAATACCACCCTGCATGCGACACAGACCATGCAGCCTTGGCAATGCGAGTTCAGGGCGCAGGTGCCCGGCGCGCCGCTGCGCTGGTTGTTGGGGACCTCGATTCCAGAAAAGCTGGCGGACGGCGCTGTGCTGTTCACCGGGTCTATCACCGACATCACTTCGCAAAAGCTGGCCCTCGAAAAGCTCCAGGAGAGCGAAGAGCGGTTTCGTAGCCTTTCCAGCTTGTCTTCAGACTGGTACTGGGAGCAGGACGCCGAGTTGCGCTTCACCCGCATTGATGGAAATGGCGCCAATACGGACCGTTTGGCGCCGCAGTCGTCCATCGGTCATACCCGCTGGGATTCCGGGGCGCAAGGGGTCAGCCCTTCTCAATGGCGGGCCCATATGAAGGCGCTCGAAGCCCGCCAGACTTTTCAAGATTTCGAGATGCAACGGGAGTTGTCAAACGGGCAGCTGATGTGGATATCGATCAGCGGAGCCCCTGTTTTTGACAGTCAGGGCCGGTTTTGCGGCTATCGCGGCACAGGGCGGGACATCTCATCGAGAAAAGCCGCGGAGTCTGAAATCGAGCGCCTCGCTTTTTTTGATGCGCTCACAGGCCTGCCGAACCGGCGGATGCTCTTGGACCGGCTCGGGCTGGCCTTGTCGTCGAGCCACCGCAGCGGCCAGCACGGGGGCTTGCTGTTTATCGACCTCGACAATTTCAAGGTACTCAACGACACCCTTGGCCACCACATGGGCGATTTGTTGCTCAAGCAAGTGGCCCAGCGTTTGCAAGAGTGTGTGCGCAGTGTCGATACCGTGGCCCGCCTGGGCGGCGACGAGTTCGTGGTCATGTTGGAAGAACTGCACGCCGATGCCGCGATGGCGGCCACTGAGGCAGAAGCCGTCGCCAAGAAAGTGCTGCACACCCTGAACAAACAGTTTGCGCTGGGCAACCACAACATGCACAGCTCGCCCAGCATTGGAGTTGCCATGTTTTGCGGGCACGCAGAAGGTATTGAGGAGCTGCTCAAGCGGGCTGATTTGGCCATGTACCAGGCCAAAAATGCAGGCCGCAACACCGTGCGGTTTTTCGATCCGGCTATGCAGTTAGCAGCCTCTGCCCGTGCAGAGATGGAAGTCGACCTGCGCAAGGCCTTGCAGGAAGAGCAGTTGGTGCTGTACTACCAACCGGTGGTGACCGCGAATGGGGCCATTACCGGCGTAGAAGCCCTGGTGCGGTGGATGCACCCCGCTAAAGGCATGGTGTCTCCGGGTGAATTTATTCCGCTGGCAGAGCAGACAGGGCTCATACTCCCCTTGGGGCAATGGGTGCTGGAGGCAGCCTGTGCCCAGCTGGTGGCGTGGAGTGCGGATCCGCACACGCAGCGCCTGAGCGTGGCGGTGAACGTGAGCGCCAGACAGTTCCGGCATCCCGATTTCTCGACCCATATTCTCGATTTGTTGCGGACCAGCGGGGCAAATCCCTACCGCCTGAAGCTTGAACTCACTGAAAGCCTGCTCTTGACTGATTTTGAAGAAGCGGTTTTGAAGATGAGCGAACTCCGGTCGATCGGGGTGAGCTTTTCACTTGATGACTTTGGCACGGGCTATTCGTCCCTGGCGTATTTGAAACGGCTCCCCTTGGATCAACTAAAAATCGATCAGTCGTTCGTGCGCGATGTGTTGACCGACCCGAACGATGCCGCCATCGCGCGCACGATTTTGAGCCTTGCCAAAAGCATGGACCTCGGGGTGGTGGCGGAGGGCGTCGAAACAGCGGGGCAGCGCGACTTTTTGCTCGCGGCCGGGTGCCACGCGTTTCAGGGTTACTTTTTCGGCCGGCCAGTGCCTGTTGAGCAACTGCAACTAAGGCCCTTGTAATGTCTGAAAACGCCGCCTCCGGTGATGCGGTCCCCCTGACTGAGCTGGACGGCTTGCGCACGGCCAATGCGTCGCTGGAGCGGGTGAACCGCCGCCAGTTCGATATGTTGCAGGCGCTTTTTTTGCACAGCCCGGCCGCCATTTCTTTGCAAAGTGTGGAAGATGGCCGGTTTGTGGATGTCAATATCCAATGGCAGCGGTTGACGGGCTACTCGTGGGAGCAAGCGACCTCAAGTACTTCACTGAGCTTGGGGTTCTGGCCGGATATCGAGTCCAGAAACCGCGCGCTGGCGGAGCTGGAGCAAGACCCCTCCCTCTCGGGCGTGGAAATCAACTTCACCAACGCCCGCGGCGAAAACATGTTGCTGGAGTGGCGTGGCTCGGTCATGCAGATTGCGGGCGAGTCGTTCTTGCTGGCGTATTTGATCGACATCACCGCGCAGCGAGTGGCCCAAGAGGCCGTGGTCGAGGGCGAGCATGCCTTGCAGGAGGCCAATGACGACTTGCGCGGACAGGTGGAGTTGTACGAAGAAACCGAAAAACTGGCCCAAGCGGGCCATTGGATCGTGCCCCAGGGCCATTCCATACCGCGGTGGTCCCGGGGCCTGTTTCAGATGGCACGGATCCCATGGACTGAAAAGATAGGCCCTGATGTTTGGGAAACTGGCCTGCACAAAGATGACCGGGCGAGCTACCTCGCAGCGCGTGAGGCCATGGATGGCCGGTTGGCAGAGTTCCGGTGGACTTGCCGCGACGGCGATGTGCGCTGGTGGCGCAGCCGCATGCACCGTTACCACCGTCAGGATGGAAGCTATGTGGATTTCGGTGTCGTCCAGGACTTCACCGAAGAGGCATTGGCCGAGCAGGTGCTGCAGCAGCGTTTGGATGTGATTCAGCGCTTGACCAGCCGTTTGCCAGAGATGGTCTTTCAGTTCGAGATGTTCACCCGCGACAGTGGTCGCTTTGTGTTTGTGAGCGATGCGTGCAGTGACATTTTTGGCGTGACTCCGGAGGAGGCGCGTGCCAACCCCGCCAGCGTGTTCCGATTGGTGCATAGCGATGACATCATCCAAACGCTGAAGTCCATGAACGCCGCGGCATCGGACGCGACCACTTGGGCCCAGGAGTTCCGTATCCGCCGGCGGGATGGCACGGTGCGCAGCCTGTTCGGCAAAGCGATTGTTTTTCTGGAGCCCACGGGCCGCTTTAATGCGTATGGCTCTCTGACCGATGTGACTGAGCACAAGGCCTCGTTGGCGGTGCTTCAGGAGAGCGAGGCCCGGTTCCGAGCGCTGACGGAGCTCTCCTCCGATTGGTACTGGGAGCAGGATGCTGACCACCGCTTCATTCGTTTTGACGGCGCCTTACAGGCCGGCAAGACCAAAACAGGGGAGCGGAATATCGGGCTGACCCGATGGGATGCCGGTGCGATCAACATGACAGACGCTGATTGGCAAGCCCATCGCGCCCTGCTGGATGCAAGGTTGCCTTTCTATGAGCTGGAGCTGTGTGACCACGATGCGGACGGCGTCGTGTTTTGGATCTCTGTCAGCGGCGCTCCCATTTTTGACTCGCATGGCGTGTTCAAGGGCTACCGGGGCATCGGACGGAGCATTACCGAGCGCAAGGCGGACGAAGCCAAGATTGAGCGGCTCGCTTTTTACGATGTGCTCACTGATCTGCCGAACCGCAGGTTGCTGCAAGACCACTTGCAGTACGCAGTGGCGGCCTGCGCCCGCGGGCGCCTGCACGGAGCATTGCTGTTCATTGACTTGGACAACTTCAAAGACCTCAATGACACCCGGGGGCACGATGTCGGCGACCGGCTGCTCACCCTGGTTGCCAGACGCCTGCAAGCCTGCGTCCGTGAATCCGACACAGTGGCCCGCCTGGGTGGGGATGAGTTCATTGTTCTGTTGCAGGACCTCGATGGCACCGCAGCCCAGGCTGGCCTCCAAGCCGAAGCGGTGGGGCAAAAAATCCTGCTCCAGTTGAATGCCCCGTATGACCTGCCCGGCGGCCCGCACCACAGCACCCCCAGTGTGGGCATTGTGCTGATTCATGGGCAGCGCCAGTCGGTGGATGAGCTGCTCAAGCAAGCCGACTTGGCAATGTACGAGGCCAAAGCGGCGGGTCGTAATACGCTGCGGTTTTTCGATCCGGCCATGCAGTTGATGGTGGCCCAGCGCGCCGAGCTGGAGTCGGACCTCCGCCTCGGGCTGAAGCGCGGTGAGTTGATGTTGTATTACCAGCCCGTGGTGGATGCAAACAGAGCTGTGGTGGGTGCTGAGGCGCTGTTGCGCTGGCTCCATCCGGGGCGCGGTCTGGTGTCGCCATTGGAGTTTGTGCCGCTGGCAGAGCAGACCGGCTTGATCATTCCGGTGGGTGTGTGGGTGTTGCAGACGGCGTGTGCGCAGCTGGCGCAATGGGCTTCAGACCCTCTGAGTGCCCACCTGACCGTTGCGGTGAATGTGAGCGCCCGTCAGTTCCGCCAAGATGAGTTTGTGTCTCAAGTGCAGGGTGCGCTCCAGCAAACCGGAGCCGACCCCAAACTACTCAAGCTCGAGCTGACGGAGAGCCTGCTGCTCACCGACACCCAGGATGCCATCATGAAAATGGCCGCCCTCAGGAGTCTGGGCGTGCGCTTTGCGCTGGATGATTTTGGAACCGGCTATTCATCGCTGTCGTATTTGAAAATGCTGCCCTTGCAGCAGCTCAAAATCGACCAGTCATTTGTGCGGGATGTGCTCACCGACCACAACGATGCGGCCATTGCCCGCACGGTGCTCGCCTTGGGGCGAAGCCTCGGCTTTGATGTGGTGGCCGAGGGGGTGGAAACCGAGGGGCAGCGCCAGTTCCTGCTAGATCAGGGCTGCACCTTGTTCCAGGGTTATCTGTTCGGCCGACCGGTGCCGGTGGCCGAGTTTCGCTTCAATTAAAAGGGGGCGTCTTCGCCGCTTGCAGCGGGTGCTGCTGGCTCAGGGGCGACCGGGTTGTCGGCTTCGATGGCAGCCTGACGTAGCGCCGCTTTTTCGCCGGCAGGGGCGAACTTGCTGTACTTGCCCAAAAGGCTGACCAACTGACCGTAGACGCGCGGGTTGCCGGCCAGGCACTCGTGCTGCTCCAGGAAATCAGCTTCACCGGTGAAGTTGCCTACCAGTCCACCGGCTTCGGTAACCAGCAAAGAGCCAGCTGCCACATCCCAAGGTTGCAGGCCGAGCTCAAAGAAGCCTTCGGTATAGCCGGCGGCCACATAGGCCAAATCGAGCGCAGCAGCGCCGGGGCGGCGCAGGCCAGCGGTGCGTTGCATCACATCGCCCATCATTTGCAGGTATTGGTTGAAGTTGTCACCCTGGCGGAAGGGGAAGCCGGTGGAAATCAGCGACTCTTTGAGCTGGGTGCGCTTGGAGACGCGGATGCGGCGGTCGTTCAGGTAAGCGCCACGGCCCTTGGTGGCGGTAAACAGGTCGTTGCGGGTGGGGTCGTACACCACGGCTTGCTCGACCTTGCCGCGCACCGCCAGAGCAATGCTCACGCAGTACACCGGCAGGCCGTGGATGAAGTTGGTGGTGCCGTCCAGCGGATCGATGATCCAGACGTATTCAGAGTCGCGGGCGCCGAATTCGCTGCCCGATTCTTCGGCGAGGATGCCGTGGCCGGGGTAGGCCGTCAGCAGGGTTTCTATGATCGCTTGCTCTGCAGCCTTGTCCACTTCAGTGACAAAGTCGTTGGCTTTTTTCTGTGACACGCGAACGGATTCGATGTCCAGCGCAGCGCGGTTGATGATGGAACCGGCGGTGCGGGCGGCCTTGATGGCCACGTTGGCCATGGGGTGCAGATTGAGCGTCATAAATTGTGGGGGAAGAACTGGAAGGACCGCTTGGCGATGCAGGCGGCGACAATAGGTGCATTTTAACGGTTCGGCTTTGGTTGCGCACCCTATCTTTGTGCGGTTGCAGCAATTTGGCCTCATTCAGTCTGCATGCACACCCGATTTATCCTCATTAATACCAGCCACGCGGGCAATGTGGGCGCCGCTGCCCGCGCCATCAAAACGATGGGTTTCGACGATCTCGTGTTGGTCGCGCCCCGCTGGCCCAATGTGTTGCGCCGGGAAGAAACCATTCAGCGCGCCAGCGGCGCCTTGGATGTGCTGGACAAGTGCCGCATCGTTGACACTCTGGACGAGGCGCTGGATGGCATCACCCATTTGTGCGCCACGGCCATGACCCCGCGGGACTTCGGGCCGCCCACCACTACGCCACGAGAGCACTTTGAAGCGCTATCAAAAAAAGAGCTGCTCGCGCAGACGCCATCGGCGCCGGGCAATGATTTGGCATCTGAACCTGCAGTGCAGGGGCAACAAGGCATCGGCTTTTTGTTCGGCTCCGAGCGCTTCGGCATGCGCAATGAAGACGTCTACCGCTGCCACGTCTGCCTGTCCATTCCCAGTAATCCGTCCTTCGGCTCCCTCAATATCGGCGCGGCCCTGCAGGTCATTGCCTATGAGTGGCGCTTGGCCTTGGGTGGTTTTGGAGTTCAGTCTCCTTTCGCTCCGTCACACCTGGCCGATGCAGCGCAGGTAACGGGCATGCTGACGCATCTGGAGCAGTCGCTCGTGCAGCTGGGGTTTCTCGATCCTGCGGCGCCCAAAAAACTGATGCCCCGGCTCAATGCCCTGTTCAACCGGGCGCAGGTCACGCAAGAGGAAATCCACATCCTGCGGGGCATTGCCAAGGCCATCCTGCAGCAAAACCCGCAATTGCCTGCCCGCAGTGCGGATTTGGTGGCGATAGACGGCAAGCCGGTCTTGAAGGGATAGACTGCCGCTATGTTTGCCCGCATCCGATCCGACATCCAGTGCATCCTTGACCGTGACCCCGCTGCCCGCAGTACCTGGGAGGTCATCACCTGTTATCCCGGCCTGCACGCGGTGGTGTTGCACCGTCTTGCGCATTGGTTCTGGACCCACGGCCTGAAGTGGCTGGGGCGCTTTACTTCCCACATTGCCCGCTTTCTGACCGGGATTGAAATTCACCCCGGGGCCAAGCTGGGTGAGCGCGTCTTTTTTGACCACGCCATGGGCGCGGTGGTGGGGGAGACGGCCGAGATCGGCGACGGTTGCACGATTTATCAGGGCGTGACCTTGGGCGGCACCAGCCTGTACAAGGGCGCCAAGCGCCACCCCACACTGGGCAAAGACGTGGTGGTGAGTGCCGGTGCCAAAGTGCTGGGTGGTTTTGAAGTGGGTGACGGCGCCAAAATCGGCAGCAACGCCGTCGTCATCAAACCGGTGCCGGCAGGGGCGACAGCGGTGGGCATTCCGGCGCGCATCATCCCCAGCAAAGAGGGTATGAGTGCGGATGTGACCACCCAAGACCGCAAGTTCACCGCCTATGGCATCACCCAGGACGACGACCCGGTGAGCCAGGCTCTGCGCGGCCTGGTGGACAGCGCCTCTGGCCAAGACCACCAGATAGCGATGTTGTGGAAAGCCGTCGAGCAACTGTCAGCGCGCCTGGCAGACAGCGACTGCGTGCCCAAAGACGCGGCCCGCAAAGAGTGCTTTGAGGCCGCGAAAATCAACGAGCTCATCGGGAAATAAGGAACACCCCCGAGCGGCTTTGCCGCCTCCCCCTTGCAGGGGGCAACACCAGCAGGCTGGCGGAGCCAGACCTGCGGTGTTTTTGGGTTAAGACACGCGCGCCGAATAGGTGGCGCTTACCGAAACGAAGAGCTTCCTAAGTCCTGCGTCGGGCGGATGGCGCTTTTGGGGCGGAAGGCCTTGCAGACGGTATCTACGGTGTCGATGTACGGGCCACCGATCAAGTCCACGCAGTAAGGTACGGCAGCAAAGATGCCGGGTACCACTTGCTTGCCCTCGGCGTCCTTCACGCCTTCCAGGGTTTCTGCAATCGCCTTGGGTTGGCCGGGCAGGTTGATGATGAGTGTCTGGTCGCGGATGACGGCGACCTGGCGCGACAAAATCGCCGTGGGCACAAAGTTCAGGCTGATAGCGCGCATTTGCTCGCCAAAGCCCGGCATCTGCTTGTGTGCGACTGCCAGTGTGGCTTCCGGCGTAACGTCCCGCAGTGCAGGGCCAGTGCCGCCGGTGGTCAGCACCAGGGCGCAGCGCGCGTCCACCAGTGCGATCAAGGTGTCCTCGATCGTGCTTTGGTCGTCGGCAATCAAGCGGGTTTCAAACACCACCGGGTTCTGCACCGCGCGGCTGATCCAGTCTTGCAGCGCCGGTATGCCCTTGTCCTCATAGACGCCAGCAGAGGCCCTGTCGCTGATAGATACCAAGCCGATGCGCACCTCATCCATCGCGCGACCGTTCAATCCTCATCTCCTTCGTCATCCTTGGCAGCCGCATCTTGCTTCGATGCTTCCTGGTGGGCCAGCAGGGACTCACGCACGAGTTGAAAAATTTCGCGGTACGAGCGGCCGTGGCGGATCGCTTCGCCGGGTTTTTCGGGTTTGGCGTCTTTGCGAGCCTGGCGGACCAGAGCCCGCAATTGCTGGCTGTCGGTGTCTGGGCTCAGATTGAGCCACTGGCCGACGGCATCGTCATCGGCAATCAGCCGGTCGCGCCATTGTTCGGCCTGGTGGAGCACCATGGTTTCTTGGACCGACGGCATGTGCTGTTCTTCGAGCGCTGCGCGGATCTGGTCCCATTTGGCCGGGTCGAGTTTGCGCATCAGCTTGCCGATGAACTGCATCTGGCGGCGTTTGCCCTCAAAGTTGGTGATGCGTTTGGCTTCCGCCACGCCTTCCACCAACCGGTCGGGCAGTTCTAGTTTGATCATCAATTCGGCGCGCATGTTCAGCAGGTCTTCACCCAGCTTTTGCAATGCGTCGCTTTCTTTTTTGAGGTCGGTGCGGGTCGGTTCATCCGTGCCCTTGAGTTCGCGCTTGTACTCCAGATCGAGTGCGCTGCCTTCGGCAACGAACAAGCCCCGGACGTAATAGCCCTTTTTTAGTTTGCGTGACATAGCCAAGTATCATATCCGTCGCCATGAAGAAACCCACCTCCGCCCGTCCCCAGCCCTCCACACCCTCCGTAAAACCCGCTGACAGCGGTTTCGCCTACACCCGCGCTTTTTTCGAAACCCGCGTGGATGCTGCGTTGGCCCACGCCAAAAAACTGGGTGCCAGCGATGCCGGGGCCGAGGTGTCGGAAGGTTGTGGCCTGAGCGTTTCCGTTCGCAATGGCGAACTCGAAAATGTGGAGCGCAACCGGGATAAGTCCTTGGGCGTCACGGTCTACCTCGGCAACCGCCGGGGTAACGCCAGCACCTCTGATTTTTCGGATGCGGCGATTGAGCAGACGGTGCGTGCCGCCTATGACATCGCCCGTTTTACGGCAGAAGACCCGTTTGCCAGCCTGCCCGATGCGGACGATATCGTGCCGGTCTCCGAGCGCGAACGCGAGTTGGATTTGTTTTTCCCATGGGCCGTGACCAGTGAGCAGGCTGCTGCCCTCGCGCTGGAATGCGAAGCCGCCGCACTGGGTGTGAGCAAGCGCATTACCAATAGCGAAGGCGCGGCGGTATCTGCGCAGCAGTCGCATTTCTTCAGTGCACACACCCGCGGATTCCGGGGTGGCTATGCTTCTTCCCGCCATTCGTATTCGGTCTCGCCGATTGCCGGCAAAGGCAAGGATATGCAGCGCGACGCATGGTTCAGCTCCATGCGCTCAGCGGACGAATTGGCATCGCCCCAAGCGGTGGGTCGCTATGCGGCAGAGCGCGCATTGAGCCGCTTGAAGGCCCGCAAGATCGCCACCGTAGAGTGCCCTGTGCTGTTTGAATCGCCGTTGGCAGCCGGTTTGTTGGGCGCTTTTGTCCAAGCTGTCAGTGGTGGAGCCCTTTACCGCAAGAGTACCTTTCTGCTCGACTCGTTGGGCAAGCAAGTGCTGCCCAAGCACATCGACATTCAGGAAGACCCGTTTGTGTTGCGCGGCAAGGGCAGCTCCCCATTCGACGACGAGGGTGTGCGTGTGCAGCCCCGTAAAGTGGTGGAAGCTGGCCGGGTGCAGGGCTACTTTTTAAGCAGCTACTCCGCCCGCAAACTGGGAATGCGCACCACTGGCAACTCCGGTGGCTCCCATAATTTGACCTTTACCTCCCGCTTGACCAAGGCGGGCGATGACCTCGATGCCATGCTGCAAAAGCTCGGTACCGGCCTGTTTGTCACGGAGTTGATGGGGCAAGGCGTGAACTACGTCACGGGCGATTACAGCCGTGGCGCCAGCGGTTTTTGGGTCGAGAACGGGCGCATTGCCTATCCGGTCCATGAAATCACCATCGCCGGCAATATGAAAGACATGCTCAAAGGCATTGAGGCAGTCGGCGCCGACGCCTACAACTACGGAGCCAAAACTGTGGGCTCTGTGCTGCTGAATCGCATGAAAGTGGCAGGTAGCTGAAAGGGTATTTATGCGGCGATTTGCAGTCGGAGTAGGGGCCCTGGCGCTATTTGCCGGGCAACTGGCATGGTCTCAAACTCCAGCAAATACCACCCGCACCTTGCACCCGTGGCAAGCGCCCATGCCTGCCGGCAACGCAGAAGCGTATTTCACCAACCTCAAGTCCGGGGACCGGATTGAAACCCCTTATGTCTTGAAGTTCGGCTTGTCCGGTGGCTGGGGTCTGGCGCCTATCTCCAAGCCCATGGGGGGCAAAAGCGGCCACCACCATTTGCTGGTGAATCGTGATTTGCCACTGGATTTCAAGGCGGCGCTCCCCTTTAACGAGCAGTACATCCACTTTGGCAAAGGCCAAATGGAAACCGTGCTCACGCTGGCCCCGGGAACCTACACCTTGCGGATGCTGTTGGCCGATGACAAGCATCTACCCCATTTCGTGTACAGCAAGCCGCTGAAGGTCACGATCACCAAGAAAAACGCCGTAGACCCCAAATCTTTGGTCAAGCCCGGGTTGGCATTGATGCTGTCTGAGGGGGAGCAAAAGCCGCCATTCCGGGTGCAGTTCCATGCTTCCGGCTTGAATGTCGGCCATGCCGCACAGCAGGAAAAAGACACGGGCCATTTCAAGCTCACCGTCACCAGCAAGACGGGCGCGGTGGCTGAAATGGACTTTGCGGAGGGACAAACCGAAGCATGGTTGGCCCCGCCCGCCGGGGATTACACCCTCAAGCTGGACTTCGTCGACAACCTGAATCCCCAGCAAGTGTTGACAGGGCCGGTCACGGCCACTGTCAAAGTGAAGCCTTAGCCCGCCAGTGCGGCCTTGACGGCTGCGGACACGGTGCCCATTTCGGCCTTGCCGGCCAATTTGGTTTTGACTGCACCCATGACCTTGCCCATGTCGCCGGGGCCGGAGGCACCCAGTTCTGCCACGATGGCCTTGACTTCCGCCAGCACCTCGTCCGCGCTCATGCGCTGTGGCAAATAGGTTTGCAACACTTTCATTTCAGCCGCTTCTTTGTCAGCCAGCTCTTGGCGTTCCGCTTTCACGAAGGCCTCAATCGAGTCCTTGCGTTGCTTGATCAGTTTGTCGACGATGGCGACCACCATGGCGTCGTCCAGCTCCACGCGCTCATCGACTTCCTTTTGTTTCAAGGCGGCCAGCAGCAGGCGGATAGTGCCCAGGCGCTCGCTGTCTTTGGCGCGCATGGCGGTTTTCATGTCTTCGGTGATCTGGTCTTTGAGGGACATAGCGGTGCTTCCTGAGAGTGAAACAAAAGGGGGGAATTCAAAATGAAAAAAAGCCCGCCTGAGCGTCCCCGGGCGAGCTTTTGTGGGCTGCGTAGCTCGTGAGAGCGACCAAGCCGCGAAGATTAATACATCTTCTTAGGGAGTTGCATGCTGCGGATGCGCTTGTAGTTACGCTTTACTGCAGCTGCCTTCTTGCGCTTGCGCTCGGCAGTGGGCTTCTCGTAGAACTCGCGGGCGCGCAGGTCTGTCAGCAAACCCAATTTTTCGATGGTGCGCTTGAAGCGACGCAGTGCTACGTCAAAGGGCTCGTTTTCTTTTACACGGATCGTTGTCATTACGTAATGAATTCCAAAATATGCTGTTCGTTGGCATGAGGGAAGATCGGGCCCTGCACGTCTGAATCAGCGAAATGTCCCCATCTGTTATTGCTTAACTAGTATTGGCCGATGGGGGTTCTGCCAGAAGAGCCTGCGATTATAGCGCCTTCAGGCGGGCTGCCAAGCCATGCGCACACGCAAAGCCGCTAGCCCAGGCCCATTGGAAGTTGTATCCGCCTAACCAGCCGGTGAGATCGGTCACTTCACCGATGAAAAACAGGCCCGGTTGTTGGCTCTCCAGAGTCTGGCTGGACAAGACTTTGGTGTCTACACCGCCCGCGGTGACCTCGGCTTTGCGATAGCCCTCGGTGCCGGTGGGCGTGAGTTCCCAGCGAGAAAGGCGCTCGGCCAGTGCGTTCAAGGCCTTGTCGCTGGCTTCATTCACGGGGCGTTGCCAATCATGCCCCCAGGTCGGGCCCTGGTTCACCCAGGTATCGGCAAGGCGGCTGGGCACCAGGCCTGCCAGCTCATTGGCCACCCGTTTGCGCGAGCTGCTTTTAGCCTGCGAGAGGTGTTGTGCCAAGTCCACAGTGGGCGCCAGGTTGAGGCGAATAGGCGTGCCCTCGGCCCAGTAACTGGAGATTTGCAGCACCCCGGGGCCGGAAAGGCCGCGGTGGGTGAAGAGCAAATCTTCGCGGAACGACATGCTGCTTTTCTTGCTGCCGGTTGCAATATCGACTGGCAGCGACAAGCCTGACAACTCGGCGAACGGGGCCCACGAGGTTTCGTCGAAAGTGAGCGGGACCAGCGCCGGGCGCGGGGTGATCAGCGGCAGGTTGAACTGTTTGGCGACCCGGTAGCCGAAATCGGTCGCGCCGATCTTGGGGATCGACAAGCCGCCGGTGGCAATTACCAGCGCTGCGCAGTGGATGGTGCCGCGGTCACTATCAATTTCATAGCTGCTTGCGCATTTTCCATGAGGGCTAGAGGCCGAAAAGCGTATGTTTTTGACGCTGCAGGGTTGCCAGCGCTCTACACCACCTGCGGCGCACTCGGCCAGCAGCATGGCAATCAGGTCTTCGGCAGAGCGGTCGCAAAAGAGCTGGCCCTTGTGTTTCTCGTGGAAGGCGATGCCGTGTTTTTTAACAAGCGCCACAAAGTCTGCGGGGGTGTAGCGCGAAAGGGCGGATTTGGCGAAGCGCGGGTTCTCGCTGATGAAGTTGGCCGCACTCACGTCCATGTTCGTGAAGTTGCTGCGCCCACCCCCCGAGATGCGAATTTTCTCGGCGACTTTCTCGCTGTGGTCGAGCACCAGCACCTTCAGCCCGAGCTGACCCGCCACACCGGCGCAAAACAAACCGGCAGCCCCGGCACCCACGATCACCACGTCAAAACTATGCATAGGCGCGCAGTGTAGGCGACGGCAAGGGTCTATGGGGGGCCGGAGATACGACCTTCGCGCTAGGCGTGCTGTGACTTGCGATCCGCCAGATGGATGGCCTTTTGGGTCAGTCTGTCGACCTCGGTGCTGATGCCCGAAAGCACATTGGCCACCACCGCAAACTCACGCCCTTTGTCGCCGGCACGCGCTGCAATGACTTGGGCATTGAAACTCACGATCTTGGCTTCCCGGGCAATGGTGTGGATGTCCGACACGATCCCGCTGAGCTCTTTGAACAGGTTGTCCGATTGGGCTTGGGCTATCGAGTCAAAGGTGCTGGTGGCTTTGTTGAGCGCATTCAGCACCGTGTCGTTGTCGGCCACCATGTCGGCCAAGAGGGTGCGGGCATCGCCCTTGCGGCTGATGGTTTCGAGGGTGCGGCGCATCCGGTCGATGAAGGTTTCTATCGTCACTCCAATGCCTTGCGGCCCTTCGTACACCGCGCGCAACTGGCGGGCACTGAGCGGCTCGTAGTGGGTGAGGGTGGCAAGTAGTTTGGCCTCGCTGTCGCAAAACAGCTGAAATGTTTTCTGGGCGGCCTGCAGTTGGGTGGTGTCGCCGTGCGACGCCAATAAGGCTTGCATGATGACCCGCTGTGACAGCATGCGCTGGCGGGCTGCCAGGTTGAGGTCTGACAATGGCGCATTGGCACCCGGGGCGGGGGCAACGGCAGGAGCAAGCGTGGTTGCGGGGTGCGACATGGGCAACTTGTGCGTGGTGAGTGTGCCCACAACGCCGCAAGTTGCGTGCCGGTTTCAGTGGGCGCGTTGGGCGCCGGCAGAGGCGCCGGTAGTAGTGTCGGCTTGCGCAGCAGCCAACAAGCCGCTCATCACATCGCCCACCACGATCACGCTCGGGCTGGCCAAATGTTCGCGAACGATGGTGTCCTGCAGCTCGCCCAATGTGCAGACCGCGTGGCGCTGGTGCGGCAGGCTGGCGTTTTGAATGACGGCTACCGGTGTGCTGGATGCCAAGCCTAGTAGCAGTCCGGCCTGGATATCAGCTGCGCCGCTCACGCCCATGTAGATCACCAGCGTCAGTTTGGCCTGGCGGGAGGCTGTGGCCAGTGCGGGCCAGTCGGTGCCGCTGTCCCCGGGTTTGGCGTGGCCGGTCACAAACACCACGCCGTGGGCATGTTCGCGGTGGGTTAGCGGCACGTTGAGGGAGGTCACAGCCGCCAGTCCGGCGGTCACCCCATTGACCACCGATACACGGATGCCGGCTTCTTCGAGGTGTTCCACCTCTTCGCCGCCACGGCCGAAGATGAAGGGGTCGCCGCCCTTGAGTCGCACCACGTTTTCGCCCTCAAGGGCTGCGGTGATCATCAGGCGTTCAATGAATGACTGGGGGGTCGACTTGCAGCCGCCGCGCTTGCCCACATGAACGATGCGGGCCGCCGGGTTGGCGTGGGCCACTATGGCGTCGTTCACCAAGTCATCCACCAGCAGTACGGTGGCTTGCTGGATGGCTTTCAAGGCCTTGAGGGTGAGCAACTCCGGGTCGCCGGGGCCGGCGCCCACTAGCGTGACATGGCCTGCGGCCGGCGTGTTCAGGGTGTTTGTCATAGTGCTTGGTGCAACTGCAAGATGTGCGCCACTTGCTCTGCAATCGGGGCAGGAACCGGGCTCTCTCCGTTCAATACCGATTGTATGTAGGTCGCGGTGCTGGCTGCATCGATCGCGGTGGGCAGCTCCGGCAGCGTTGTCAACGAGCCGGCTTGGTAGGCCCGCAGGTCCGTCGCCTTGCCGGCCAAGAAGGCTTGCATCTTGGGGGTGCGGCGGGCGTCGGCCACCGCTTCGCCCTCAGTGCCGCGGATCAGCAGGGCGTTGGCTTGCACCAGGGCAAACGTATCCGCCATAGACACTGCGTATTCGGGGTGGGTGTAGCTGCTCACCAGCAGGGCGGGGCCGTCCACCGGGTTCATGAGCTTGACCAGGCTGTGCGCCGGGTTGCGCAGGTTCACCACGCGGCGCACATCCAGCAGGCGCTGTAGGCCGGGCAGTAGGGTGCCGGTAGGCACAAACGCCACGCTGCCGGTTGCTATTCTTTTGGTATCTGCTTGCGCATGTATTCCGAGCGCTGCGAGCACTTCAGACACAAAAACCCGCTTGTCCTCGGTGGCGGTGCCGTGGATCAGCACCGGGAGGCCCTCGCGCGCCAGCAGCAGGGCCAAAAGCGGGGTTAGTAAGGGCAGCTTGCGCGCACCGTTGTAGCTGGGGATAACGACGACCGGCACATCGCTGGCGGGCAGCAGGGCCATGCGGCTGCGCACGGCGTCCAGAAAACCGGCCATTTCTTCCGCGGTTTCGCCTTTGATGCGCATGGCCAGGCAAAAGGCGCCCACTTCGAGGTCGGTGACGGTGCCGTCCAGCACTTGGCCCAGCAGGTCGGCCGCCTGCGTGCGGTTGAGCGCACGTGCGCCGTCTTTGCCGCGACCGATTTCTTTGATGTAGTTGCCAATAGCCATGCCGCGATTGTCGGTGAAGCCTGATAACTTTCGGCTATGTCCTTATGCCCCGGCCGGCACTGCCGCCATCGGCGTCGTCTTGACCATGCGCTGCAACTGCGGAATGCAGGAACCGCAGTTGGTGCCGCATTGCAGCGTCTTTTGCAGTTGGCCCAGGCGCTCGGCGTCGTTGCCGGTGCAGCGCGACAGTGTGTCGGTGATGGCGATGTCGCTCACTTGCAAGCAGGTGCAAACAGTTTTGCCTTTGCTGAGAACCGGCAGAGGTGGTTGGGCGCCGCCGGCCAGCAGGGCGCGGCCGTAGTTCTGGGCAGGTTGCTCTTCGCGCAGCAGGGCGGCCATCCAATCGCGGGCTTGGGTGTCGCCGCTGAGCAAAAAGCCTTCCAACGTGGCATTCACTGTGCTGCGCTGCAGCCGCACCACACGGCGCTGGCCGCGCTTGGGGTCGGCATAGCGCACGGCGTCTGGCCCTTGCAGGTCCAAAAGGGCTTCGATCTGCGCCAGCAGCGCCTCATCCGGCGGGGCACTGCCTGCCGCGCGGAACATGACGCCGGTGCGCCCAGCTTGGCCCAAAGCGGCATCGTTGCCGAAGAGCGCGCAGCTGGCGAACTCAAAGCGCGCCATCAAGGCCTGCAGCTCGGTGCGGCGGGCCAGCACCTTGTCGGCGGGCAACCAGGCCAGAGCTGTCACGCCCCAGGGCATGTCGGCTTTGAGCACCTTGACAGCAGCGTGTTTGAGTTCGGGTTGTTTGGAGTCGGGGCAAAACACGGGGCTGGTCAGTGCGTTCACGCCGCCCAAGCGCTCGCCGGTGTTGCTCTGGCCGCTCAAAAATTCGTCGCCCCAGTGCATGGGCAGAAACACCTGGCTCAAGCCCACTTCGGTGCTGGCCTGCACCGGCGCGAGGATGGAGCCGCGCTTGCTGGTGATGTGCACCAGGTCGCCCTCGGTGATCAACCGCCGCGCCATGTCTTGCGGGTGCATGTGCAAGGCAGGCTCGCGCACGTGGCCGAACAAGCGGCCCAGGGTGCCGGTGCGGCTCATGCCGTGCCACTGGTCACGCAGGCGGCCGGTGGTCAGGGCGAAGGGGTAGCGGGCTTCGCGTTGCTCTGCCACCGGGGTGTAGGGCGCGGCTACAAAGCGGGCGCGGCCATTGGGGGTGGGAAATATGCCGTCTTCATACAAGCGCACTTTGCCACTGGTGGCGCCTTCGGGCATGGGCCATTGCAGCGGGCTTGCTTCCAGTTGCGAATAGCTCATGCCGGTGATGTCCAGGTCGCGGCCGCGTGTGCTTTCGCGGTGCTCGTTCCAGACCGACTCGGGCGTGGGGTAAGGGAATAGCGTAGGCAAGGCAGGTGTGCGGCCCAATGCAGATTCCAAGCGCTGCGCAAAGTCCACGGCAATCGCCCAGTCGTGGCGCGGGCCCTTGTCTTGCGGGCCGGGTGCCGCGACTGCGGTGCGTACTCTGGAGATGCGGCGTTCGCTGTTGGTGACCGTGCCCTCTTTCTCGCCCCAGGTGGTGGCGGGCAGCAGCAGGTCGGCGTAGCGGGCAGTGGCCGTGGTGGCAAAGGCTTCTTGCAGCACCACGAATTCGGCGCGCTCCAAGGCGCGGCGCACGGTGGCTTGGTCGGGCAGGCTTTGGGCCGGGTTCGTGCAGGCAATCCACAGGGCTTTGATTTCGCCATCGGCAGCTGCTTGGAACATTTCGATCGCGGTTTTGCCGGGCTTCTCGGGCACGTTGGCCACACCCCAGAGTGCGGCCACTTCGGCGCGGTGGGTGGGGTTGGCTAGGTCGCGGTGGGCGGAGAGCAGGTTGGCCAAGCCACCTACCTCGCGCCCGCCCATGGCGTTGGGCTGGCCGGTCAGGCTGAACGGCCCGGCGCCCGGCTTGCCGATCTGGCCGGTGGCCAGGTGCAGGTTGATGAGGGCGGTGTTTTTAGCGGTGCCGGCGCTGGACTGGTTCAGCCCCATGCAATACAGGCTGAGGGTGGCGCTGGACTGCGCAAACAGGCGCGTAGCCTCCATCAGCTCTGCCTTACGGATGCCGCAGACGGCGGCCACCGCGTCAGGCGTGCAGTCACGCACCAGCGCCTTGAGCGCATCAAAGCCTTCGGTGTGGGCGGCAATATAGGCTGCGTCCGTCCAGCCTTCCCACAGCATGAGATGCAGCATGCCGTTGAACAGCATCACGTCGGTGCCGGGTTGGATTTGCAGGAACAGGTCTGCGGACTCGGCGGTGTCGGTGCGGCGCACATCGAGCACCACGATTTTCAGCTCGGGGTTGGCGGCCTTGGCGTCTTCAATGCGGCGGAAGAGGATGGGGTGGGCATAGGCCACATTCGAGCCGGCGATGAACAGCGTGCTGGCAAGGCCTAGGTCTTCGTAACTGGCAGGTGGCGAGTCGGCGCCCAGTGTTTTTTTGTAGCCAGCCACCGCGCTGCTCATGCACAGGCGGGAGTTGGTGTCGATGTTGTTGGTGCCGATCAGGCCCTTGGCCAGCTTGTTGAAGACGTAGTAGTCCTCGGTGAGCAACTGGCCGCTCACGTAAAAGCCCACAGCGTCCGGCCCGTGGTCGCGGATCACTTGGGCAAACTTGGTGGTGGCGGTGTGCAGGGCGCTGTCCCACGTCACTGGCTCCGGCGTGGCACCCCGTTGCAGGCGCTGCAGGGGCTGCAGCAAGCGGGTTTGCAGCGTGACTTCGGCGGTGGCGGTCAAGTGCAGCGTGCTGCCCTTGGAGCACAGCCGCCCGAAGTTGGCCGGGTGCTGCGGATCGCCCTTGACGCCGGTGATCTGATTGCCCGAACTCTGGATGATGACGCCACAGCCCACACCGCAGTAGGGGCAGGTGCTTTTGGTTTCCTTGACCAAATCCATGGTGCGTCAAGCTGCGGTGGTGGGGCGTGGTTTCGGCCCCGCCATGGGGCGCACCAAATCGGTGCCGTGATTCTGAAGCTCGGCTGCATTGAGGTACACCACGCCCTCTTCCAGCTTCACGCTGAATTTGGGTGTGCAGCCTTCATCAGGCGCGCTGGCCTGGCCGTCGCACAGGCCGATGGTCCAGTTGTGCAGCGGGCAGGCCACGCTGGTGCCGAACACAATGCCTTGCGAGAGCGGGCCGCCCTTGTGCGGGCAACGGTCCAGCAGGGCAAACACTTCGTCCTGGCTGTTGCGGAAGACGGCGACATCGAGTCCGGTGCTGCGTTCCACGCGGCGGGAGCCCAGCACGGGGATGTCTTCAAGGGTGCAAATGCGGGTCCATTCGGTCATGCGGTTTCTCCTGAATGCTATTGTTTTGATAGCTATAGGCGCACGTTTTGTGAGCGCCAGAGGCTTATTTGGTGTTTAAGAGGTTTTGATGGCCGCATACAGGCCGGTCACCCGGTCCATCACGGTGAGCAGGTTTTCGCTGGCCAGGTACACATCCGCCATCGGGCGTGGGCGTTGCGCGCCCTCTTGCAGGTTCTGCAAGGCATTGTCAAAAAACACCCACTGTGCGTCTCCGAGGGCCAGCTCATCTTTGATGCGCGAGGTAGCTTCCGGTGCGCTTTTGAGCAGCTGCATCGCGGCAGTGAATTCACTGCGCGCTTTGTTGAGCTCCATGCCTGCGGTCGCGGCATCCACCGGCAAGGTGGTGGCTAGGTAGTACTTGGCCATGCGCTGGCTCAGCATGCGCTGGCGCCCTGCGACGTTCACCAGTTTGCCCACCGGCTTGGCCAGTGCCGCCTCGTACTGCTGGGTGCCCTGGTGGGCGAGTGCCAGCACCTTGGCGTCTTGCTGCAGCAGGGCGGCCGCTGCCTCGCGGGTTGGTGCTTTGCCAACCAATAGGGTTTTGTAATCGCTCCAGGCGCTATCGAGCTTGGTGTACGTGGCCAGCACCTCGGGGTTGGGCGCAAAGGCTTTGAGCTCTAGTAGCTGCCGGTCGAACAGGGTGATCGACTTGTCCAACACCAGCTGGGCGCTGGTTTTCTCCACGCTCAGCAGCATGGCCAGCCAGGCCTTGCCCATGCGCTGGCTCAGCATGCGCTGACGGCCGGCTTTGTTGATGGCGTCGCTCAGGTCCGCCACCTGCGCGTTTGCGGCGGGCAGGGCGAGTGCTAGGGCACTCGCAGCGGCGGCTGTGATCAGGCTTCGGCGTTGCATGTCGGCTCCTCCCTTGCTCAGGCGACGGCTACCGGCGCGAACTGGCGGGTGTCGACCTGTGCATCCTGAAAATCGAACCACGGGTCGGGCTCACCGTCGAGTGCGAACAGCAGCTCTTCGTTCAGGGCCTTGCGGCCTTCGGCATCTTCGAGGATGCGCTTCTTCACATAGTCCAGGCCCACACGGCTGACAAAGTGCACCGTGCGCTCGAGGTACCAGCCCTCTTTGCGGTAGAGCTGCATGAAGGCACCGGTGTACTCCAGCACTTCTTCTGCGGTTTTGAGCTTCACAAAGAAGTGCGCCACTTCGGTTTTGATGCCGCCGTTGCCGGCGATGTACATCTCCCAGCCGCTGTCCACGCCGATGATGCCCACGTCCTTGATGCCAGCCTCGGCACAGTTGCGCGGGCAGCCGGAGACGGCGTACTTCACCTTGTGCGGGGCATACATGCGCCAATGGGCGCGCTCCAGGTCTTTGCCCATCTGGGTGCTGTCCTAGGTGCCCATGCGGCACCACTCGCTGCCCACGCAGGTTTTCACCGTGCGCAATGCTTTGGCGTAAGCGTGGCCGCTGGGCATGCCGATGTCTTGCCACACGGCTTGCAAGTCTTCTTTCTTCACGCCCAGCAAGTCGATGCGCTGGCCGCCGGTGACCTTGACGGTGGGGATCTTGAACTTGTCCACCGCGTCCGCAATGCGGCGCAGCTCGTCGGCCGTGGTCTCGCCACCCCACATGCGCGGAATGACGGAGTAGGTGCCGTCCTTCTGGATGTTTGCGTGGCTGCGCTCGTTGATGAAGCGGCTTTGCGGGTCATCCTTGGCGAGCTTGGGCCAGCTGCTGATTAAGTAGTAGTTCAACGCAGGGCGGCAGCTGGAGCAGCCGTTGGGGGTCTTCCAGCCCATGTTCTTTTGCACGTCGGCAATCGTGAGGTACTTGTTGGCGAAGATGGCGTCGCGCACTTCCTGGTGGCTATGGTCGGTGCAGCCACACATGGCCTTCTTCTTGGGCGTGGCGGAGTAGTCGCCGCCGGCGGTGAACATGATGATTTGCTCCACCAAGCCGGTGCAAGAGCCACAGGACGCGCTGGCCTTGGTGTGCTTTTTCACTTCGTCCAGGGTGAACAGACCTTTCTCCTTGATGGCCTTGCAGATGGTGCCCTTGGTGACACCGTTGCAGCCGCAGACCTCGTCGCTGTCGGCCATGGCGGCTGCTTTGTTCTGGCCCTGGTGGCCCACGTCGCCGATGTTGGCGCCACCTTCGCCGAACATCAGCTTGTCGCGAATGTCTGCCACATTGCGGCCTTCGCGCAACAATTTGAAATACCAGCTGCCGTCCACGGTGTCGCCGTACATGCAGGCACCCACGAGCTTGTCGTCCTTGATCACGAGCTTTTTGTACACGCCACCGAAGGGGTCGCTCATCACGATCTCTTCAAACCCTTCACCCCCGGTAAAGTTGCCGGCAGAGAACAGGTCGATGCCGGTGACCTTGAGTTTGGTGGAGGTGAGCGAGCCCTGGTAGCGGCCAATGCCGTACTCGGCCAGGTGGTTGGCCGCCACTTTGGCCTGCTCAAACAGGGGCGCGACCAGGCCATAAGCAATGCCGCGGTGGGCGGCGCATTCACCCACGCTGTAGATGCGCGCGTCGGTCACGGTCTGCATGGTGTCGGTGACCACGATGCCGCGGTCCACATGCAGGCGCATGCTCTGCGCCAGCTCGGTGTTGGGGCGAATGCCCACGGCCATGACGACGAGGTCGGCAGGTACCTCGGTGCCGTCTTTGAACTTGATGGCTTTCACACGGCCCGGCTTGCCGTCCACGCTCTCGTCGCCGACCAGCTCTTGGGTTTGGGCCCCCATCAGGAACTTCAGGCCGCGCTCTTCCAGCGACTTCTGCAGCAAACCACCGGCCACGGTGTCGAGCTGGCGCTCCATCAGCGTGGGCTGCACATGCACCACGGTGACTTGCATGCCGCGCAGCATCAGGCCGTTGGCAGCTTCCAGACCCAGCAGGCCACCGCCGATGACGACGGCGTGTTTGTATTTGGTGGCCGCCTCGATCATGGCGTTGGTGTCTGCAATGTCGCGGTAAGCGATTACGCCATCCAGGTCCTTGCCGGGCACGGGCAGGATGAAAGGGTTGGAGCCGGTGCAAATCAGCAAGCGGTCGTACTCGGCCTCGGTGCCATCGGACGCCTTCACCACGTGTTTGACGCGGTCCACCTCGGTCACTTTTTTGCCGGCATGCAAGGTGATGCCGTTCTCTGCATACCACTCAAAGGAGTTGAGCACGATCTCGTCCAAGGTCTGCTCACCGGCGAGTACGGGGCTCAGCAGAATGCGGTTGTAGTTGGGGTGTGGCTCGGCACCGAAGACTGTGATGTCATACAGGTCCGGTGCGACCTTGAGTAGCTCTTCAATGGTCCGCACACCGGCCATGCCGTTGCCGATCATCACGAGTTTTTGTTTTGGTTTAACGCGCATGTCCATGGTGTAGCTCCTCAAGCGGCTTTTTCGACGTGGGCTTGGCGGGTGTACAAAAAGTCAATCACCGCCTTGCGGTAACCCAGGTACTCCGGGCTATCAGCCAAAGCCACGCGGGATCTAGGGCGGGGCAGGTTCACGCTCAGCACTTCGCCGATGGTGGCGGCCGGGCCATTGGTCATCATCACAATCTTGTCGGACAGCAGCACGGCTTCGTCCACATCGTGGGTCACCATGACCACCGTGCTCTCGGTGCGGGCCACGATTTCCAGTAGCTCGTCTTGCAGCTTGGCGCGGGTCAGCGCATCGAGCGCGCCAAAGGGCTCGTCCATCAGCAGCACTTTGGGCTCCATGGCCAGCGCACGGGCAATACCTACGCGCTGCTTCATACCGCCGCTGATCTCACCGGGGCGCTTTTGGGCGGCTGCCGTCAGGCCCACCAGAGCCAGTGCAGCATCGGTGCGGGCCTTGAGCTGCGCTTTGGTCTCCGCCGGCGCGCCGGGGTTGCGGGTGCCGAACACGCGCTCCACCCCAAGGTAAATGTTCTCGAAACAGGTCAGCCAGGGCAGCAGCGAGTGGTTCTGGAACACCACGGCACGCTCAGGACCGGGGCCGGCAATTTCGCGGCTGGCGCAGATCAGCGAGCCTTGGGTGGGCATGGTCAAACCGGCAATCAGGTTGAGCAAGGTGGACTTGCCGCAACCGCTGTGACCGATGAGCGCCACAAACTCGCCCTTGGCCACGTTGAGGTTGATGTTGCGCAGCGCGGGAAACAAGCCCTTCTTGGTCTTGAAGGTTTGGTCCACGCCCTGGATTTCGATGTACTTGGCGTTCATGGATTCGATGCTCATGACTTCACCTCTTCAAATGTGAATGCAGTTGCCAACTTAATAAGGGCGAACTCCAACAAAAGGCCCACGATGCCGATCACGAAGATGGCGATGATGATGTTCTTGACGTTGAGGTTGTTCCACTCGTCCCACACCCAGAAGCCGATGCCCACGCCGCCGGTCAGCATCTCCGCGGCCACGATCACTAGCCAGGCTGTGCCCACCGCCAAGCGCACGCCGGTCAACATGTAGGGCAGCACCGAGGGGAACAGGATCTTGGTAACAATCTTCCACTCGCTCAGGTTGAGCACGCGGGCCACGTTCATGTAGTCCTGCGGCACGCGCTGCACGCCCACGGCGGTGTTGATGATCATGGGCCAGATGGAGCAGATAAAGATGGTCCAGATGGCGGCCGGGTTCGCACCCTTGAATACCAGCAAACCAATCGGCAACCAGGCCAGTGGCGATACGGGGCGCAGCAGGCTGATGAGCGGGTTGAACATGCGGCTCAAGAACTCAAACCGCCCGATCAAAAAGCCCACCGGAATGCCCACCACCGCCGCGAGGCCGAAGCCCAAAGCGACGCGCTGCAGCGAGTACAAGATGTTCCAGCCCACGCCCTGGTCGTTCGGCCCCTTGCTGTAAAACGGGTCGCTGAAGATCACGACCGCCTGCTTCCAGGTCTCCAGCGGGCTGGGGATGGAGCTGGCCGTGCCGATGCTCACCATGGCCCAGATGCCGATCAGCAGTGCCAGCCCGAAAACGGGTGGCAACACCTTGAGCATCAGGCCGCTCCAATCAAAGCCAGGCGCAGCGGCGGGTGCCGGCGCGCTTGTTGGGGCATACTTTGGGGCCTTGGCGCCCGTCAAATCTGCGCTGGCAGCTTCTGTTTTGATAGCAGTGCCGTCGTCGGCAGTGGCTATCGGCGAATGAAAAACGGCGCTGACCATGGTGGGGCTTCCTTATGCTTTGATCTTGAAACCGTCGGCGTATTTCTTGGGATCTTTGCCATCCCAGACCACGCCGTCCATCAACTTGCTGCTGCGCATGTCGCTCTTGGGCAGCGGGGTCTTGCTGGCCGTGGCGGCTTGCTTGTAGATGTCGATCTGGTTGATCTGCTTGGCCACGGTCAGGTAGTCAGGGTGGTCTTTGAGCAAGCCCCAACGCTTGTGCTGGGTCAGGAACCACATGCCGTCCGACAGGTAGGGGAAGTTGACCGCACCGTCGTTGTAAAACTTCATGAAGTTCGGGTCGTCCCAGGTCTTGCCCATGCCGTTCTGGTAGCGGCCCAGAATGCGTTGGTTGATCGCGTCCACGCTGGTGTTGACATAGCTCTTGTCGGCAATCGTTTCGGCCATCTTGTTTTTGTTAGACAAGCTGGCGTCAATCCATCTGCCGGCTTCCAGGATGGCGGCGGTCACGGCGCGGGCGGTGTTGGGGTACTTTTTGACAAAGTCTCCGGTGGTGCCCAGCACTTTTTCAGGGTGGTCTTTCCAGATGTCCTGGGTGGTTGCGGCGGTTACGCCGATGCCATCAATGATGGCGCGGTGGTTCCAGGGCTCGCCCACGCAGAAGCCATCCATATTGCCAACACGCATGTTGGCCACCATCTGGGGTGGCGGCACGGTGATGACCTTGGAGTCCTTCATCGGGTTGATGCCATTGGCCGCCATCCAGTAGTACAGCCACATGGCGTGGGTGCCGGTGGGGAAGGTCTGGGCAAAGGTGTACTCGCGCTTTTCTGCGGCCATCAGTTTGGCCAGGCCCGGGCCGTCCACAGCGCCCTTGTCGGCCAGCTTCTTGGACAGAGTGATCGCCTGGCCGTTGTTGTTGAGGGTGGCCAAAACGGCCATGTCTTTCTTGGGGCCGCCGATGCCGAGGTGCACGCCATAGACCAGGCCGTACAGCACGTGGGCAAAGTCGAGCTCGCCGCTGACCAATTTGTCGCGCACACCCGCCCAGGAGGCTTCTTTGCTAGGGATGATCTTGACGCCGTATTTCTGGTCAATGCCCAACACCGAGGCCATGACCACGCTGGCGCAATCGGTCAGCGGGATAAAGCCGATCTTGACTTCGGTTTTCTCCGGCGCATCCGACCCTGCGGCATACACCACCGAACGCAGGGCAGGGCTGATGCCCGCGGCACCGACGGCTGCAGTTTGCAGAACCGCGCGGCGGCTCAGTTTGGCTTTCAGAAGATCTGTCATAGAACTCGCTCCAGAAGGGTTAAACACACAAAACAAAACCAGAAAACAAAAAAGGCGTCCACACAGGCCCCGATGCGCTGTGCGCTCTCGAAGCTGTGGGGACGCCTTTGTCCTTATGCATTCACCCCGCCCGCCGTTGGACGGGGCGTTTGCATGACCGTTGCCGGTCTCGAATGGACTAATGCAATGTCTGTGCCAACTGTTGTGAGTGTCTATTTGCTATGAAAAAGAGAGCTACCTGCGCAATATATTCGGGCGCTAGGTGCACTTTTTATTCATAACCGCTGGGTGGGCGGGTTCACGGTGTGTGGATGCACTGCTTGTGTGCAGTGCACCATTTCAGGCCTTGTGCCGTCGTTTAGCCCAGCAGGTCGGCGACATCCAGCATGCGCTGGGCGACCTCGACGATCTTCAGGTTCTTGTCCATCGCGGTTTTACGCAGTTTGGCGTAAGCCGTCTCTTCCGAGAGGGACTGGCGTTGCATCAACAGGGCCTTGGCCCGGTCGATCACCTTGCGGTCTTGCAGTGCGCTGGAGAGCTCGTGGAGCTCGTTGCGGGTGTCGGCCAGTTCGCGGCGTAAGGCCTGCTCTTGTTCAAAGCGGGCCATGGCGACATCGAGAATGGGGCGGATCCGCTCCGGCTGCAAGCCTGCCACGATGTAGGCCGACACCCCGGCTGCCACCGCCTCGCGGGCGGTGCGGCTGTCGTGGTCGTTGGTGAACATCACGATCGGACGGCGCTCGTCGCGGGTGGCCATGACCACATGCTCGAGGGCGTCGCGGGCGTCGCTCTCGGCATCCACAATGACCATGTCGGGCTGGAGTTGCGCCAGCCGCTCGGTCAAAAACACATCGGCCGGCAAAGAGGCAATCAGGTTGAAGCCACTTTCCAGCAGCCCAATGCGCAGGCTGCGCGAGCGGTCGGCCTGGTCTTGCGCATGGGTGTCCTCGGGGTCTTGCACCGCCAGGTCTGAGGTAATCACAACGATGCGCAGGGGTTCTGTCATGGGTCAGTGAGTTGCAAGATTCGCGCCAATTGTCTGTGAATCCCGGTGGGTCTGGCCGGGTTGGAGGGGCATCCTCTACACTCGGCCCCTCTAAAGGAATCAAGCATGCTGGTGTTGGGGATTGAGTCTTCGTGTGACGAAACTGGGGTGGCGATGGTGCAGTCACAAGGTGATGCCGTGCCCACGCTGCTGGCACACGCCCTGCACAGCCAGATCGAGATGCACCAAGCCTTTGGTGGCGTGGTGCCGGAGCTGGCCAGCCGCGACCATATACGCCGTGTGCTGCCCTTGACCCGACAAGTGTTGAGTGAGAGCGGCCGCAGCCTGCAAGAGGTGGATGTGGTGGCTTACACCCGTGGCCCCGGTTTGGCCGGCGCGTTGCTGGTGGGGGCGGGTGTGGCGTGTGCATTGGGCGCGGCACTGGGCAAACCGGTGTTGGGCGTGCACCACCTGGAAGGGCACTTGCTGTCGCCTTTTTTGAGTGAAGACCCGCCAGAGTTCCCGTTCGTGGCCTTGCTGGTATCCGGCGGGCACACCCAGCTGATGCGGGTGGACGGCGTAGGCCACTACGAGCTGCTGGGCGAGACCATCGACGATGCGGCGGGTGAGGCCTTTGACAAATCTGCCAAGCTCATGGGGCTGGCCTATCCCGGCGGACCCTTGTTGTCCAAGTTGGCCGAGTCGGGTGACCCGAGGGCTTATGCCTTGCCACGCCCTTTGTTGCACAGCGGCAACCTCGATTTTTCTTTTGCCGGCCTCAAAACCGCGGTGCTGGTGCAAAGCCAGCGCATGTTGGCTGCCGGCGGCGTCACCAGTTTTCAGGCTTTGCCTGCGCAACAGCAGGCGGATCTGGCGGCATCCACCCAATCCGCGATTGTGGAGGTCTTGCTGAAGAAGTCGGTCACGGCCTTGAAGCAAACCGGTCTCAAGCGCCTGGTGGTGGCCGGTGGCGTGGGGGCCAACCGCAAACTGCGGGAGCAGCTCAATGCCGAGTGCGCCAAGCGCGGCGTCCGGGTGCATTACCCTGAGCTGCATTTGTGCACCGACAACGGTGCCATGATCGCCATGGCCGCTGCGATGCGGCTGCAAAGTGGCTTGCAAAACGCGGTGACCGACTACGCGTTTGACGTCAAGCCGCGCTGGCCCCTGCATTCCTTGTGAAAAGAGCCTCCGGCGCTCGCAAATCAAGCGCGGGAAGCTCTTTTTTTGATAGCGCGTGCACGTGAGTGCAGCGCTGGGGCGTGGGGTGACTTACTGGATCGTGAGCTCTGCCGAGGTATCCACGGGTACCTTTTTGGCCAATTTGAGCGTGAGCACGCCGTTTTCGAGTTTGGCCTCGCTCAAGGCGCTGTCCACCTCTTGGGGCAACTCGTAAGCGGCGCGGTAGTGGCGGGGGGCGTCGTCCTTGCTTTGGATGCGGACCACCGCACCGTCAATCGCGATGCGCAGGTGCTCCTTGGCGATACCGGGCATGTCCAGGCTCAAGGTGAAACTGGTGTCGTCCTGGGTGTAGGTGGTGCCGGCTTGGCGGGCTGAGAGGAGTGCGTCGCTCAAAAAGCGCTCGACCGCATGAGCACTGCCGGAGTGGGCAGGGCGGCGCAGAGAGGCTTGAAAGGCGGCGGGGGCAGTGGCGAAGAACATGATGGGATTCCTTATCTTGCGCGGCGCTCACCGTGATTGCCGCTTGTTCCCTAACTGAGCGCAGCGGGGTGCAATTCAAGCCAATCTGTAGGAATTTAAACTCTAAAAATGCCTCTTGAAAATGGCGCCAAAGGCGTTATGTGGTGCGGGTTTGCAGGGCGTTTGCTGCGCAAGGGTAAGCGCAATCCGGAGCGCGTTGGCTGAAGCCCTGCTTCGCGGAGGGTGTGCTTCGGGCTATAATCGAATGGCTTTGCATTGGGCAAGGCGCACGCCAAGAGCCATTCCAGCACCTGGCGCAAGTCAGAACACAAAAGGAAAATACATGATCGCTTCCAGCATCAAAGCTGCTGTTGTCAAAGACAACGCCCGTTCCGCTACCGACACAGGTAGCCCAGAAGTGCAAGTGGCACTGTTGACAGCCCGTATCAACGAGCTGACACCCCACTTCAAGACCCACGCCAAAGACCACCACGGTCGCCGCGGTTTGCTGCGTATGGTGAGCCGTCGCCGTAAGCTGTTGGACTACTTGAACTCCAAGGACCACGACCGCTATGTGGCCCTGATCGCCAAGTTGGGTCTGCGTAAGTAAGCGACTGACTGAATGACGAACGCCTGAGTTAGGTCACTAGCTCAGGCGTTTTTTACTTCGGAGACCGCAAAAACAGAACGAAGCTGTGTCATTCCAAAGCCGTTGCCCTCAATCGGGCAGTGTTTCTGGAATGGCATCGTGGACTGTGTTGTGGAATCCGGGCTGTGGCGGGGTGGCCTGCACCCCCCGATAAAACTCGATACTCACAGGAGAACCACCATGAGCATTTTCAATAAAGTTACTAAGACTTTCCAATGGGGCCAACACACCGTCACCATGGAAACCGGCGAAATCGCACGCCAGTCCACCGGCGCTGTGCTGTTGGATATGGACGGCACCGTCGTGTTGGCCACTGTGGTCGGCAAGACCGAAGGCAAGCCCGGCCAAGACTTCTTCCCCTTGACTGTTGACTACCTGGAAAAGTCGTACGCCGCAGGCAAGATCCCGGGCAGCTTCTTCAAACGCGAAGGCCGCCCCAGCGAGTTTGAAACGCTGACCAGCCGTCTGATCGACCGACCCATCCGCCCCCTGTTCCCCGAAGGCTTCTTCAACGAAGTGCACGTTGTGGTGCACACCGTGTCCCTGAACCCCGAAGTGGACGCTGACATCGCTGCCATGATCGCAGTGAGCGCGGCTCTGTCCGTGTCTGGCATCCCGTTCAACGGCCCGATCGGCGCAGCCCGCGTGGGTTACGTCAACGGCGAATACGTGTTGAACCCCGGACAGACTGCACGCAAAGACTCCATCATGGACTTGGTAGTTGCCGGTACCGAAGCCGCTGTGTTGATGGTCGAATCCGAAGCACAACAGCTGTCCGAAGAAGTGATGTTGGGTGCTGTGGTTTACGGCCACGAGCAGAGCAAGGCCGCCATCAACGCCATCCATGAACTGGTGCGTGACGCCGGCAAGCCCGTGTGGGACTGGAAGGCTCCTGCCCGTGATGAAGCCTTGATCGCGAAGGTCGATGCCCACGGCAAAGACAAGCTGGTTGCCGCTTATCAAATCCGTAACAAGCAAGCCCGTACCCAAGCCTGCCGCGCTGCCTACGCAGACGTGTTCGCCGGTTTGAAGGCCGACGGCGTTGAGTTCGACAGCGTCAAGGTCGAAGGCATGCTGTTTGACATCGAAGCCAAGATCGTGCGCGGCCAGATTCTGGCAGGCGAGCCCCGTATCGACGGTCGCGATACACGCACAGTGCGCGCTATCGAAATCCGCAACGGCGTGCTGCCCCGCACCCACGGCTCTTCCTTGTTCACACGTGGTGAAACCCAGGCGTTGGTGATCGCCACCTTGGGTACCGAGCGCGATGCGCAGCGTATCGACGCTTTGAGCGGTGAGTACGAAGACCGCTTCATGCTGCACTACAACATGCCTCCCTTCGCCACTGGCGAAACCGGCCGCGTGGGTACGCCCAAGCGCCGCGAAATCGGTCACGGCCGTTTGGCCAAGCGCGCTCTGGTCGCTGTGTTGCCTACCAAAGAAGAGTTCCCTTACTCTCTGCGCGTGGTGTCGGAAATTACCGAGTCCAACGGCTCGTCTTCCATGGCTTCCGTGTGCGGCGGCTGCTTGTCCTTGATGGACGCTGGCGTGCCTTTGAAGGCACACGTGGCCGGTATCGCCATGGGCCTGATCAAGGAAGAAAACCGCTTCGCCGTGTTGACCGACATCTTGGGTGACGAAGATCACCTGGGCGATATGGACTTCAAGGTTGCTGGTACTACCAACGGTATTACTGCGCTGCAGATGGACATCAAAATCCAAGGCATCACCAAGGAAATCATGCAAGTGGCTTTGGCTCAGGCCAAGGAAGCGCGCGTACACATCCTGGGCGAAATGCAAAAGTCCATGGCGGAAGCGCGTACCGAAGTGTCCAACTTCGCACCGCGTCTGTTCAGCTTCAAGATCAACCCCGAAAAGATCCGTGATGTGATCGGCAAGGGCGGTTCTGTGATCCGTGCACTGACCGAAGAGACCGGCACCCAGATCAACATCGAGGAAGACGGCACGATCACCATCGCTTCCAGCGATCCTGAGAAGGCAGAGCTGGCCAAGAAGCGCATCGAGCAGATCACGGCTGAAGTCGAAATCGGCAAGGTGTATGAAGGCCCGATCACCAAGATTCTGGACTTCGGTGCGCTGGTCAACCTGCTGCCCGGCAAGGACGGCTTGTTGCACATCAGCCAGATCGCTCACGAGCGCGTCGAAAAGGTCACTGACTACCTGTCTGAAGGCCAGATCGTCAAGGTCAAGGTTCTGGAGACCGACGAAAAGGGCCGCATCAAGCTATCCATGAAGGCCTTGATCGAGCGTCCTGCGCAAGAGTAATCGTTGGTCTGCTATTGATTTGGTAGCAGCTTGCGCAAGCTTGGCGGGCGCTACCGGTCAATTCGATATGCGAGCATTTGAAATATCCTCTCCCGGTGCGCCGGACGTTTTGCGTCTGGTGGATCGGCCTGCGCCTGTTGCAGGGGCAGGGGAGTTACTGATTCGTGTAGCGGCCAGCGGCGTCAATCGTCCGGACGTGTTGCAGCGATTGGGCAAATATCCTGCGCCCGCCGGTGCCTCGGACATTCCGGGCTTGGAGGTCGCTGGATATATCGTTGATGGGGATCGTGCGGAGCTTGCGCTCGCCGGTTTGGATATCGGGACTCCCGTGTGCGCCCTCGTGGCGGGTGGCGGCTATGCAGAGTTCTGCGTCGCACCGATTGCGCAGTGCCTGTCAGTGCCCGATGGATGGACCTTGGTGGATGCCGCCAGCCTGCCGGAAACATTTTTTACCGTCTGGTCGAATGTGTTCGACCGCGGCGCATTGAAGGCCGGAGAAACCTTGTTAATCCAAGGGGGCAGTAGTGGTATCGGGGTGACTGCGATCCAACTCGCTAAGTCACGCGGTGCCACTGTAATCGTCACGGCGGGCACGGACGAAAAGTGCCAAGCTTGTATTGCTCTGGGCGCAGACCATGCGATCAATTATCGGACGGACGATTTTGAGGCGCAGGTCATGGGCTTGACCCAAGGGCGTGGCGTAGATGTGATCCTGGATATGGTGGCGGGTTCATACCTCGGCAAAGAAGTGAACTGCTTGGCGGATGATGGCCGGTTGGTGTTGATTGCCGTTCAGGGCGGTGTTCATGCGGAGGTCAATGCGGGTGCCATCTTGCGCAAGCGCTTAACGGTCACCGGTTCTACGTTGCGCGCGCGCCCTGTGGCATTCAAGGCTGCTATCGCCAAGGCCTTGCGCCAAGAGGTGTGGCCCTTGTTGTCGCGCAAAGAGGTGCGTCCTGTGGTGTTTCGACAATTTGCTGTATCCGGGGCCGATGGTGGCACGGCAGCTGCCGCCGCACACAGTGTGATGGAAAGCAACGCCCATATCGGGAAACTTGTGTTGAATTGGGAATCTGCATGAAAAAGAAACTGATTGCGGGCAATTGGAAGATGAACGGCAGCGCAGCTGCCAATGCGGCTCTTGTAGAGGCCTTGCGCGCAGGCCTCGCGGGAGCGTCCTGCCAGATGGCGATCTGCGTGCCAGCGGTGTATTTGTCGCAAGTGGCGCAGCTGGTTCAAAACTCGGACATCGGTTTGGGTGCACAGGATGTGTCCGCGTATGACTCTGGTGCCTACACGGGTGAAATCTCAGCGGCCATGTTGCGTGAATGTGGTGTGCGCTATGTGATCGTGGGTCACTCTGAGCGGCGTCAATACCACGGCGAAACCGATGCTACCGTGGCAGTGAAAACCCAAAAGGCCTTGGCCGCTGGTGTGACCCCCATCGTATGTGTGGGTGAAACCTTGGCTGAGCGTGAAGCCGGCAAGACGGAAGAGGTCGTCAAGCGGCAGCTGGCAGCGGTGATTCACACCAACGGGCATTGCATCAGCGAAATCGTGGTTGCCTATGAGCCTGTCTGGGCCATTGGCACCGGTAAAACTGCCACACCCGCTCAAGCCCAAGAAGTCCATGCAGTGCTGCGGGCTCAGCTTCTGGCTGCAACACCGCATGCAGATCGCATGCACATCTTGTACGGTGGCAGCATGAACGCATCGAATGCTGCGGAACTGCTCGCGCAAAAGGACATTGATGGTGGTTTGGTGGGTGGAGCTTCTTTGAAAGCGCCGGACTTTCTGACGATTGCAGCCGCCGCCTAAACTATTTTTTGAATTTGAATCAAGGAGAAATTTATGAACGTTGTGATTACTATTATTTTGAGCATCCAGTTGCTGTCGGCGATCGCGATGATCGGACTGATTTTGGTTCAGCACGGCAAGGGTGCTGATATGGGTGCTGCTTT